>CAZFZG010000203.1:0-3425 GCA_964523205.1 uncultured Chthoniobacteraceae bacterium | reverse complement strand
TCAGTTTCTTGAGCTGCTCACTAAAGTTCGCTTTCCGGTGTTGGTGTTCCTCGACAACCTGTCTCGGCGCGCGATCGACAAACGATTGGTTGGCGAGCTTCGATTCGACCGTACACAACTCCTCTTCTACTTTCGCGATTTCCTTGTCTAACCGTTCGCGCTCGGCCAAAAGATCGACTTCGACCACGAGCAAGATCTCGCCCAATTTCGTCGTGGCGATGGGCGTTCCGGGGCCAGCCTTGAATTTCGGATCGATAATCAGCTCTGAGGCGTTGAGTAATCGCGCGATTGTTTCCTGCTCGTTCGCTAAGTCTTTTTGACTGGAGTGCAACGCGTACTTCGCTTTCTGATTGGACGGAATTCGCGCCTGCGCCCGTAAATTCCGACCGGCCTGAACCGTTTCGTAAATTGCCGCGACAAGTTTCCGTTTCTTAAGATCGATATCTTTCAACGCGATCTTCTTTGGTAGCGGCGCAAACTGAATTGATTTAGTTCCCAAGCCGAGCAGCGACCAAAGCTCTTCGGTAATGTGCGGCATGAATGGGTGTAGTAACCGCGGGATCGCTGACAAAACATAATCCATCACCGCCAGCGCTGATTTCTTCTTTGACCCGTCGTCACTGAAGATGTCGGTCTTTGCCGCTTCAACGAACCAGTCGCAGTAATCGCTCCAGATAAAATCATAGAGCCGTTGCGCAATCTGATTGAACTCGTAGTCGCGATATCCTTTCTCGATCCCGTCGATCGTCTCGTTCAACCCCGCTAGAACTTCGATCGCGTAGATCGACAATGTTCCGAAACTTGAATGCTTAATGCATTCAAGTTCTTTGGGCGTGACCTGCGTTGGTCCGTGCATCTGGCGGAAGCGGGCGACGTTCCAAAGCTTGGTGGCGAAGTTCCGGCCTTCTTCGATTTGTTTTTCGTCGAAACGAATGTCCTGCCCGCTCGGCGCGATCCGCATCAGACCAAACCGCAGCCCATCCGCACCGTATTTGTCGATCAAATCCAGCGGATCGGGCGAATTGCCAAGTGATTTCGACATTTTCTGGCCCTGCTTGTCCCGAATGATGCTGGTGAAAAAAACGTGGTGGAACGGAATGTTGTCTTCGGTCTTGGTGGATTTTCCCGGCTTGAACTCGAGACCGGCGAAGATCATTCGCGCGACCCAGAAGAAAATAATGTCCGGCCCAGTGACCAGAACCGACGTCGGATAGAACTTCTTCCGCGTTTTCTCGTCCATCGTCTCATAGGCCCACAGCCACGACGAGAACCAGGTGTCGAGCGTGTCGTTATCTTGAGTCCAATTCTCCGAATCCTTCGGTGGATTAAGTCCGACATAGATTTCGGATTTCGAATTTCGAATTTCGAATTTTTCTTTTCGGTACCACGCCGGTATGCGATGTCCCCACCAAACCTGACGACTGATGCACCAGTCCCGAATATTTTTGATCCATTGCTCGTAAACTTTTTCCCAGTGCTTCGGATAGAAACGGATGAGATGTCGCTTCACCACCGCAAGCGCTTCTTTCGTCTTCGGATATTTCAAAAACCATTGCTCGCTCAATCGCGGCTCGATTGGCACATCGCTGCGGTCGCTAAAGCCAACGTTGTTTTCGTAAGGTTCTGCTTTCGAAAGTAGTCCCCTCTCCTGCAATAACTCCGCTGCTTTCTTGCGCGCTTCAAAACGATCGAGTCCGTGTAACTCCGGAACTGCCTGGCAATTTATTTTCCCGTCCGGCGTCAGAACGTCGATGACCGGCAGCTTGTGGCGCTGACCGATCTCGAAATCGAGTGTGTCGTGCGCGGGCGTTACTTTTAAAACGCCGGTGCCGAAGTCACGATCGATCGCGTCATCGGCGACAACCGGAATTTTTTCACGCGGCATCGGGCGCCAAACCTCTTTGCCGACGAGATCGACATAGCGTTTGTCTTTTGGGTGAACCGCGACCCCGGTGTCGGCCATGATCGTTTCCGGACGCGTCGTGGCGACTTCCAAAAATTTTCCAGGCCGACCGACAATTTCGTAGCGGACGTAATACAAATTTCCGCGCTGAGGCTTGTTGATGACCTCCTCGTCCGATAACGCCGTTTGCGCAGCCGGGTCCCAATTGATCATTCGCCGGCCCCGATAGATCAGCCCTTTCTTGTAAAGGTCGACAAAGACTTCTAAAACGGCACGGACGTATGATTGGTCCATCGTGTAACGCTGACGCGACCAATCGGCTGAGCAGCCCAAGCGCTTGAGTTGTTGGATAATGATGCCTCCATGTTTGTCCTGCCATTCCAACACGCGCTGCAGAAATTTCTCGCGCCCAAGATCGCGGCGAGTGACGCCTTCGTTCTTGCGCAGCCATTTTTCGACTGCGGTCTGGGTTCCAATGCCGGCGTGATCCATTCCCGGCAGCCACAACACCTCAAACCCCTGCATCCGCGCCCGCCTGGCGAGAATGTCCTGAATCGTATTATTCAAAACGTGGCCGAGAGTGAGCACACCGGTGATGTTTGGCGGCGGCATCACGACCGAGAATGACTTCTTCTTGGAGCTCGCATCCGCCTCGAAGTCGCGATTGTCGATCCAGCGTCCGTACCACTTCGGCTCAACCGTTCGCGGATCGTAAGTCTTGGAGAGCTCAGCCATCGCGGACAAGCATCCGAAGCCGGAGGAGGTTTGCAAAATGAAAAGCGAACCGGCATTCTTGGCGCTAAATGAGTGATTTGCGGCCCATTGGCGTTTTCGATTCCGGCATCGGTGGCCTGACCGTGGTCAAGGCATTGCGCGATTTGCTGCCGAACGAAAACATCACCTATCTCGGCGACACCGCCCGTGTGCCTTACGGTCCGAAAAGCGCCGAGACCGTGCAGCGTTACGCGACGGAACTCGCCGGCATGTTGATCGACGAAAATGCAAAGGCGCTGGTCGTGGCTTGCAACACGGTTTCGTCGGTGGCAATACCGCTGCTGACCGAGAAATTCCCGGTGCCAGTCATCGGCGTGATCGAGCCCGGCGCGCGAGCAGCGCTGGAGGTGAGCCGCAACCGCCACATCGGGGTAATCGGAACGCGCGCGACGATTCGCAGCGGCGCCTACGAAAAGGCGCTGCGTGCCGCGGACGAACGCGTCCGCGTGAGCAGCCAGGCTTGCCCACTTCTTGTCCCGATGATTGAGGAAGGATTGCTCAACGACGAAATAACCGACCGGGTGATTTTGCGTTACCTCGAACCGTTGATGAATAATGAGATCGACACGCTAGTGCTCGGCTGCACTCATTATCCTTTGCTGACCACCGCGATTGGGCGGGTATTGAAACGTCAAATCATGATTGTGGATTCGGCGCACAATTGCGCGCGCGCAGTGGAAGAAATGCTGGATCAACAATCGCTTCGCGCCGCTCCGCTTAACAACGGCAAAATGCAGATCGCACTCAC
>CAZFZG010000202.1:0-3426 GCA_964523205.1 uncultured Chthoniobacteraceae bacterium | reverse complement strand
TGAGAAATACGCCGCGCTGCTGCGGTGTGTGAATGAAACCGAGAAATGGCCGGCAGATTTTCGGGTTTCGGAAACGCCAATTTTTCTAACCCGCGAATTTTCCGATGAACTGCAACGCGCGGCGAAAGAGATTGTCGATCTGACGCTGACGCAGGAGTTCGTTCGCCACTCCCAATCCGCCATTCCGAAAGAATTGGAAGTTCCTAACGAATCGGCACACCCGAATTTCTTGGTCGTCGATTTCGGAATTTGCAGTGAAGATGGCGAGCTGGCGCCGCGCCTGATTGAATTGCAGGCGTTCCCGAGCCTTTTCGGTTTTCAATGGCTGTTGCTCGGCTGCATGCGCAAATCGTATCCGGCGATTCCAATGAACTGGACTTCGTCCTTCGGCGGAATTCGCGACACCGCGTATTTGGAATTGCTCGATCACGCTATCATTGCTGACGCGCAAAGGGAGAACGTGGTTCTGCTCGAGATCGAGCCGGAGAAACAGAAAACGCGTGTCGACTTCGCCGCGACCGACTCGATGCTCGGGATCAGCCCAGTCTGCGTGACCAACGTAAGGAAGCGCGGTCGGAAATTATTTTACGATCGCGACGGAGTCACAACCCGAATCGACCGAATTTATAATCGCGTAATATTTGACGAGCTGCTTCGGCGAAACGACCTCGATCTCGATTTTCGATTTCAAGATGAGCTCGAGGTGAAATGGATCGGCCATCCAAATTGGTATTTCCGGATCAGCAAACATTCGCTGCCGTTTTTGAAAACGGCGCACACGTCGCCGGCGTTTTTCGCCGATCAATTCCCAACAGCTGAAGCCCTCGACAATTACGTTTTGAAGCCGCTGTATTCATTCGCCGGCCTCGGGGTCGACATGGAGCCAACGCGCGAAAAGCTCGCGAACCTGAAAGATCCGCATCAATGGATTCTGCAAAAGAAGGTCGCGTACGCGGCGTTCGTGCCGACGGTCGACGGTCCGAAGTCAAAGGCCGAGATTCGAATGATGTTTGTCTGGCCGGAGGAAGATCCAGCGCCGACGCTTGTAAACAATCTCGTCCGAATGAGTCAGGGCAAAATGATGGGCGTCGACTTCAATAAAGATAAGACCTGGGTCGGCTCATCCATCGCGTTGCACGAACAGTGAGGCGCCGGCCGCTTAAACAGCTCGGCTTTTGATGTTGATCTCGGAGGTGAGCGTCTGATGGACCGGGCACTTTTCCGCAATTTCCATCAGCTTGGCGCGCTGCTCGTTCGTGAGCGCGCCGTCGAGGTGAATTTCGAGTTCAATCCGATCGATCCGGCCTTCTTTCGTTTCGCATTCCTCGCAGTCCTGGGCGTGAATTTTCGAGTGACGAAGCGAGACGGTGATTTTCTCGAGTGGCCATCTTCGCTTTCGGGCATAGAGGCCGATTGTCATTGAAGTGCAGGCGCCCAGCGCGGAGAGGATGAGATCGTAGGGCGAAGGTCCGCTGTCGGTGCCGCCGAAGGAAACGGGTTCGTCGGCGTCGATTCGGTGCGTGCCGATTTCGATTTTCTGGGCAAAATCCGCGGCCGTGCCGCGAACAATAACAGGAGGTTCGGTTTGTTCTGCCATATCAACTTCCTTTCGCTTTTATCATCTCGCGAACTTCGGCTGACGAATGCACTGGAACGATCTCGAACTCCATCAAATCCTTCCAGTTGTCGATCCATCGCTCGAGCAGCACGAAGTCCTCGGTCTCCATGATCTGCCAGCAGGTTTTCAGGTTGTGGTCGATCCAACTCGAAATGTAATTCAATCCTTCCGGCATCATCCGACCCTTGTCCCCGAGCCGCTTATAAATCGCCGGCGCGTCTTTGAATTTCTCGATCACGAGATAATGCATCGGCGCGATGTTACATTGTCTTGGCGTAAAGAAGCGAATCGAGAATTTGTCCGTCTTTGATGACGTTTTTGCGCAGACGGCCTTCCAAAACGAAGCCGGCTTTTTCCAAGACGCGCGCTGAAGCCGGATTGTTCGAGAACGCTTTGGCGAAAATGCGATGAAGCGAAAATTCCTTGAAGGTTGAGCGTTGCGCCATTCGCGATTGGCAATTTGATATATCGACGATCGATAAGTTGGCACGGCCTGTGCTCGAATCGGTGGCGAGAACTCAGATGGTCTGGTTGATTTGCATCATGAATTTGTCGGCGGCGGTCCTTGTCTCGACAATTGTCGCAACGAAAAACAGCAGTCAACCAGACCGATATCTCGGGTGCACCGGTCACTGATCTTTCAATTCTTCGTTCGTTTCGGCGAAAGCGTTGACTGCGAATTCCAGATCTTTGCGCGAATGCGCGGCGGAGACTTGGGTGCGCACGCGCGCGGTGCCATGAGGCACCACCGGATAGAAGAAGCCGATGACGTAAACGCCTTTGTCCAGCATGCGCGCCGCGAACTTTTGTGATTTGGCGGCGTCGCCAATCATGATCGGAACGATCGGATGGACGCCGGGTTTGATGGTGAGTCCGGCCTTCGTCACTGCGTCGCGAAAATATTTGGTGTTCCCTTCTAGCTTGTCGCGCAGCTCGGTCGATTTCGTCAAAATTTCGAGCGCTTTCAGAACCGCGGCGACAATGGGCGGCGCGACGGTGTTGGAAAACAAGTAAGGGCGCGAACGTTGCCGCAAAAGATCGACAATCTCCTTGCGGCCGCTAGTAAAACCGCCGCTGGCGCCTCCGAGCGCTTTACCAAGCGTGCCGGTGATGATGTCGATTTTCCCTATGACGCCGCGGTACTCGTGCGTGCCGCGCCCTTTCGGTCCGAGAAATCCGGTCGCGTGCGCATCGTCGATCATTGTCAGCGCGTTGTGCTTTTGGGCGAGATCGACAATCGATTTTAGGTCGGTGATGGTTCCGTCCATTGAGAAACAACCATCGGTTGCGATCAAACGAAACCGCTCGCCGCTTGCTTCTTTCAGCTTCGCCTCGAGATCGTTTATGTCGTTGTGCTTGTAACGAAAGCGTTGCGCTTTGCAGAGCCGGATGCCGTCAATGATCGACGCGTGATTCAGTTCGTCGCTGATTACTGCGTCCTTTTCAGTGAGCAACGTTTCGAACAATCCGCCGTTCGCGTCGAACGCGCTCGGATAAAGGATCGTGTCCTCGGTTCCCAGGAATTTTGTGAGGGCCGCTTCAAGCTCCTTGTGAATGTCTTGGGTTCCACAAATGAAACGGACGCTCGCCATGCCGAGTCCGTGATCGTCGAGCGCTTTTTTGGCGGCTTTGATCAGCTCGGGATGATCTGCCAGTCCGAGATAATTATTGGCGCACATATTGAGCACTTCTTTGCCGCCGGCGACTTTGATGTGCGCGTCCTGGGGCGAAGTGATGATGCGCTCAGTTTTGTAGAGCCCCTGCGATTTTATTTCCTCGAGCGTTTGTGAAAGTTGCTTTTCGAATTC
>CAZFZG010000201.1:0-3429 GCA_964523205.1 uncultured Chthoniobacteraceae bacterium | reverse complement strand
GAGATTTACAGCCGGCTGATTTTCGAGGGTGAACATCATTCAATCATGTCGGTCGATGGGATGAAGGAGCGGACGATCTTGCTCGACGGTTTTTCCAAGACTTACGCGATGACTGGCTGGCGGATGGGCTACGGTGTGATGCGCGCCGATCTGGCTACGCACGTCGCCCGGTTGATGACCAATTCCAGCTCATGTACTGCGAGTTTTACCCAGGTCGCCGGAGTCGAAGCGTTGCGCGGCCCTCAGGAATCGGTCGATAAGATGTGCGCCGAGTTTAGGAAACGCCGCGATGTAATGGTCGCAGGTTTGAACCGGATCAAAGGTTTTTCGTGCCGTCTGCCAAAGGGCGCGTTCTACGTTTTTCCAAATATCACCAAGACTGGTTGGCCTTCGAAGAAACTGGCCGATGCGTTGCTCGACCAGGCCGGCGTAGCGGCGTTGTCCGGGACCGCCTTTGGCGATTTCGGCGAAGGCTATCTGCGCTTCAGCGTCGCGAACTCAATCGAGAACATCGAAAAGGCGCTCGACCGCGTTCGGGAGTGGGCCGAAAAAAATCTCTGAGGAACACAGGAAAGCAGGAATTGTTTCTTGATTCGGGAAGTTTCCTGCGTTCCTGCTTTCCTGAGATATTCGCTTCATGACCGCTAAGAAACCTTTTCGCGTTTTTGCCACATCGCGTATAGGCGAGCCGGTGGAGAACCGACTTCGCCAGCAGGGCTATGAGCTGGAAGTTTTCCAAGGCCCGGAAGCGCCGCCGAAGAAGTTGATCATCGAAAAAGTGAAGACTGGAGTCGACGCGCTCATCACGACCCTGCGCGATCCGATTGACGCAGAAGTCTTCGAGGCCGGAAAGGGCACGCTCAAAGTGGTGGCGCAAATCGCAGTCGGTTTCGACAACATCAACCGCGCCGACGCCAACAAATACAAAGTCCCGTTTACAAACACGGCCGAGGTGCTGACCGAGGCGACGGCTGAGTTCGCGTTTTTCATGATGGGGATGCTGGCACGCAAAATGTGGCAGAGCGAACGCCTGGTGCGCGAAGGCAGGTGGCCGTCATGGCATCCGTTCCTGCCGTTTCTTGGCGACGAAGTTACGGGCAAAACAATTGCGATCATCGGAACCGGTCGAATCGGGCTGGCGATGATCAAGAAATGTTCCGGCTTCGACATGAACATTCTTTGCTACGATCCGGCGTATCATAATGACAAGTTCATCGGCGCAATTCAGGAGCTGATGGATCTGCGACAAGCCCGCGGAATTCAGAAGGAGAAAACTTGGATCAAATATGTCGATCTTGAGGAGGCGCTCGGCGGCGCTGATTACGTGAGCATTCACGTGCCCCTGTTGCGTGAAGGCGAAACCGACAAGCCGACCTATCACCTGATAAACGAGAAGACGCTTAGACTGATGAAGCCGACGGCGTACTTAGTAAATAGCTCACGCGGCCCGGTTGTGGACGAAACGGAACTGGCGAAAGCGTTAAAAGAAAATGTCATCGCCGGGGCGGCGCTGGATGTTTTCGAAAAAGAACCGCTACCGGCCGACTCGCCACTGCTCGATCCCGAAATCGCGGATCGCTTTCGGGTGTTCCATCACTTCGCTAGCGGGGCAAGAATCACCCGGCTAGATGTCGATCCCGATAAAGGCATGGCCGGGCGCACGGCGCAGGCGGTGATCGATGTGCTGGAGGGAAATTACGGCGGCGACCCAACAAAAATGCCGTACGTGGTGAACAAGGAAGCGTTTCAGAAGTGACAAGTGACGAGTGATCAGAAGAAGCGCATTTTATTCTTTGCTAACCCGCGCAATCGTAATTGCGTCGGCAGTTCATTTTGGAACTGGGCAAGGGCACGGAGGAGATTTTGCTTCGATCCGTTCGACGAGCTCAGGACAAGCTTTGCGATGGCGAAACGTCGGGCCTTATCGGGGAGGGCGGACTCGGGCAGTCTGTGGCGTGCCGTCGCAGCCAAATGTCTTTTACATGGCGCCGGTCAATGGCGGCGTATTCAAATCGACTGATTACGGTCGGACCTGGCAGCCAATCTTCGATGACCAGCCGACTGCTTCAGTCGGTGCGATCACTGTTTCAATTTCAAATCCGAATGTGGTTTACGTCGGGAGCGGCGAAGGACTGCATCGTCCCGACCTTTCCGTGGGCGACGGCATTTACAAATCAACCGATGCCGGAAAAACGTGGACGCATCTCGGGTTGCGCGACGGTCAACAAATCGCACAACTCGCGGTCGATCCAAAAAATTCTGAGCGAGTATTGGTCGCCGTCGGCGGACATCCTTATGGGCCCAACGAAGAGCGCGGCGTTTATCGCTCGCTCGACGGCGGGAAAACGTTCGAAAACGTTTTGCATCGTGATGAAAACGTCGGCGCGAGCGACGTGCAGATCGATCCGACCGATCCGCAAATCGTTTACGCCGGGTTGTGGGAATCGCGGGAAGGTCCGTGGGAAAACGGTGTGTTCAACGGCGAAGGAGGCGGCATTTTCAAATCCGTCGATGGCGGCAAGACGTGGCGACAGCTAACGAAAGGTCTGCCGCCCGGCATCGTGCAGGCGAACATTGCGATCGCGCCAAGCGTGCCGAAAATGCTGTTCGCGGCAGTCCGGACAAAAGCGATCGCCAAACTTTATCGATCCGATGACGCCGGCGAAACGTGGACGGGAACAACTGATGATCCGCGGCCTGGTCTCGGAATCGGCGGCGGAGACCTGCCGGTAGTGCGGTTCGACCCGAAAAATCCGCAGATCGTTTACTCGGCGAGCGTGGTTTGCTGGAAATCGACCGATGGCGGGAAAAACTGGGAAGGTTGGCGCGGCGCGCCCGGCGGCGACGATTATCAAAATATTTGGATCAATCCAAACAATCCGGACATCATTCTGCTCGGTTCCGACCAGGGCGCTGTCGTCACGGTGAACGGAGGCAAGACCTGGAGTTCTTGGTACAACCAATCAACCGCACAGTTGTATCACGTCAGCGCGGACAACACGTTTCCGTATCGGCTTTACAGCGGTCAGCAGGAAAGCGGCTCGGTCGGAATCAAAAGTCGCGGCGATGCGGGCGAGATTACATTTCGCGACTGGCAACCGGTGGCCGCGGAGGAATACGGCTACGTTGTCGCAGATCCGCTTGATCCCGACATCATCATTGGTGGGAAACTGACGCGGTTTGATCGCCGCACCGGTCAGGCCCAAAACATACTGCCGGTGCCAATTCAAACTGAAGATTTTCGAACATTGCGGACCGAGCCGGTTGTTTTTTCATCAAATGATCCGCATCTCCTGTTCTTTGCCGGAAATACGCTGTGGCAAACGCGCGACCGAGGCGACCATTGGGAAAAGATCAGTCCGGATTTATCGCGGGAGAAATACGATCTGCCGGCTTGCGTTGGAAAATACAAAGAGGATGCAGCCAAAC
>CAZFZG010000200.1:0-3509 GCA_964523205.1 uncultured Chthoniobacteraceae bacterium | reverse complement strand
GGCAGTCATGGTCATCAACGGGTACATGCGTTATTTGAAACGTGCGGAACCGAATAACGAATAACGGCCATCGACTAACGAGACGTGACGTTTACACCGACAACGCGCTCCCGGTTCTCTATTCGCGCCATTGCGATCGTCATCTTCTTCGCCGCACTCTGTTTCGTTCTTTTTCGGCAATTGGGCGGCGAATGGTGAACGATCCGAGAAACACAACGCCGATGCCGAACTGATCCGAAACCCGACTGCCAGATGATTCTGCGATCGGGCAAGATCGACAATTAAGAGATCGGCAATTAGGTTTGATCAGGAGTTGTGCGATGTCACTCGGTGCTTTGCTTTCGAAATGGCCGGTCGTTAGGCAAATTCAAGAACGCAAAGACGGCACCGGACTGGAGTCGATGTCCGATAAAACTCGCGCGATGCAGGCACGCATTGACGGCGCCGAAGTCGCGCGCTCGGTTTGCCCTTATTGCGGTGTTGGTTGCGGACAGCTGATTTTTCACAAGAATGGCAAGTTAGTTTCGATCGAAGGTGATCCTGAGTCACCGATCAATCAGGGAAATCTTTGCCCGAAAGGCGCGGCGTCCTTTCAATTGCTCACTCATTCGCGGCGCGAAACGAAAATGAAGTATCGCCCGCCGCGGGCGAAAGAGTGGCAGGAGATTCCCTTAAACTGCGCGATGGACATGGTGGCCGACCGCGTTTGGGAATCGCGCAAACGCACGTTCGTGCACAAGATCGGCAATCACACCATCAATCACACCACAGCGATTTGCCATCTCGGCGGCGCGACGCTCGATAACGAAGAAAATTATCTCATCCGAAAACTGTTCACGCTTGGTTTGGGAATGGTCTGCATTTCCAACCAAGCGCGGATATGACATAGCAGCACGGTGCCCGGTCTGGGCACCTCCTTCGGCCGGGGCGGAGCTACGACCGCGCAACAAGATCTCGCCAACGCCGATTGCATTTTGATCGAAGGCTCGTCGATGGCCGAAGCCCATCCGGTCGGTTTTCGCTGGGTGATGAAAGCGAAGGAGCGCGGCGCGACGATCATTCACGTCGATCCAAGATTCTCGCGTACCAGTGCGCTGGCCGATATTTGGGTACCGATTCGTGCCGGCAGCGACATCGCATTTCTTGGCGGAATCGTCAGGCATCTGCTGGAGAACAATCTCTTTTTTCGCGATTATGTTGTCCACTTCACCAACGCTTCCTGCATTCTGCGAGGGGATTTCCGCGACGCCGATGAAGACGCGACCGGCGTCTTTTCAGGCTATGATCCGGCGAAGCGCGTCTACGAGAAGGCGACTTGGGCCTACGACGGTCATCCCGATCTCAGCTTCCCGGAGCGTGACCTGACGCTGCAACATCCGCGCTGCGTTTTCCAAACATTGCGGCGCCACTTCGCCCGCTACACGCCGGAAATGGTGGAGAAGATTTGCGGAATCGCTCCGGCTCTGTTCCAGAGAGTGGCGGATGCGCTCGTTAAGGCGTCGGGCCCGGACAAGACGGCGGCGATCTGTTACGCGCTCGGTTGGACCCAACACTCAAAAGGTGTTCAGATCATCCGCACCGCGGCGATTCTGCAATTGCTGCTTGGCAACATCGGTCGTCCGGGCGGAGGCATCCTTGCCCTGCGCGGGCACGCGTCGATTCAAGGCTCGACCGATATTCCGACTCTTTACGACAATTTGCCCGGTTATTTGCTGATGCCACGCGGCGATGGCACCGAAGAAACGCTGCGTGACCATTTAGCTCACAATACGAAGCCAACCGGGCTCTGGAATAATTACCCGGCTTACTTCATCAGCCTGCTCAAAGCCTACTACGGCAAGAACGCGACGGCTGAAAACGATTTCGGATACAATTGGGTGCCAAAAATCACCGGGAACCATTCGTTCTTCGAATATCTCTACGACATGGCCGACGGAAAAATGGAGGGCATGTTTATCATGGGCCAGAACCCGGCGGTCGCAGCCCCGAATTCACGATTCCAACGAACATCGCTGTCGAAACTAAAATGGCTCGTGGTGCGCGAGATGGTCGAGATTGAGGCGGCCACGTTTTGGCGCAATTCGGAGGAGATCGAGCGCGGCGAATTGAAGGCGGAAGAAATCGAAACGGAAGTTTTTCTTTTTCCGGCGGCGGGTCATGCGGAGAAGGCCGGCGCCTTCACCCAAACCCAACGCATGTTGCAGTGGCGCCAGAAAGCTGTTGATCCACCTGGCGATGCGCGATCCGAAGCGTGGTTCATGCATCAACTCGGGTTGCGATTGATCGCGAAAGCGAAAAAGTCGAACGATCCGCTGGATGAACCGTTGCGCGCGCTCGATTGGTGGTATCCGGAAGATGAGTTAGGCGATCCCGATGTCGAGGCGGTCCTGGCCGAGATCAATGGCTGGTACACAGATCCGAATCTTGGATCCGGTGGCGTTGTCTTTGGAAAAGATCGACACGGTAATCCGCACCACGGCCCGCAGGTCGATGGCTTCGGCAAATTGAAAGCCGACGGTTCGACCGCGTGCGGCGGCTGGATTTACTCCGGCGTCCTCGGCCCGGACGGGATCAACAAAGCGAACTCGCGACGTTCAAAAAGTTATCTCGGGCACGGCTGGGGCTTCGTCTGGCCGGCCGATCGGCGCATTATATATAATAGAGCGAGCGCCAAACCGACCGGCGAACCGTGGAGCGAAAACAAGAAATTGATCTGGTGGGACCGGGCGCAACGCAAGTGGGGCGGAATCGACGTTCCCGATTTTGAGGCGGACAAATCGCCCGACTACCGTCCGACCGGAAACGAGAGAGGACTCGCTGGGATTCCTGGGGACGCGCCATTCACTTTGCATGAGGACGGGCTCGGGTGGTTGCATGTGCCGCAAGGTTTGAATGACGGTCCGATGCCGACGCACTACGAACCGCTCGAATCGCCGGTGCACAACGCGCTCTATTCGCGGGACACCAATCCGGTTGTGAATTGGTTTACGCGAAACGAAAACCGGTTCGCGCCGCCGGGTGATCCGCGCTTTCCCTTTGTTCTCACGACTTATCGTCTAACGGAACATCACACCGCCGGCGGGATGTCGCGTTTCCTTCCGCATCTCGCCGAGTTGCAGCCGGAGTTGTTCGCAGAGATTTCACCTGAGCTGGCGCAAGAACTCAAGATCGACAACGGCGATTACATCTCGGTTGTGAGTTTGCGCGGAGCTGTCGAAGCGCGCGCGCTAGTAAGTCGTCGCACACGACCGATCCAACTAAACGGCAAAACCGTGCATCAGATTGCGATGCCGTTTCATTTTGGTTCGGCCGGACCGGTGCAAGGCCATTCGACGAATGATCTCATTCCAATTTCGGGCGAACCGAATGTCACGATCATGGAAGCGAAAGCTTGTGGCGTAAACATTGTGCCTGGACCATTGCCGCGCGGACCAGCGTTCGAGGAATGGATCAAGAAATATGTGCCCGAAGGCGGTCCACCGAATCTACATCCCGAGCAGCCGCCGCCG
>CAZFZG010000199.1:0-3510 GCA_964523205.1 uncultured Chthoniobacteraceae bacterium | reverse complement strand
AACCCCTTTGTAAAACTGGTAGACGATGCGATCCAGGCGCACGCGAAACTCGATGTTGATCTTCCGCCGGGTCCGCCGTTCTACCTTTTTGAAAACGAGTCGGAGTTCCGGGACGCGCTCCAGCGTGCAGGATTTGATGGCTCGTCGATGACGTTCAAGTTGCACATCATCGAATGGAAAGTACCGACGGCGCGCTTCATTTTCGATGCGGAATTGAACGCGGGCGTGCGAACCGCCGGACTGCTGCTCCGCCAGACGCCGGAAGCGCTTCACAACATCCAGTTAGCGATCGAGAAATCGGTACAGCGCTACTCCACAGGCGATGGATTTGCCATTCCAAAGGCGGCTTACATCGTCGCGGCATCGAAGAAATAATTCGGCTTTGAAGATTCACCTACTGGATACACATCAGCTCGGTCACGCAGGCATCGTGGCCGCGACCGCGCTCGAAACTGATGACGGAATCGCGTTGTTCGATACCGGACCGGAATCAACCTACGCAAATATCGTTGCTGCTATCCGCCAGGTCGGCTTGCACCCAAAGGATGTCCGCCATGTTTTCTTGAGTCACATTCACTTCGACCATGCTGGCGCTGCCTGGAGATTCGCGCAATCCGGTGCGACTGTTTATGTGCACCCCCGAGGCGCGCCACACCTCATCGACCCGACAAAGCTGGTTAAATCTGCGACGCGAATTTTTGGCGATGATATGGACCGGCTCTGGGGAAAAATCGGTCCAGTGCCGAAGGAACGCGTCAAGATTCTCGAAGACAACGATGTTGTCCGCGTGCCGCCCTTTGAAATTCGCGCCATCGCTACCCCCGGTCACGCGAGCCATCATCACGTTTACCACTGGGACGACAACGTCTTCGGCGGCGATATCGCCGGGGTCCGCATCGGCAATGGCCCGCCGATTCCGCCGTTCGTGCCGCCAGAGCTCGATGTCGAGTCCTGGCGCGAATCGATCGCGAAGATCCGCAAATTGAACGCGGCGAATCTTTATCTGCCCCACTTTGGAAAAGTCGTCGGGCCAGTCACGGAACATCTGGAGGAGCTGGACGAGCGAGTCGCCCGCTGGTCCGAATGGTTTAGAGAAAAAATCCGAACCGGAACGAATGAGGATCAATTAAGTTCCGAGTTCGCCGCCCTCGAACACTTTGAGATAGACGCCATATCTTCTGGCTTAAGTCCGCAGCATCCATCGGCTGGCGCCCTCGCCAATGGTCACACCTCACTCGTCACTCTTTATGAAGCGGCGGACCCCAGTTACATGGCGGTAGGAGCGGCGATTCGTTACTGGAAAAAATTCCACCCTGACGCGCTGGAAAAGTAAGAATTAAGAAGGATAAATTAAGAAGCGCAGCCAGGCTTCTCGACTTATTTCATAACTCTAACTTCTAAACTTCTCCTTAGTTGCGCACGGCTTGTGCTTTACTCTCGCGAGAAAGTTCCCGCTGACCGTGGTCGATCAGGAAACATTCGAAAATCTGCTTCCCCTTGCCTATCAATGGGCGAAAACGCAGGAGGATTCTGCCCTGCTTCGCGGCGTGCCTCTAGGGCCGCGACAGATCGCCGACGCTAAGCGGGCGGGCGTCAATGATGTTTCGAGCATTCGCGTTCTGGTGGTTGATCGAATCGCCGCGCCGGACAATGCGGAACTGGCGGAGATCGCGCGACGCATGGGGATCATCACCGAAGACACGCGCTGCATCGGGTTTGGCCATGTCTTAATTGTGCGGGCCGACGCCTGGAACGATCGCGAATTGATTTTGCATAATCTCGTGCACATCGCGCAATGCGAGCGCGCCGGCGGACTCGAAAAATGGTGCCGTGATTACTTGGGAGACCGCACGAATTGTCCGAAGTTCACCGTCGGTTCGCTGGAAGAAGAAGCTCGCCGCTTGGCCCGCGAGATTTGCTCCGTGAACGCCGCCGCCTGAAAATTAAGCACTTCTTCCTTTTCATTTCTTAATTCATATTTGCCCCGGTGGTCATTGGAACGGACATCACCGTTTGGGTAATCTCAGCCCTCATCGCGATCGGGATTGGCTTGAGCAAGTATTCTAAATACAAAACCCGCGAGAAAATGGTGCGCGATTTTGCGGCCATGGATCCTGAGCAACGCGAAAAGGTTCTCAGTCGCCTGCAACCGGATCTGCAAATGGAGATTCGCCAGGAGCTGATGAAGCGGTTCCGGACGAAAACCGATTTGTAACCTTGCACTCACCCGTTTTTGAAATGCCGGTCGCGGTCAAGCCGGCTGACATTGACGAGCAGAAACGCGTCAACAACACGGTTTACCTGCATTGGGTCCAGGACGTGGCGACCGCGCATTGGAAATCGCTGGCCAGCGTGGAAGCGCAGGGCGCGATTGGCTGGGTCGTGCTCCGGCACGAAATCGATTACAAAATGCCGGCCTGCCTGGGCGACGAAGTAATTTTGCGAACCTGGGTGGGCGAAGCGTCTCGACTCAAGTTCGAACGCTTCACTGAAATCCTTCGGGTCTGTCCTGAGCGAAGTCGAAGGATCGATCCGCCAAAGCACGGATCTGCCGTGGCGGACAACCAGCTTCTCGCCAAAGCGCGCACGCTTTGGGTACCGATAGATGTTCGAACCGGAAAACCAACTCGCGTATCGGCCGAAGTGCGCTCCCGATTCTCAACCTAACCGGCGAGCGATTTCCACTCGTCGGACGTCAATTTCAATTTCGCCGCCGCGCAGTTGTCTTCCAAATGCTTAAGGTTCTGCGTGCCAGGAATCGGCAACATTACCGCCGAGCGCTGTAACAGCCAGGCCAGCGCGACCCGATAAACATCGGCATTGTGCGCTTTGGCAATCGCTTCCGCGGCAGCTCCGCTTAATCCGCGGTTTCCCCCAACCGGCGCCCAGGGAAGAAAACCGAGGTTGTGCTTTTCACAATAATCAACCGCGCTGTCCCATTTTCGATCGTCGAAGTTGTAGCGATTTTGAATGCTGACAATTGGCACTACTTTCTGGGCGCGCTCGATCTCATCCGGTGAAACTTCCGACAATCCGATGTGGCGAATTTTTCCCGCTTGCTGTGCTTCCTTCAGCGCGCCTAACGAATCTTCCACTGGCACTTTCGAATCGATGCGGTGCAATTGATACAAATCGATCCGCTCCAATCGCAGACGCTTCAAACTGTTGTCCACGGCCTCCTTGAGATGCTCCGGCCTCCCGTTCGGCACCCAGGAACCGGGACCAGGCCGTGTCAGACCGCCTTTGGTCGCGATCACCAATCCTTTCGGATACGGATGCAACGCTTCGGCGATGAGCAATTCGCTCGTTTCCGGGCCGTAAGCGTCGGCCGTGTCGATCAAATTGACGCCAAGATCAACCGCGCGTTTCAAAACTTTGAGCGCGTTGGCGCGGTCCGGCGGCCAACCCCAAATTCCGTCGCCCGTGATCCGCATCGCGCCGAAGCCGAGTCGATTCACTTCGAGATCGCCGCCGATTTTAAATGTCGGGTTGATCGCCAAGCCGGGCGTC
>CAZFZG010000198.1:0-3527 GCA_964523205.1 uncultured Chthoniobacteraceae bacterium | reverse complement strand
AGATAATCGTCGATCTTCACCTGCTCGCCCTGTTTTGGAAGATGGCCGAGCAAGTGCGTGACGTAGCCGCCGATCGTGCTGACGTCGGCACTTTCCAATTCGAGCTTGGCTAGGTCGTTTAGCTCATAAAGCCCGAGTGTGCCGTCCACGGTGAATTCGTTCGCACTGATCTTTTGAAACTCGGCTTTCTCCATGTCGAACTCGTCCTGGATATCGCCGACCAATTCCTCGAGCACGTCTTCAAGCGTCACCATTCCAACCGTGCCGCCAAATTCGTCCACCACGATGGCGAGATGTGCGTGTTTGCTAAGGAACATACTCAGCAACTTTTCCAGCGGCATCATTTCCGGCACCGGAACCAATTCGCGTTTGATCTTCATCAGATCCGGATTCGGGTCGTTCATCATCGGCACCAGATCTTTGATGTGAATCAGGCCAACCGTGTTGTCCAGGTTCTCCCGGCAAAGCGGGAAGCGCGTATGTTTGGACGCGATCGCCTTCTTGGCGTTCGTCTCGAAATCGTCCTCCAAATCGAGATAAACAACCTCCCCGCGCGGCGTCATGATGTCGCGGACCACCCGTTCCCGAAGATCGAGCACGTTGAGCACCAGCTTACGCCCGAGCGGCGAAACCTCCTTCGACTTTTCGCTTTGTTCGAGGATCAATCGCAATTCTTCCTCGCTGTGCGCCAATTCGGTCCCGGGAACCGGTTTCATCCGGAGCAAACCGCGCAAGAGAAAATTCGAAGACTTTTGGAGGATCCAAATCGCCGGCTTAAACAAAAAATAAAATGCGCCGAGCGGCCGAACGAGTCGGAGCGATACCGTCAGTGGATTGGCGATCGCCATGTATTTGGGCGCGAGCTCACCAAACACGATGTGCATGAAGGTGATCCCGATGAACGCGAGCGTGATCGAGACGGACAGAACCAGCGCGTGCGAGTAAATGTTCGCCAGCGCAAAGAACGGCTCGATCAGATGAGCAAGAAATTCTTCACCCACCCACCCCAGGGCCAAACTCGCTACGGTCACTCCGAGTTGGGTGGCCGAAAGATAGGCGTCGAGATGCGAACGAATGTGTTTTGCAAGACGAGCCCGTTGATCCCCCCCCTCTGCCAAAGTGTCCAGCTGACTTGCCCGCACTTTGATAATCGCGAATTCGCAGGCGACGAAAAAGCCGTTCAGGCCGACCAGCGCCGCGATCACCGCCAGTTTGCCAACGATGATGGCAGGTGGACCCCAATGAGTGACGGGCACGTCAGCGAGCGGCATTAATTGCAAGATCGACATTTTATCTTCTGTAGTGGCGGGCGTGTCGCCCGCTGTCTTGCAGGCGGTCGCAGCCGACACGGCTGCCGCTACAGCAAATTTACCAGCTGGATTTCGTCACGCCAGGGATCAGTCCTTGCGAGGCGAGCTCGCGAAACGTCAGTCGCGAGACTTTGAACCGGCGAATGAAGGCGCGGCGGCGGCCCGTCACTTCGCAACGGTTCACCACGCGGGTCGGGCTGGCGTCACGGGGAAGCTGGGTCAGACCGGCATAATCTTTCTTCGCCTTGAGCTCGGCGCGGAGCGCGGCGTATTTCTTCACCGTCGCACGCTTGCGCTGGTTGCGATTAATCCAGGCCATCTTTGCCATAAGGAGCGCGAAATGTAATGGACTATGATGGGAATTCAACCCTGTTTTGTAGGGCAGACGTCTACGCCTGCCAAGTGGTGTAGCCAGGGCGCTATGCGCCGTCCAAGTCTGAAGGCTAACAGGCTACAGGTCCGTGGCTGCAACGCGCTGGCCCTAGCGGGCTTTGCGCCTCTCCGTTTGACATCAAACTTCAGCTGTCAAACATCAAACCTCACCCATGATTTCGCTCGGCCGTAAAGACTTCCCCTCGCCGCGCGGCGACCTCGCTGAGGCACTTGATGATGCAATGCACCGATTTATCGAGAAACCGGGGGTCATTGTCGAACTTCGCTCGCGCGTTTTTCCGCTGGTTGACGAAATCCGGATCAATCTCGACGGCGCGATGGTCGATGCCTCGCCGCCGCCATTGGCAAAGGTTGAAGGCGAAACATCGCGAGCGTTCGAAGCGGCCCTCGTAACCTTGAACGGACGGCGAGTTTCCGTTGGCGGCGTTCCGTTTAATCTGCGAATGGAAATGCACGACGTCATTTTCGATAAGGGCGTTGATGCAAAGGGCGAGGCCGTTCTGACGCTGCACAAGGTTCGCGAAGGCCAGCTCATAATCTCTGGTGGGCAGGTCGATCTCGAAGGGGCGATCGTCCGAATCGCGGGCGAACGCGCCCGTCTGTATGGGATCGAGCTCGAACAAATGCGTCTGTTCATGCGCGCTCGTGGCCGGCGCTCACTCGCCGCCGACATGCAAATCAGGGCGAAGAAATTTTTCGCCCGTGCCAAAATCGACATCTACACCCAGCTCGATATCAGCAACGAGTTCGTAGCCAGGATTTCCCAGCTCAAGTGCAAAGGTGACGGCAAACTCGGCTCGTTCGCCTGCGCCACGCTCCAACCATTGTTCCAGCGCTTGCTCGAGAAATCTTTTCCCCTCAAATCACTTCCGTTCCTCGGTGATCTTCACCTCCGCGATATTCATGTTGCCGTCGGGGACACCGTCGACCTCCGATTAGATTTTGGTAGGGGCGATTGACCTCAATCGCCCGCGGGCGGTTCGGTGAACCGCCCCTACCGGTCGGCGGTCATAGACCGCCGCTAGCTATTCGTCCCACGTCAAGCATGAGGTCTGCTGCATCGACATCGGCGACAAGGCACTTAGCATGATCTCGATGCTCGGAGACAAACGTAAACGCATTCTGCTGGTGGATGATCATGCGCTGGTTCGGCAAGGCCTCGAACGTCTCCTCAATCTGGGCGATGAATTCGTGGTGTGCGAAGAAGCCGGCACCGCCGCCGAAGGCATGGAGCTGGTGCGTGAGCTGCGGCCGGATGGCGTGATCGTTGACGTCGGTTTGCCCGGCCCTTCCAACGGCATCGACTTGACAAAGAAGTTGCGAAACGAGTTTCCCGGTATTGTTGTGCTTATTCTCTCGGCCCACGACGAACCGAAATATGTTCGCAGCGCCGCCACCGCCGGAGCAATGGGTTACGTTCTGAAAAACGAAGCGGTAGAAAGTCTCCGCATCGCGTTGCGGCGAGCGTTCGCAGGTAAACGCACTTTCAATCCGGATCTGCTGGGCGAAGAAGACTGATCGGCGGCGAAGTATTCGATCAACTCTGAGCCTGCCCTGAGCGAGCGAACCGAGTCGAACGGGAGACATCTCTTATTATTTCTGTTTTAGGAAGCGCTGTAGTGGCCAGACAATATTCAGAGATCTCTGGACAGGTCGGGATGACACATTGGTAGAGGCGATTGACCTCAATCGCCCGCGGGCGGTTCGGTGAACCGCCCCTACCGGTCGGCGGTCATAGACCGCCGCTACAACATCACTGCCGCGCCAAACGCCGGAACAAAAGCGCGCCCAGGATGATGAAGAGAACATTCGGAATCCAGATCA
>CAZFZG010000197.1:0-3540 GCA_964523205.1 uncultured Chthoniobacteraceae bacterium | reverse complement strand
GCGGCATCCTTGCGCCTGGGGATCGCCCCATCTTCTTCGTGCTCTTCGTGGTGGGAGCAATCGGTGAAAAATAGTGTAGAGGCGCTGGTACCATGCGCCTAAAATCATTGGCGTGGCAGTGGAAAGTAGAAACGAGCTACAGCTCGAGATCGGACATGTTCTATTCATCGATATCGTTGGTTACTCGAAATTGCTCATCACTGAGCAAACGGAACAGATTCAGACGCTGAAACAAATCGTTCGCGGAACGGAGCAGTTCCAAAGCGCCAAAGCGGAGGGCAAGTTGCTGGGGTTGCCGACTGGAGATGGTGGGGCGTTGGTCTTTCGCACCAGACCGGACGCGCCGTTGCAGTGCGCGGTCGAGATTAGCCGGCGGTTGAAGGAATATCCGCAGCTTCGTGTCCGAATGGGAATTCATAGTGGCCCGGTAAATGAGGTCGCCGACCTCAATGAGCAAATGAATATGGCCGGCGCCGGAATCAACATCGCCCAGCGGGTGATGGATTGCGGCGATGCCGGTCACATTCTGCTTTCGCAACATGTGGCTGACGACTTGGAGCAATATCCACGTTGGCGCCCGCTGCTGCATTCGTTAGGCGAGTGCGAGGTGAAGCATGGAGACCGTGTCGGAGTCGTAAATACTTACGACGCGACGATCGGGAACCCAATTGCGCCGAAGAAGTTCCAAACGTTGCGGAAACGGCGCGCTCGGGTGCGTTGGGGCGCAGCGGCCGCGGCCGTCATTGTGGTTGCAGGCACGATCGTCGCGTTCCTTCTGGTTTCCAAACGGGCGATGAATTGGGCGCTAACCGTCCCCGAGAAAAGCATCGCGGTGCTGCCGTTTACCAACATGAGCGAGGACAAATCGAATTCCTACTTTGCTGATGGCGTTCAGGACGAAATTCTCGAAGACCTGGCAAAAATCGCGGATCTGAAGGTGATCAGCCGGACCAGCGTGATGGGTTACAAGGACGGAATGACGCGGAATCTTCGCCAGATCGCGCGCGAGCTCGGAGTCGCGCACGTCGTTGAAGGGAGCGTCCAGCGCGCTGCGAATCGCATTCGCGTCACCGCACAGTTGATCGATGCGCGCAGCGATTCACACCTCTGGGCCGAGCACTACGATCGTGCGCTCGACGACGTGTTCGCGATCCAAAGCGAAATTGCCAAGACCATTGCCGATCAACTGCATGCCAAACTGTCCCCGGCTGAAAAGGCGGGGATCGACAAACCGCCGACGAATGATTTGGAGGCGTACGATCTTTACCTGCGAGCGGAACCGCTTTACCGGGACAGCTCGGATCCGGTGCACGCCCAAGAGAACTTGCCCCAGGCTGCGAAGTTGTTGGATCAGGCCGTCGCCCGCGATCCAAAGTTTTTATTCGCTTGGTGCCTCCTCGCCCATGTTCATGGTCTAATTTATTTCCAGGGGCACGACCGAACTCCAGCTCGCCTTGAGCTGGCAAACATCGCTGTCCAAACGGCCTTGCGTATTCAACCCGATTCCGGCGAAGCGCATCTGGCACTAGCTTATTATTATTACGCGGGGTTTCGAGATTACGCCCGAGCGCGGGAACAATTGGCAATCGCTCGACGGGCGCTGCCGAACAATGCGGAGCTGTTCTTTCGTAGCGGCGTTTTCGATTACCGCCAGGGCCGCTGGGATGAAGCGACTCAAAGCTTGGAACGCGCGGTTGAGCTCGATCCCCGGAACTTTCAGTATCTCACGCAAATGGCGTTGTGCTATCAGCCCCAACGCCGATACGCGGACGAAACTCGAAGTTGGAACCAGGCTCTAAATGTTATGCCAGGCGACCCGAACACCGTTGTCGCTCGGGCCGAAGTGGACGCGAATGCGAAGGCCGATATGAGACCGTATCAAACGCAGCTGGCGGCTCTGATTGCCCAAAATCCCAGCGTCGCATCCGACATTGATGATCCATTCTTTGCGCTACGGGAACGAACAGTAACCGCCGCAGAACGGGTCTTAAAAAACTATCCTGGCGATGGCGTTCAATACTATGGCGTGAGGTACCCCCGAGACTATTGGGAAGGAGTCGTCGCCCGGTGGCAAGGCGACACTGCAAAAGCGCTTGCAGCTTTTGCCGCCGCGCGGACCGAGATCGAATCAATTCTCAAACAGCAACCCGATTTCCCAGCTGCTCTCAGCCTTTTGGGAGTGATCGACGCTGGCTTGGGTCGAAAAGAGGATGCAATTCGGGAAGGAAAGCGCGCGTGCGAGCTCTTGCCGATCTCAAAAGACGCGGTGGACGGACTCGCGTTTGTCGCAAATCTGGCGGAGATTTACGCGTGGTGCAGTGAGAAAGACCGCGCGATCGAGCAATTGAAGATCGTCGAGAGCGCGCCGAACGATGTGCATTACGGCGAATTGCGCCTTCATCCCCGGTGGGACCCAGTTCGCGGTGATCCGCGGTTCCAAGAACTCATGGAACAAGCGAAGAGGCCGTTCGGGGAAGGCAGAAGTGACAAGTGACCCTCCACGGCGGGCAGGCTCTGTGACGAGTGACGAGATCAGAAATTCATCGTGTTTTTCGTGAGTTTCGTGGTGGAAGTCTTGGTCCGATTTGCAGCCGGGACGGCTGCCCCCACAGAAGAACCGCCGCTACAGTTGACATCCTTGCGACGGCGAATCCGTCCGTCGGCGGATCGATCTTATCCGCTCGACGCACTCACAGCAAAAATGCGATGATGGATTTCAGCGCGGTTATAATTCCCTTCAAGACATGGCCGCTGAGATTAAGAAAGAGATCAAGCTCGAGATCGGCCATGTCTTGTTCATGGACATCGTCGGCTACTCGAAGCTTTTAATTAACGAACAACGCGCCGTCCGCGAGACACTCAATCAGATCGTTCGGCAAACAGAACAATTTCGAGAGGCGGACGCAGCCGGTAGCTTGATTAAGAGTCCAACCGGCGATGGAATCGCGCTCATTTTTCGCGGCAGCCCCGAAGAGCCAGTCGAGTGCGCGTTGGAAATTAGTCGGGCACTGAAAAATCATCCGGAGCTACCGCTGCGAATGGGTGTGCACAGTGGGCCGGTGAGCGGTGTTGTCGATGTGAACGATCAGACCAGCGTGGCCGGAGCCGGAATTAACACGGCGCAACGAGTGATGGATTGCGGAGACGCCGGGCACATTCTCGTTTCAAAACATGTCGCTGAAGATTTAGAGCAATACGGACACTGGCAGCCGCTCTTGCATGAGCTCGGCGAATGCGACGTAAAGCATGGCGCCCGTGTTCACGTCGTAAATCTCTACACGCAGGAGCTTGGTAACCCAGAACCGCCGGAGAGATTTAAACAGCTGCACGGCAAGAAGAAGAGTGTCGTGGCGGCCGTGTCGGCCGCGGCAAGACCTGGCAAAAGGTCGGTAATGTCAAAATGGACAGCGGTCTCGGCCGCCATCGCTCTTGTCGCAATCGCCGGCCTTGTGCTTTGGCGCTTACAAAATTCGAAAGCGTTTGCCTTCGCACCAGGCATTTCGGAAAAATCAATTGCTGTTCTACCGTTCGAAAATCTCA
>CAZFZG010000196.1:0-3612 GCA_964523205.1 uncultured Chthoniobacteraceae bacterium | reverse complement strand
ATTACAGGACATCTGCGCTGGTCCAGTATCGGACCTTAGTCCCATACCCACCGGCCCAACGATTTCGGAAATTCGTTTGCGCCATGGATTCGCCTCCAGAGTCGGGTGAATCAAAAAAAAGGACGCCATTTCGCGGCACCTGCCGGGGCCGCCTTTCTTGCGTCACTATCCGGCTCACCAACTCGTCGCCTGGCAACCGAGCGGCATGCTCGACGACGCCATGCTTGAGCAAATCGCAGAATGGCTCGTAGTGGTTGAAAAAGCGTTCATTCCATTCAAACGCTTCATTGATTTGAGCCAGTTAGCCGGCGTTGCGATTACAACCAATCACCTTTTTGAATTTGCGCGAAAGCGTTTTTATTTCACACTCCCAGTCAAAAGAGGATAGTCAGATTTTCTTGGTCGCCGGCCCGGTTTCCTTGACAAAGAAACTTAGAACCAGGGCGAGCGCGATCCCGTAAAGCAGTGGTTGAAAACCGGACTGGTGGTGCGCGAGGCCGGCAACATCGGCGTTTTCGGGAGAGCGCGCCAGGCGCGCGCCAAACACCGGACCGAGCAACGCGCTAAAAGTGAAATTGATAAAGTTCACTACGCCGGTGGCCGAACCGCCGAGTTTCGGAGGATTTGCTTCCTTAACGATTGCGTTGGGCAGCATTGCCGCGCCGGATGCTATTCCCATGAGAATTCCAACCGCTGGACCGCGAAAAATCGCCGGATCGCCGTAAAGAACCCACCAGACCAACGCGAACAAGGCGATCGTGCCGCCCATCAAAACTGGTTTGCGCCGTCCGAGACGGTCCGAAATGAAACCAAGTAGCGGACAGCCAATCACCCAGCCCAACGGTACTGTCGCCGCGAGTCCGACTGCCGCTTCGTATTCGCGACCGCGCGCCTCTTCCAGAAATCGCACACCCCATGTCATGGCCAAGATCGTTGTCGGAATGAAAAGCAAGCCGGCGATTAATCCGCAAAAAATTGATTGCGGGTTTGAAAAAACAATTTTCAGCGGTGTGAAAAAATTCCCGCGCTCGGCATCAGGAGCCGCGGCTTCTTTTTCCTTCGGCAGAAGGATGAAGAGCAATGCACTGATCACCAGGCCGCCTAGGCCGGCATAAGTCCAAAAACGTTCCCAAGGAAGACCATTCTTGATTAATGGCCCAACCAGAAATTGCCCGGCCGATCCGCCGGCCATCCCGAACATCTGTGTCCCGCCGATAAATGAGGCAACGACTGTTGCCGGAAAGTTTCTCGTGATCAAATAAACGGCGCCGACCATCGCGAACGCGCCGCCTGCGCCTTGGAGAAATCTTCCGATATTCGCGGCCGTTATGTTACCGGTGCCGAACAATATTGCGCCGATCCCGACGAGCGCGGCACCGATCGGGATGATTCGTTTCGCGCCGAACCGATCCATTGACGCACCGGCGACGAGATTGAATGGCGAGTAGCCGTAATAAAACATGCCAACAATCGCGGAAACTCCCAGTGTGCTAACGCCGAACGCGTCGGACATTTGCGGAATCATCACGCTTGGCGCCGAGCGTAACGCGTATTGAAAAAAATAGTAAACCGCGACCAACAGCCACGCTCCGAGTGCGCCTGCCGAAATTTTTGAGCTCATCGTTGGCGTCTCTCTAAACGACGTTTAATCCAACTGCTCGGAACCGTGCGAGAACGAGCTCAATTGTTTCTGCGGAGGGCGGTTCGGCGTCGCGCATTTTGTATTCCATGCCGAGTTTCTCCCACTTGAAACGACCCATTTGGTGGAAGGGCAAAACATCGACGCGCTGGACGTTTCCGAGTTCGGCCGCGAAATCCGCCATCCGTCCGATTTCGTCTATGTTGTCCGTCCAGCCCGGAACAATGACGAACCGAATCCAAACCGGGTGCTTCTTTGCGGCGAGACGACGCGCGAATTCGTGGCAAGGTTTGTTGTCCATTCCGGTCAGCCGTTTGTGCAAATCGGGTTCGATCGCTTTGAGCCCAAGCATGATCAGATCGATGCTCTCGAGGTCTTTATCGGTTAGGCGATCGCCGAAATAGCCGTTGGTCTCGAGATCGGTATGGACGCCGAGTTTTTTTACTTCGGGAAAGAGTTTCGTCAGGAAGCGATATTGCAGAAGCGGCTCACCGCCGCTGATTGTCAGGCCGCCTTTCATCGTGCGCAGACTGTTGCGATACTGTTTTACCACCTCTACTGCGCGATCGAGCGGGACCGGTGTCCCGTTGCTCGACTTCCAAGTATCGGGGTTGTGACAAAAAACACAGCGAAACTGGCAACCGCTCAGCCACGCCACAAGACGCACCCCCGGACCATCAACCGCGGAGCCGGTCGTGAACGAGTGGAAGAATCCCCATTCGCCGCTGTCGATGGCGGAGCGAAGATCGGCTTCGTCGAGCTTTTGAGCCGATCCGATTCGAAAGTCGAACGGGCTGCCGATCGGCGGAGCTTCCGGCACGAGCGCTGCCAGGTTCATTGAATCTAATTCGCGCCGTGGAAGGTGCGATTGATCACGTCCATCTGCTGATCGCGTGTGAGGCGGACGAAATTCACCGCGTAGCCGGACACGCGAATCGTCAACGTCGGATATTTTTCCGGATGATCCACCGCGTCGAGTAGCGTCTCGCGATTGAGCACGTTGATGTTCATGTGATAACCGGTGACGCCGAAGAACGCGTCCATGATGCTGACCAGATTGTCGATCTGTTCGGGTTTGGTTTTTCCGAGTCCCATCGGCACCATTGAGGTTGTCAGCGAAATCCCGTCTTGCGCATCGCGATACGGAATTTTCGCCACCGATGCCGCCGACGCCATGATTCCATGTGAGTCGCGGCCGTGCATCGGATTGGCGCCGGGCGCAAACGGTTCGCCTTTGCGCCGTCCATCCGGCGTGTGGCCGGTATTCTTTCCATAAACGACATTAGAGGTAATCGTCAGCACCGATTGAGTGTGAATGGCGTTCCGATAAGTAGGATGCTTTCGCAATTTGCTCATGAACATCGACACCGCGGCCGCTGCCATCTGATCGACGCGATTATCGTTGTTCCCGAACTTCGGGAAATCGCCTTCCGTTTGGTAATCGACGATCAAACCGCTTTCATCACGAACGACTTTTACTTTCGCAAAACGAATTGCGGACAAACTGTCGGCGACCACCGACAGGCCGGCGATCCCGAACGCCATCGTTCGCACCGGCGCGTAATCATGCAGCGCCATCTCGATTCGCTCGTAGGAATATTTGTCATGCATGTAATGAATCACGTTCATCGCGTTCACGTACACACCTGCGAGCCAGTCCATCATGCGCTCGAATTTCCCGGCTATGTCGTCGAAATCGAGATAATCGCCTTTCGCCGGCTCGAACTTCGGAGCGATTTGCTTGCCGGTAAGCTCGTCGCGTCCTCCGTTGATTGCATAAAGCAGGCACTTCGCGAGATTCGCGCGCGCGCCGAAAAACTGCATTTGTTTTCCCATCAGCATCGGCGAAACGCAACAGGCAATTGCGCCGTCATCGCCCCACGCGCCGCGCATGAGCGAATCGCTTTCGAATTGGAGGGCGCTGCTTTCGATCGCCACCTTCGCCGCATACTTGCGGAAATTGTCGGGTAATC
>CAZFZG010000195.1:0-3618 GCA_964523205.1 uncultured Chthoniobacteraceae bacterium | reverse complement strand
CCATGTTCGTTAGGCAAGACAGCGGCACCGGACTCATTGCTGGCTCTTCACCAGTCAATATCGCCGGTTTGAAGCCATTTAACGGAGTCACCGACCCGAGCGGTGATGCCAAATACGAAGCTGGCGGAATGAGCAGTGTGAATATGCCGCAACTCGACATTGTTGGTTCGAATGTATCGCTTGTGACTTCCGCCCCCTGTTCCGGCGGCGCTCCTTGCTATGAGGTCGTGATGGAATTAAACAATCTGAGTTTGGCCGGCCCCGCGACGCCCGATACCGACACCGATCTCGTCTGGCTCACCCAATGGTTTGTGCCGTCGCTCACTGATTCAAAGGGTGGAAGAAATTTCCATGTCTATGCCGAATCGTTTAACGGCGCTGCGTTGCAATGCTTCACGGCTCAGAATGCCGTGGCAGTTAACGGCGGTGGATTCAGCATGGCTTATCCGGGCGGCCTGACCGCGCTGCCGGCCGCGAATTGCCAATCCACCCTCGGCCCTAATGGCACAATCACGATTTATGTCCCTCTTTCGATGGTGAACGAGCCGGGTGCGATTGACAATCGGTTACACGAAGTCACGGCTAGTACCATGACACTTACGCAACCTGCCAACACTAATCCGGATCTAATTGGCTCGGGCGAAGCCGGTTCACTCTTTAATCTGATCGATGTCGCGCAAGGTTATGTCTTTGACCCGGATCTGAAAGGTGTGGTTTCCCGGAAGACTCATGGAACTGTGGGCACGTTCGACATCGATCTAATGCCGCCGGCGGCCGGGATTGAGAACCGCAGCGGTGGCCCCAATGGTGATTTCCTGATTGTCGTTACTTTCGCGACACCAATTATCAGCTTTAACTCCGCCGCGGTGTCTAGAACGGGGTCGGTTTCAACGGCCATGGCCAGCGGTAATCAAATATTTGTGAATCTGACCGGCGTAACCAACGCCCAGAGAATCTCGCTAACAATGTTCGGCGTAAATGACGGGACAAAAACTGCGGATTATTCCGTGCAGATGGGCGTGCTCCTCGGCGACGTGAACGGCAACGGTTTGGTCGACGGGAACGATGTATCTGCGGTTCAGAGTCAAACGCGGCAGCCTGTGACTAACGCAAACTTCCGTGACGACGTGAATGCCAATGGCATCATTGACGGTAACGATGTGTCCGCGACCCAAGGCGCGACGCGGACGTCTTTGCCCTGATTTCTGAAATGGCTACTCGCTAGGCGCTCTCACCCTGCCAATTTCAGAAAAGACGTCAATGCCGACGGATTCATTGACGCCGTAGATACGGCCCTGGTGAAATCCAAATCTGGAACGGCGCTCCCCTGAAGTCGGCGCAACGCGATCATTGACACGTCGGTCGGCCTGGCCGGGCCACGCCTGTCATTTCGCAGAAAAATCTAAGAAAATCTGTCGCAAAGGCATCTGTTTCAGCCTGGATTTTCGATTCTCAACACTGAGCTCGTGAAAATTAGATCTCAAGATCCCTCGCGAGGCGTCGATGCGCCTCTGCGCTCAGCTCTCATAAAATGCCTATGAAATCATCCATCCGCTCAATCATTAGTTTTGTCGACGAACACTGCCGTGTTCCGAGAATCCGTCCACACAGCATAAAGATCTTCGGTCGCCTGCTGCTTTTGGTTACTTTGATGTCCTGCGGCGCTGCGCTTGGTTTTGTCGCGCTCACTCATCAGAGCACAAACGGCAAGTCATTGCGGCTCGCCTACGATCACCCGCAGAAGACGCACGCGAGTTACGCACCGATTGATTCTAACTCTGCGGCAGCCGTCCGGGCGCGAGCTGTTGCTACCAGTGCGCCAAATCCTAATCTGCCGAGTTTCGGCCATCCCATCATCAGCGGAATTCAAGGTGTCGGGTTCGAACAAGGCCTGCGGCTTGATCCGTCGAATCCCAACCGTCTTTACACCAGCGCGCCGGGATCGCTTTCCTCGGATACGAGTTGGATTTGGCGGTCGCTGGATGGCGGTCTCACCTTCAAGTGGGTGCCGGCGGCCACGCCGTTGGAAGGCAAGGCGACACCGGCTTGTGCCGGTGGCGGTGATAGCGAGACCGGCGTGGATATCATGGGACGCCTTTATTTCTGTGATTTAACGCTGCCGAACTTCAGCACGGCGCGTTCGGATGACTTGGGTGCAACGTTCACTTGCACCAACACCGGCGTCATAGACGCGGTGGTCGATCGGCAATGGTACGCCTTTGATGGCGATCCGCTCAACGGCGGGAGCATTTATCTGACGAATGACGAGGTGGCGCAATCGCCCACCGACTGTGGTGGTTCGCCAACGAACTTCGGGCAGAACATTCTGGTGATGTATCGCTCGCCTGTGACTTCCAATTTGGCGACGACCGCTGGCATTCAGTTCGGCACAGCCAACAGAATCAGCAATCCGATGGGTTGCGATGAAGGAATCATGGGCAACAACGAAGTCAGTCCGGTCGCGACAACGCTCGGCCAGCCCAACGGCGTTGGCGGCTACACCACCTTGCCGACGCCGGTCAAGCACATCTTTGTCGTCCACGATAACGCGGCGCTAAACAAGATCATGGTCGGCCGTTGTTTTCCGGTCGCGTTCGGCGCGCCGGTGGCAAATGTGAGCGACCCGAGCGGGTTGAATTGCGTTGATCTGCCGGTAGCTGATCTGGGCGCGAGCGCCAAGACGGGCGCCAATTTTCCGACAATGGCGATCGATGCGGCAGGGAATCTCTATACAGTTTGGGAAGTGGCGCCACTCAATGCCGGCGGCCAGGTAAACGGCGATACCGTATTGCAATTTAGCTACTCCACTGATCAAGGAAACACCTGGTCGACGCCGCTGACGATTGACACTTCCGGATCGCCCGTCGGCACTTTGCATACGAATGCATTTGCATGGATTGCAGCCGGCGATGATGGACGCGTCGGCATCGCATGGTATGGCACGCCGGGCGCACCGCCATTCCCCAGCAACGGGCCGGATTCTTGCGGATCGAATTGCGACTGGAGCCTGTGGTACGTGATCAGCACAAACGGGCACAGCGCGACGCCCACTTTTACCGCACCCGTGCAGGCGAGTGAGCATTTCGTTCATCGCGGGAGCCAGTACACTTTAATTGGCGGACAAACAGGCGACCGCACCCAGGGCGACTTTTTGCAAATGCGCATGGGCGCGCGCGGCGAAGCGGAGGTCGGTTATTCCGATTCGAATAACGTCGATGAAGTGTTTGCGCCGCACGGCATGTTCGTTAGGCAAAATGGCGGGCCTGGTTTGCTGGCCGCGTCTTCACCGGTCAACGTCCCTGGCTTGACTCCGTTTAACAGTGTCAACGATCCGAGTGGCGATGGGACGTATCAGCAAGCCGGAATGAGCAGCGCGAACATGCCCCAACTCGATATCATCGGATCGAACATTTCGATCAGAACTACCGCGCCGTGCTCCACCGTCTCGCCTTGTTACCGAGTCGAGATGGACATTAACAATCTCTCACTTGCTCCAACCACAACTTCGGATCCTGACATCGACCTGGTCTGGAGCACGCAGTGGCTGGTGCCATCTTCCACCGACACTAATGGCGGCAAGAACTTTCACGTTTACGCTGAATCGACTAACGGCGGCGC
>CAZFZG010000194.1:0-3619 GCA_964523205.1 uncultured Chthoniobacteraceae bacterium | reverse complement strand
GGAAGTCCACGAGCTATCCGCGTGAGCGCGATCGGTTTATCTTTCAAAAGATCGACCAGATAGTTGCTGGTCGCCTCGCCTTCCACGTCCGCGGCGAGCGCGAAAATGATCTCGCTAAATTTCTCCTTGTCGATCCGATCCACCAACTCTTTGATCCGCAGATCTTCCGGGCCGATGTGATCGAGAGGCGAAATCCGGCCGCCTAACGAATGATAACGTCCGCGAAAGGCGCCCGTCTTTTCGAGCGGCAGAATGTCAGTCGGCTGTTCGACGATGCAAAGCAGGTCAGCGGCGCGGGATGAGTCGGAGCAAATGTCGCAGAGCTCGTTGGTCGAGAAGTAGCCGCAAAGTTTGCATGGATGAATTCCTTTTCGCGTTTCGGATATGGCGCGCGCAATCTGCTCCGGTTGATCGCCGCGAGTCTGAACCATCCAGAGCGCGATCCGTTCGGCCGACCGCGGCCCGACTCCCGGCATTTGTCGAAGTTGCGCGACCAAATCCCGCAGCACGGCTGGATATTCCGTCTTTCTCATCGCCAGTCCAACGCCCGTGCGCCTCGCACCTCGGACCGCCCCCTGCTTACCCGTGCCGCATCGGCATTTCCGCGAGATTGAGTGCGAGCGGTTCCAAACGGCGCAGATACAATTGCAGCGGCATATCTTCTTCCTCGTTAGGCCCGCGCGCTTTTTGAAATTCCGAATACGCTTCGGCCCAGCGCTTCTCTCGATAGAACACCACGCCGTTCCAAAAACAGTCGCGCCGTGCGAGCTGTTCCGGTTTCGCTTCGGCTGCGGGCCAGAGCGGTTCGTAAATCTCATGGCGCTCGCGCGAATTAACGCCGCTCAGAAAATCGATCGGCCTCGCGACAACGTAGCGGCTGGCCAACTCAAACGTTCGCGGTCCAATCAGAACTTTGGAACCATAGAATCGGTTTGCGACACAAAAACGGCGGGCGAGTTCGACCGGTTCGCCGCTCGTGATCAGACCTGGACGCTGGCCATCCTGAAGGGGCGCGATAATCATTGGCCCGGAGCTCACTCCGACGTGCACGTCGCACTTTGCATTTCCGTTCGCGAGTCGCGCCTGTCGAAATTGGTCGACCATGTCCAGCGCAACCCGGACCGCCTTATCGCCATGATGGGCATCAATTTCAGGAAAACCAAACAACGCCACCACGCCTTCAGCGTCCGCCGTTTGGATATAAGCGCCGGCCTGCATAAATACGTCGGTGGCTCGACGAATAAATTCTTCGGTGATCCGGCCAAATACCGGCGGCTCGCAGTCGTCCGCCAGATCGTATTTGTTTGCGACATCGCAAACCACCACGGTCGTTTCGTAAGTCTTTGCTTCCGGATCAAACGGAATATCGCCGGCGACAACACGCTGGAATTGGTCCCTCGACAACCGATCGCTAAAAAACGCGCGCGCGGTGACGGAGCGACCGCGTTGGGTAAGTACTGTGTAACGATCAGCTGCGACAAAAGCGAGAGCTGCGGCCAGCATCGATGGAAACGGTTGGAAAAACACCCGGTATAGTCCGCAGATCCAAGCCACCGATACTAGCTCGATCATCAATCCGACCACGAGCAAACCAATTCGGCGGCGCCGCAAACTTGTGACGGTCAACGCCGCGACGCCGAACGACAAGACCGACATGAACACATATTGCCATTGTTTCGGCACGACGTGCGTCGCCGCGGCATAGGAGGAAATGGAATCCGCCGCGCGCGCTTCAAATTGCATGATCTGCGGCACGAGCTGCAGTGCGCTCACCGCTACCACCACAAACATGCCAACAATCAAAGTCGCTATCAGCGGACGTTTCATCAGAGAATCAGGTGTAAGCACACATCCTTTTCATTGTTCCGAGCAAGTGTGCCAACTTTACCGCGGGAGCGGCTGAGCAGCGGCGAATGCGGCTAGGGAAGCCGGGCATCCTAGAGTAATAGCCGTCACCAACAGCCTGTGCGCTGTGTCGACTGCTGCTAATTAATGACTCTGTCACCTTGCGCTCGAACATAGGATGTTACTCTAGGATTTCGCCGTCGTGGACGCAGCTGGATAGTATGATTGCACAACCAGCTCGCTCAAGCATCTGTCCGGCGCGTCTACCGCCTCACTCCCCAGGACAAACTTGGAGCGCCCGGTGTTCTTTTTCACCAGGCTCAATCCAAATTGGTAGTCCTTGAACAGATGGGCGCAGAGATCGTTCATCTTCATCCGCTCGGTGTGGGCGCGTTCCACCAAACGCCGCAACCCCGGCTCGTCAAAAACAATTTCGATGCCGTGCTCCTTGCCGAAGGCCTCCGCCCACTGCCGGGCCGCGCCCTCCAGCATTTTCGCTTCCTGTTTTTCGCCTTCAACCATGAGCCGATCGAGAACCCGCTTCGGCTCGCGCACCAACTCTGCGGTCACGCGCAATTGGCTCAAACCCGAACCGGCCAGGTAATATTTGTAATCGCGGAAAAGTTTTTCGAAAACTGTGAGCAAACCGCGTGCACCAGTTTTTTCGGCGGCCGCCGCTTCGGCAATCAAGCGGAGCGCCTCGTCGTCGAAACTGATCTCGATCCCGTAGGCGCGAAACGCTCGCTCGTACTGGCGCAGGAGACTGCCCTCCGAAAATTTCATGATCTTGAACAGATCGTCCGCATCGAGATCGAGACAGACCACACGCACCGGCAAACGCCCGATGAATTCGGGCTCGAATCCGTACTCGACAAAATCGCTGGTGGTAACGTGCTGGAACAATTCGTTGTCCATGACTTGCACGGGATCGGCCCGAAAACCGATTTGTCCCTGGCGCACCCGACGCGCTACCTGCTCCTTCAATTTTTCGAACGCCCCGCTGACCACGAACAGAATGTGGCGGGTGTTGATCGTGTCGCGCTTGGCTTTGCCGCGCCGCTGAAATTCAAACGCCGCTTGCAATTGCGCTTGCAGATCGTTCATAGAGCGGACCGGTACTTCGGTTTCTTCCATCAACTTCAACAGCGTCGTTTGCACGCCCCGCCCGCTCACGTCGCGTCCGATCAGGTTTCCAGCCGACGCGATCTTGTCGATCTCGTCAATATAAATGATTCCAAACTGGGCAAGGTTCACGTCGCCGTTGGCTTTGTGCACAAGCTCGCGCACCAGATCTTCCACGTCGCCGCCTACGTAACCGGTTTCGCTGAACTTGGTCGCGTCCGCTTTGACAAAAGGCACTTTGATCAGATCCGCGATGTGTTTGATCAGATACGTTTTTCCAACTCCGGTCGGCCCAACCAGGATCACGTTTTGTTTTGTGTACTCGAGCTGTTCTGCCGCCTTCGGATTCTCCTTCTCGAGCTGACGCAAATATTTCGCGTGGTTATAATGATCGCAGACTGCGATCGAAAGCACCTTCTTCGCTTCGTCTTGTTTGATCACGAACCGGTCCAAGTGCGCCTTGATGTCCCGCGGGAGAAAATTGAATTCGAACTCGGGACTGTCGATCTTCCCCGGCTTCTCCTCGACTTCGGCCTCGGCTGTCTCGGGTGCAGGAAAGGCCGCGACCGACACGCGATCCCCGAAGTTCTGTTTCATGAACTCGGTGATCTTCGTCTTCAGTTCCTCCGGAGAAGGAAACGGTGGCGGTGGA
>CAZFZG010000193.1:0-3645 GCA_964523205.1 uncultured Chthoniobacteraceae bacterium | reverse complement strand
CGATGAAACAAATTTTCCCGGTGCCGCTGCCAAGATCGACAACTACTTCGCCTTCACGAACGTATCGCGACGGATCGCCGCAGCCGTAATCGCGCTCGATCACTTCGCGTGGAATAACTTTGAGATAGTCGGAGTCGTATTCGACCGGACAACAAAGATTGTCGGCGCGCTCCTTCGCTCCGGCCGCGTAACGGTGACGAACAATAGCTTCCTTGCTCCTGGCTTCGATCATAGTGATGCGAAGCTTAACCGAGCTGGTCTATTCCTGAAAAGCTCGCGATTTCAGCGCATCGTGCGATTCTCGTGACCTCGACGATGGCGCTGATCGTGGCGGCGAGACCAACTCTTCGAGGCAACCGCTCGCGATGCCGGAGAGGCCGAACTAGCCGAATTGTTGCCTGCGTCGAAAAGGCGTGGAATAACGACAATCCGCGAGGACTCTTACGACTGTGATGACGACAGTCGAATCGAATTGAGATGCCTGCGCCCGATTTTGAACAATTAGTGGATCGACAATATGGGCCGCTGTTTCGTTTTGCGCTCAGCCTCTCGCGATCGGAAGCCGACGCGGCGGACTTAACCCAGCAGACATTTTTTCTCTGGGCGTCGAAAGGACATCAATTACACGATCAGTCGAAGACGAGGTCGTGGCTGTTTACCACACTGTATCGCGAATTCCTCGGCCGTCGCCGCCGTGAGATTCGTTTTCCAGAAGTCGACCTGGATGAGGCGCGGGAAGATCAGGTGTCGATCTGGCCGAACGTGAATGCGCTCGACAGCGGAACTGTCCTGGAAGCTTTGAGCGAAGTGGAGGAACCGTTTCGCGCGCCGCTTACTCTTTTTTATCTGGAACAGTTTTCGTATCAGGAAGTCGCAGACGTGCTTGATATCCCGATCGGCACAGTCATGTCGCGCTTATCCCGCGGCAAGGCGCTCTTGCGTCAACGGTTGATCGAGAAAGAGGAAACCGTCGGGAATAAAATCGTTTCATTTTCATCGGAAAAACGTGGTGAGTTGAATGAATAATCGGGAAGCGAAATTCATTTTGGGCGCGTATCGGCCGCACGGTCAGGACGCGAACGACCCGCGCTTTTCCGAAGGGCTAGAGCAAACGCGGCGCGATCCGATTTTGAAGCGCTGGTTTGAGGACTCCGTTGCGTTCGATGCGGCGATGACAAACAAGCTTGGGGCAGTGGCAGCGCCTACCGATTTGCGGGATAACATTCTGGCGGGAGTGAGGATCAGCCACCAGTCGCAGCGGCGGAATCGATTTGGCAAATGGGCGATCGCGGCCGCGCTGATTCTAAGCGCGACTGTCGGGACATTGATTTGGCATAACACGAGGCCGGGTTTGACTGGCTGGCAAACGCAAGCGCTCGACGTCATTTCTTCTTTGCTCAGAAAAGAGTCCGGTTTCGACGCTCAGTCGAATCAACCGCCTGAGCTACTGACCTGGTTGCACGCGAATCATGCGCCGGCAGCGCAAAGATTACCAGATAGCCTCAAGAAACTGTCGAGTCTCGGCTGCAAGACATTTTCATGGAACGGAACTCTCGTTTCGGTGATGTGCTTTAGGCGGCCCGATGGCGGATTGATCCATCTCGTCACTATTAATACATACCGATCCGGTCGTGCGCACGCGGGCAAACCAGAACTAAATCAACAAGGCGAGTGGGCGACGGCCACCTGGCGTGAAGGTGAAATGATTTTTATGCTGGCGTTGGAAGGTTCTCGGGATCAGCTGCGGTCTTTCCTGTGATTGCCGATCTCGAGTTGGTCTACAATGAACAAGGTTTTTGACTCTTGCTCTACGTGTCGGCGTTTTCGTCGACAATAACGGCCGCGTCTATTCGGCGAGTTTGTCTGCAGCTCGCGAAGCGCGCTCCGGTTGTTCACCACTTGGCAAACGCCACTCGCGCTGTCTGCCAAATGGCAAAGCCAAAAGTTTTCCGAGGGTAAGCTCGCGCTCGTCGCGATAGGCAGCGACACCGATTGTGATCGCATCCTGCGGTACATCACGGCGCAAGGTGCGATGCAGCTTGTCCCACCAGCAAAAGATCGTGCCCCAGTTCGAATTAGTTTCGCGTTGAACGATGGAATGATGAATGCCGTGCATCCGCGGCGTGACGATGATCAGATTCAAAATACGTTCGAGTTTGATCGGCAGCCGCCAGTTGGAATGATGAAAACAAGTTGCCGCTTCGAACGCGATGAAGAAGACGATAAAGGTCAGCGGCGCGATACCGAGCACGAGCAAAGTTAGAGAAAGAAAACCGGTCGAGAAAAACATTTCGCCAAGATGGAACCGCGCCGCCGTCGTTACATCCATATCCAGATCGGTGTGATGGACGTTGTGAAATCGCCAAAAGAGCGGGACCATGTGATTGGCCCAATGCCACCACCAGTAAGCGTAATCCATCAAGACAAACGCAACGGCGGCAGCGATCCATCCGGACAAGCCCAGCCAGTTCAACAATCCGAGATGTCGATTTTGCGCCCAGACCGCTACCGCGAGCGGGATTGGCAACATCGCAAATCGCACGATCACCAAGCCGGGAAGAGAGACGACGTAATTCCGAACCAATCGACGCAGGATACTGAAATCCTGACGCCGCAACGGGAAGCGCCACTGGAGAAAAAGGAGAACCGCCACCAGAACCGCGAGCAGTGGATTTCCAACTTGGTCGAAGAGTGGAGGCACCTTCATCCGACTGAGTTGATTTTCTCCGCGAACCGCCTTTTCGCACGGATTAAATGAAGATTTCAATCATCGTGCCGGCGCTGAATGAGGAGGATTCCATCCGTGAATTTCTTTCTGGTTTACGCCAACGCGCGCCGAACACCGAAATTATTGTCGTTGATGGCTTGAGCACGGATAACACGACGGCACGCGCGAATGGTTATTGCGATCAACTGTTGCAAACAACAGCGTGCCGGGCGCGACAAATGAATCTCGGCGCAAAGGCGGCCCACGGCGAGATTTTCTGGTTTCTGCACGCGGATACGACGATTCCCTTCGGCGCCGTTAACCAAATCGAGCGGGCCTTGCAAGATCGACATGTGGTCGGCGGTTTTTTTCGGGTCCGATTTCCGCGGGAAAGTTTCATCTACCGATTAAGCGATACGGTTGGGCACTATCTCGGCCTGTTGGTGCGAATTCGGTATGGCGACCACGGTTTCTTTTGCCGGCGCGAGGATTTCTTGGCGGCCGGTGGCTATCCGGATGTGCCGTTGCTCGAGGACGCGGAATTTTATCGACGGTTATGCCGTCGCGGAGGAATGCGACATCTGCGCAGCCAACTCGTCATCAGCCCGCGTCGATATGAACAACTCGGGCCGTATCGATTGACTGCGTCGTATCTGCTGCTTTCAATGCTTTATCTTGCAGGCATCCCGATTCCGTTTTTGGCCCGCATTTACAATCGACTATGCCTCTCCCGAACCGGGCAGCCACGCGGCGAACGTTTGGCTGAACGGGAATAAAAGGCTCGTTCCAAAACTCTAATATCCAGTTAAATTTAAACTCCTATGATCACACGATTCGTCATTTCAGTAGCAGTCGCGTTGTTCTTCACTCCGACGATGTCGAGCTTCGCTCAAGAACATCCCGAGCATCCGAAGAAGAAAGAGGAAGCGAAAAAATCG
>CAZFZG010000192.1:0-3683 GCA_964523205.1 uncultured Chthoniobacteraceae bacterium | reverse complement strand
GTGTGTCCGCCGCTGGCCACAAGCGACACATTCGGTTTGATTTCCGCCTCGCCAAAAAAAGGCGAGAGCAAGTGACCTTCAAGGTGATTGATCGCGAGATACGGTTTACCGAATCCGATCGCCAGACCTTTCGCGATCGAGGCACCAATCATAAGTGAGCTCGCCAGACCCGGCCCGCTGGTCGCCGCAAACGCGTCGACTTGCGCGATGTCGATCTTCGCATCGCGCATCGCCCGCTCCAGCAGACGCGGCGCGTGCAGAAGGTGATTGCGCGAAGCGACTTCCGGCACTACGCCGCCGAATTTCGCGTGCTCGGCAATTTGCGAAGCAACTTCGCTGACCAACAATTCGCGGTCCCGCAAAACGGCAATCGCGGTTTCATCGCAAGACGTCTCGAGAGCCAAAAGAAGCTGAGGCGTTGAAGTCCGAGCCGGACTGGCATTGTTGAGACGTTGAGACGACTTCCGCATCCACTACTCAACAGCTCAACTACTCAACCCTTCAACCAATTATTTCTTGATGAGTTCGTCCTTCGGCGCGTTCTGCTGGGCGTAAATCATCACGCCCTTCAACGCGTCGATTGCCCGCAACATCTGAGGATCGTTGGCTTTGATGAAATTCCTGTCCTCGTCTGGCCGAATCGTATCGCCGCTGCTGCGCGCGGCAAAGAGCTGCCGTTCCTGCTCCGGGCTCATCGGCACTCGAATATTCGGCGCGACTCCGTTCCCATGGATCACCTGTTTGCTTGGCGTGTAATACTTAGCAGTCGTGAAACGCAGGGCCGAGCCGTCCGGCAACTGCATCACGTTTTGAACCGAACCTTTTCCGAAAGTCGTTTCGCCAACCACAATCGCCCGATGCAAATCCTTGAGCGCGCCAGAAACGATCTCCGCGCCGCTGGCGCTGCCTTCGTTCACCAAAACCGCCATTGGAAAATGCGGCCGATCCTTGGCTACGCCCGACGTTGAATATTCGCGTTGTTGCGAGGCGACCCGGCCCTGGGTCGAAACCACCTTGGTATTTGGCGGCAGAAATTGCGCGCAAACGTCCACTGCGCTGTTCAACAACCCGCCCGGATTGTTTCGCAGATCGAGAATGAGGGCCTGCATCCCTTGCTTTTGCAATTCATCCAGCGTTTTCCCCAATTCATCGGCAGTCGGCTCGTTGAATTGAATCAGGCGCACGTAAGCGATCTTGAACGACCCGGTCAGCTCCGGATCGAGCAGGCGCGCGCCTTTAACGCTCTGCACCTTGATCTCGGCCCGCTCCAGCGCGTAATCCTTCACCTCTTTGGTCGATGGCCGAATCAATGTGAGCGCAATCTTTTGGCCGGGCGCGCCGCGAAGATGATTGATTACGTCCTGCAAATCCATCCTCTCGGTAGAAGTGCCGTTAATCTTTAGAATCTGATCGCCGGAAAGGATGCCGGCCCTTGCCGCGGGCGTGTCCTCCATCGGCGTCACCACCGTCGGCAAACCATTCTTGATGGCGACCTCAATGCCGAGACCGTTGAATCGGCTCCGGGTGTCTTCCTGCATGTCCCGGAAATCGTTTGGATCCATGAACTGGCTGTGCGGGTCGAGCGAGCTAAGCATGCCCTTCAAGGCCGCGGTGACCAGGTCGTGATAACTAGTCTTGCTTCCATCGACATAATCCTGGCGGATCAATTGGAGTGCTTTCGCGAAGATGGTGATCTGTGAATAACCGGTATCGTCCTCGTCATCAGCCGCCCGCAGACCTCGAAACTCGAGGGCAAAAACGAGGGCGACGGCGACGAGGCCAAACGCTCCCAGAACAATGCGACGCTTCATTTTCAACCAAGCCTGTGGCAGGCAACGACAGTCGCCTATTCCAAAATTTTTGGCAATGGGCAAAGCGTCGACTAAGATTGCGCCGCCGTGTTGACGAGAAGGCTGAAAAAACTGCTCGGCTGCGCGTTTGTCCTACTGGCGATCTCTCTGCCGTTGGCGAGCAATTTTGCTCTGCAAACGCCGGACCAGGAGTACGAAGCCGTTGCCGAGGAATTCATCAAAGGCTATTTCGCCGCTCGCCCCCTTCTGGGCACGTCGCTGGGGTTGCATGAATACGACGGGAAGATTACCGATTACAGCCGACTCGCGCTCGACGCGGAGCTTTTCCGGCTCAAGAAATACGACGACCGGCTCCAGAAATTCGAGCTGAGCAAGCTCAGCCAGCGCCAGTCAATCGATCTGCGAATCCTGCAGACGGCGATCCGCAAGGAAATCTTCCAGCGCGACACGATGGCGATCTTCGAGCGCGATCCGATGGTTTACGCGCGCGCAGCCGACGTAAACATTTACATCAAGCGCAACTTCGCGCCCCTGGACGACCGCGTGCACAGCATTATCGCCATCGAGTCGCAGGTCCCAAACATTCTTATTGCGGCCAAGACGAATCTTGAGTCCACCCTGCCGAAACCGAAGGTCGAGCTTGCCATTCAGATCGCGAAAGGTTCGGCCGATTTTCTTCGCAAAAATGTCGTCGAAGCAGTCGCCGACGTGAAGGACGAGCGGCTCCGCGCAGAATTCTTGGAGTCGAACCGGAAAGCGGCAGGCGCTCTCGCCGATTATGCCGGCTGGCTCGAACGCGAACGCCTGCCAAAAGCGACGGCCGATTTCGCACTGGGCGAAGAAAAGTTTCACCGAATGTTGGTTGAAACGGAACTTGTCGATCTTGCGCCGGCGAAAATTCTCGAGATCGGTCTGACTCAACTGCGCAAAGAACAAAAAGCGTTCGCAGACGCGGCCCAGAAGATCGATCCCAATAAATCGGCGGCCGAAGTTTTTAAACTAATGCAGGCCGAGCATCCGACACCCGAAAGTTTGCTTGCCGACATCAACAAAGATCTCGAATCGATCAGGAAATTCGTCGTCACCAGAAAGCTAGTCACGATTCCATCCGAAATCCGCGCGCGGGTGAAGGAAACGCCCCAGTATCGCCGCGCAACTTCGTTCGCTTCGATGGACACGCCGGGCGCGTTCGAAAAGCGCGCGACCGAAGCCTACTACTATATCACCCCGCCGGAGGACGACTGGCCACCACTCCAAAAAGATGAGTGGCTGACCGCATTCAATTTTTACACCGGTGACGTCGTTTCAATTCACGAGGTATATCCCGGGCATTACGTTCAGTTTCTGCGCCTGAATGCGTCGCCGGTGAGCAAAGTGGAAAAGACCTTTGGAAGCTACGCCTTCATCGAAGGCTGGGCCCACTATTGCGAGAAATTAATGATCGACGAAGGCTACGGGACAGTCTCCAACCCGAACGAGGACGACCGCAGACGCGCGGCTAAGTATCGAATGGCCCAGGCCGATGAAGCGATGCTACGGCTCTGCCGGCTTAGCGTCGCCATCAAAATGCACACTCAAGACATGACTGTGGAACAAGGGACCAAGTTTTTCCAAGACAACTGTTACTACGAAGAAAAGCCGGCCCACGCTGAAGCAATGCGCGGCACGTTCGATCCCGGTTACCTCAATTATACCCTCGGCAAATTGCAGATTTTGAAATTGCGGGACGATTACAAGGCCCAGGAGGGCGCGAATTTCTCAGCGCAGAAATTTCACAACGAACTTCTAAACCATGGCATGCCGCCAATTCGCTTGCTCCGCGAGTTGATGCTCAAGGATAAATCGAAATGGGACGACGTGCTCTAATCTTCG
>CAZFZG010000191.1:0-3721 GCA_964523205.1 uncultured Chthoniobacteraceae bacterium | reverse complement strand
CGATGAGTACGAGAAATTTCTTTGCCGAGCTGAAGCGACGCAACGTTTACAAAGTTGCGGTCGCGTACGCGGTCGTTGGTTGGGTAATCGCCCAAATTGCGACCCAGATTTTTCCATTCCTGGAAATTCCGAATTGGATTGTGCGCTTGGTCATTGCGTTGATCGCAATCGGATTTCCAATCGCGCTCGTGATCGCCTGGGCCTTCGAAGCAACTCCCGAAGGAATTAAACGCACGGAAGATGTCGACCTTGCGGCGCGGTCAGACAGAAAATCTCACGCGTGGGTTTACGTCGTGATTGTTGGCGCGCTGCTTTCGGTCGGACTGTTTTTTGTCGGACGTTACACGGCAGCGCCTCGACAGAGCGAGGCGGCTACAAACAAATCAATCGCCGTGCTCCCGTTCGCGAGTTTGAGCGACGACAAAGCGAACGCTTACTTCGCGGAAGGCATTCAGGACGAAATTCTGGCCCGCTTGTCCAAAATCGCGGACCTGAAAGTTATCTCGCGCACGTCGACGCTGCAGTATCAGAGCAAGCCGGGCAATTTATCGGAAATCGGGAAGCAGCTTGGAGTGGCGCACATTCTCGAAGGCAGCGTTCAGAAGGCAGGCGACCAGGTGCGGGTCAGTGTCCAGCTGATCAATGCGCAGAACGACTCGCATGTGTGGGCCGACACTTACGATCGCAAATTGACAGACATATTTGGCGTTGAAAGCGAGATCGCCAAATCGATTGCTGAATCGTTGCGGGCCACGTTAACCGGAGGCGAGGAACAAGCTTTGGCTGTTAAACCAACAAACAATCCCGAGGCTTACGACGCGTATCTGCGCGGTTTGGCGGCGGAGGGACAACGTCTGCGCTCGGTTTATGCTGCGGAAAAGGCAGCCGCCTTTTACGAGCAAGCGGTTCAGCTCGACCCGGCTTTCGCAGTCGCATGGAGCCGGCTCTCTCGTACGGATTCGGACTTGTATGATTCGCCTAACGATCCCACCGGCGCCCGTCGTGATGCAGCGAAGCGAGCCTTGGACATGGCGCAAAAGCTCGAGCCAAACTCGCCCGAGACTCTGCTGGCGCTGGCGGCTCACCAGTTGTTTGTGCTGCGTGATAACGAACTTGCCAAAATCACGTTTCGGAAAGTCAGCAAAATGTTGCCCGGCAACAGTGAGGTTCCGGTTGCGCTCGCGAGGATTGCCCGGCGGGAGGGACATTGGGACGAAGCCATTGCCAACTACGAGCAAGCTCTCGTCCTGGATCCGCGTAACGCGGAGTTGCTGCTCGGAGCGGCATCAAATTACACCGATCTTCGGAAATTCGACGCCGCGCGAAAGTTGTGTGATCGAGCGCTCGACATCCTGCCTAACGATCTGGATTTAATGGCATTCAAGGCCGCCGTTTATCAGGGCGAGGGTAACCTGGCAGAAGCAGCCAAATTGCTGCGCGGAGTAAACGCCGAGAATCCTTCTCTCCAAGTTTTTGGGACCAAGATCACTCAGTTAGCCCTTGAACGAAATCTCACCGAGGCCATCCGGTTGCTACAAACGCGAGTCGCGCAATATCACTTTGGCTCTGAGTTGGAAAAAGGTGTTTTTATCGGATCTTTGGCTCTTGTGCAACGCCTGGCTGGCGACGGCGACGGCGCGAAGATTAATGCTGAACAAGCGCGCAAAACGCTGGAGCCGCTTTGCAAAAATCAACCCGAGAACGACTTCGCGGCGACACAACTGTCTATGGCCTACGCGGTGCTCGGTAACGAGGTCTCAGCCCTGAAGGAAGCGGAGCGAGCAATTGCACTTTCGCCGACCGCCAAGGATGCGGCACGCGGGCCTCGCTTTGAAGAGAATCTGGCGCAAATTCGGGCGATTATTGGCGAGAAAAGTGGGGCAATCGCAATTCTCGCGCGGCTCATAGAGGTACCCTATACAAGCCAGCTTTACGGCACGGCTCTTACACCGGCTCTGCTAAGACTGGATCCGACCTGGGACTCGCTGCGCACTGATCCCGCCTTTCAAAAACTCTGCGAAGAAAAAACGAAGTGAAGATCGACAATTTCTTTGCCGAGCTGAAGCGACGCAACGTTTACAAAGTTGCGGTCGCGTACGCGGTCGTTGGTTGGGTAATCGCCCAAATTGCGACCCAGATTTTTCCATTCCTGGAAATTCCGAATTGGGTCGTGCGCTTGGTCATTGCGTTGATCGCAATTGGATTTCCAATCGCGCTCGTGATCGCTTGGGCTTTCGAAGCAACTCCCGAAGGAATTAAACGCACGGAAGATGTCGATTCTGTCGTCGCAGCACGCGCACCCAAGAAGCACACGTGGATCTATGTCGTCATCATCGGCGCTGCCATTTCGGGCGCACTGTTTTTCCTCGGACGCTACACGGCAGCGCCTCGACAGAGCGAGGCTGCTACCGCTTCGCTATCAGCGAAGTCGATCGCCGTTTTGCCATTCGATAATCTCAGCCGCGATCCCGACAACGCATTTTTCGCTGAAGGAGTGCAGGACGAAATCCTAACCCGGCTTGCCAAAGTCGCGGACCTGAAGGTCATCGCGCGTACTTCAACCCAAAAATTCAAGAGCTCGCCGGAAAATTTGCCTGACATCGCGAAGCAGCTCGGCGCGCTGAACATTCTCGAAGGAAGCGTGCAGAAAGTGAACGATCAGGTGCGCGTGAATGTGCAGTTGATCAACGCGCTCACCAACGCGCATCTCTGGGCCGAAATTTACGATCGCAAACTTACCGACATCTTCGCAGTCGAAAGCGATATTGCAAAAACGATCGCCGACACTCTGCAGGCGAAGCTAACGGGTACGGAAAAACAGATGATGGTCTCGCAGGCGACGACTGACACCACGGCCTACGAGCTTTATCACAAAGGCCGATCACTTTGGGAAAAGCGCACGGGCGATAACATTCCGAAAGCGATTGCGTTTTACGAGCAGGCGATTGCGCGCGATCCAAATTATGCGCTGGCTTACGCCGGTCTCTCGAGCGCCTATATTCTGTCTCCTTTTTATGCGGGCGCCGATCGGCGCAATACCTCTCCGAAAGCGAAAGAGGCGGCCCTGAAAGCTCTCCGCCTTGATCCGAATCTCGCCGAAGCGCATCTCGCGCTCGGCAAAGTACTCTTCTTTAGCGAAATCGATCTGGCCGGAGCCATGCGCGAATACAAGCGTGCGATCGAGCTCAAGCCGAATGACGCGGGGGCGCATCATTGGCTCGGTAACGACACCCTGGCGGCGCTCGGACGATTTGAGGAGGCCATTGCTGAGGGCAAGCGTTCGGTTGAGCTGGATCCGTTGTCGATAGTTATTAACGCGGACTTGGGCCAGACCTTCTATTACGCCCATCGCTACGACGAGTCGGTTATGCAGTTGCGAAAGACGCTCGAGATCGATCCGACGTCGTTCTACACGCACTACACTCTTGGAATTGCTCTTCAAGGAAAGGGCGATCTTTCCGGCGCGATCACCGAATATGAAAAGGCAAAACAACTAAGCGACAATACCCTTGTGGCGACGCTCTGCGCCGCGGCCAAAGCGCAAGCTGGTGACAAGGATGCCGCGGTGCGGATGTTGACCGAGCTCGATAAGATAAGTCAGCACAGCGAGGTGCTCGGCTACTGGCGCGCTGTCCTTTACCTGAGCCTGAACAACAAGCAGGAAGTGCTGCGCTGGCTCGAAAAAAGTTTCGAAGAACGCGACGGCTCCAACATCAACTGG
>CAZFZG010000190.1:0-3729 GCA_964523205.1 uncultured Chthoniobacteraceae bacterium | reverse complement strand
CCGCGCGAAGTCACCGATCTTCAGCAAATGTTCGTCATGCAGCGCGGCCGCGTCGTCGTTGAGCTCTACAATGATGACGGCAAGCTTTTGCGCGAAATTGAACTCGGGCCGGGCGACTCGATCGTTCTGGTCCATGGCGTTCATGCACTTCGAGTACTCGAGGATTTCCAGGCCGTCAGCGTGAAACAAGGTCCGTTTCTCGGAACTGAGAACGACAAAGTGAACGTGAACGTCAAGAAGAGCCCCATTGGATGAAATGAAACGCTCTTACTGGTCACTGGTCACATGTCACTGGTCACTTCTTCCATGATTCCGGTTTTCGAACCTGATATCGGCCAGGAAGAAGTCAGCGCGGTAGCGGAAGCAATCCGTCGCGGCGAGATCTCCGGTTCGTTTGGCGAATCGATTCCGCGGTTCGAGGAAGCGTTCGCCGCTTATTGTGGTTGCAAATTCGGAGTCGCGGTCAGCAGCGGCACCGCCGCGCTGCATCTCGCCGTTGTAGCTCTCGATCTCCAGCCGGGCGACGAAGTTCTCGTGAGCGCTTCCACCAACATTGCTACCGCTCTGGCAGCTTATCACAATCAACTCATTCCCATTCCCGTCGATTCCGAACCCCGCACCTGGAACCTGAATCTCAATTTAATCGAAGGCCTGATCAGCCCCCGAACGCGCGCAATTATTCCGGTTCATCTTTTTGGGCGTCCGGTCGACATGGAGCTCCTCTGCCAGATCGCGCAAAAACATAACCTCGCGGTGATTGAAGATTGCGCTGAGTCCCACGGTGCAACTCTGCGCAATCGGAAAACGGGCAGCTTCGGCGCAATGGGATGTCTTAGCTTCTACGCTAACAAGATCATCACCACCGGCGAGGGCGGGATGATCGTGACCAACAATAGCAAACTGGCCGACAAGCTCAGGCTGCTGCGAAATCTGGCATTCACCACGCCTCGTTTCCGTCACGAAGTCGCCGGTTACAATTTTCGGATGACCGGTTACCAGGCCGCGATGGGTCTGGTTCAATGTAAGAAGATCGAGAAAATCATTGACCAGAAGATCCGCGTTGCCAAAGCCTACGACCGCTTCCTGAGCAAAGTGCGCGGCCTGCAACTTCCCGTTCCATCAACAACTGGCCGGCACGTTTATTGGATGTACGGCATCGTCGTTGAGCCGGAGTTTGGAATTTCTCGCGACGAACTTCAGACGCAGTTGCGCGAAGCCGGCGTCGACACCCGCACGTTCTTTTGTCCGATGAATCTGCAGCCCGCGTTGCAACAACAGCCAGGCTACCGGCAAATCGCATGTCCGGTTGCCGAATCGTTATGGAAAAACGGTTTCTATTTGCCCTCGAGTCCGAGTTTGTCCGAGGAAACGATCCGGCAAATCGCCGAAGCCATTTCCGCCATCGCGCGATCGAGTAGAACGAAAGCCACGGCATGACCTACTACGCCGGCCGTTACGCCGAGCTCTACGATCTCTTTTACGCCGACAAGCCCTATGCCGAGGAAGCGCGGTTCGTGCATGATCGCATTCAGGAATTTGGACGCCGTCCAACGCGGGAAATCCTCGAGCTCGCTTGCGGTACCGGCCGCCACGCCTTCGAGCTGGAAAAATTCGGCTACCAAATCATCGCAACCGATCGTTCCGCCGGAATGCTGGAAATCGCGCGGCGAAAGGCGGCGGAAAAGAAATCTAGAGTCGCATTCGCTTCCGGCGACATGCAAAATCTCGAACTGCCCACGAAAGAATACGACGCTGTCATTTGCCTGTTCGATTCCATCGGTTACTTGAAAACAGACGATGCGTTACGCGATGTGTTACGCGACATTTGGAGTCGTCTACGCCCGGACGGCATTTTTATTTTCGAATTCTGGCATGCTCCGGCAATGCTGAATCAATACTCCCCGAGGCGAGTCCGAAAATTGAAAACGGGAGGCGGCGAGGTCACGCGCACCTCCGAAACCACCCTCGACTGCGAGAATCGATTGGCCAACGTCAGTTACACCGTCGAAGAGCGAAACAATGACGGCACGCGCTCAACCTTGCGCGAGTCGCACACAAATCGATTTTTCTTCGCCGACGAAATGAAAGCGCTCGTTTCGGCGGCAAAGTTCGAGCCATTGAAGCTCTTCGCCGGCTTCAACAACCTTGAACCGATCACCGATGACACCTGGCACGTCGTCGCCATCGCGAAGAAATCATGAGAGTCGGGATCTTATCTCCCATCGCGCCGGAGAAAATCGGCGGAGGTTACACCTTCGAGCAGGAAATTTTCGAGCGCATCCTGGAGCTGGCGCCCGCATCGCGACACGAGCTTGTCATCTTCGAAAATTTTCGCGGCGCCAGGGCCGCCACGCGATTTCCAGGCTTCAAATACGTTTCGCTTCGGCGTCCGCGTCTTGATTTTTTGAACCCGCGAAAGCGAAGGTTCCCCTGGGAATTCAAATGGATCGACCACGTCCTCAAGCGGGAAGGCATCGAGTTTTTTCTAAACACGACGTTTGAGGCGGTCACGTTCAGCGTTCCGTTTTCGGAGATCGTCTGGGACCTGCAACATCGGCTGCAGCCATCTTTTCCGGAGGTGAGCGCGAACGGCGAATGGGAACGGCGCGAAAGTTTTTATTCACAGGTCCTGGCCCACGCCACTTTCGTCATCGTCGGCACTCAGGCGGGGAAGAGCGAAGTGCAACGGTTTTACGGAACGCCGGATGAAAACATCAGAATTCTTCCACACCCGACTCCAGCTTTCGCACTGGAGGAAACCGCAGGCAACACGGAGGCGCTGGCCAAGTTCAAACTTCCTCCCGGCTACATTTTTTATCCGGCCCAGTTCTGGACCCACAAAAATCACGCTGTCATCGTGAAGGCGGTCGCGCATTTAAAGCGAACGGAGAATTTGCGGCTGCCGGTTGTTTTCACCGGGTCTGATCAGGGAAACGAGCGAAGCGTCCGTGATTTGGTCGAGCAAATGCAACTCGGCGACCAGATATTTTTCCTGGGACACGTATCGCGCGAAACTTTGCGAACGCTTTATCAAAACGCGCTCGTTCTCTGTTACGTAAGCTTCTTTGGTCCGGAAAATTTGCCGCCCCTGGAAGCATTTGCTTTGGGCTGTCCGGTAATCGCCGCCGATGTGCCCGGCGCAAGCGAGCAACTCGCCGATGCCGCCGTCCGCGTCAATCCCTCCGACGAGCTCGAGATCGCCCAGGCGTTGAAACTTGTTTTTCAGGACAAATCGAAGCGCGAAGATTTGATTCGCCGAGGCAAGGAACGCGCGCGCCGGTTCACCGGCCGCGATTTCGCCAAAGGGTTGTTCGATCTTCTCGATGAATTTGAGAGCGTGCGTGCCAGCCGGGCTGCCCGATGACAGCGGCGAGCTCGCCAAAAGTTTCTGTTTTGCTCCCGTCGCTCAACGCGCGGGAATTTCTCGAACCCCGAATCGACTCCTTGCTCAAGCACGCCCGTTCGAGGTCGCCCGCTTTCAACGACTCAACAGCTCAACTTCCGCTTTCCGCGTTTCAGCTTTTCAGCGTTTTCGTTTTCAGTTTTCCGCTTTCAGTTTTCCGCTTTCAGTTTTCAGCTGTTCCAGCTCCGCTTGCACCATTTCCCGAACTAAGTCCTGAAAACTTCCGGTGGGTTTCCAGCCGAGGGTCTTTCGGACTTTATCGGCGCGTCCGACCAAGCGCGCTGGTTCCATCGGGCGATCGAACCCGGCGTCGTGCTTCACGTATT
>CAZFZG010000189.1:0-3809 GCA_964523205.1 uncultured Chthoniobacteraceae bacterium | reverse complement strand
CCGGCAAAATCCGGGGACGCCCCCACTCTATTCGGTCGAAGTGATCAGCGCTTCCGCGCACCGATCGCTCACGACCAATTGCGGAGTGCGAATTACCGCACACAAAACATTTCGCGAAGTGCGCGGCAAGATCGACACATTGCTCGTCGCCGGTGGCAGCGCCATCGAGAACGACGAAGTGAACCCGGCGGTTGTCTGTTGGTTGAGAAAAATTTTCGGCCGCATCCGGCGTGTTGGTTCCGTTTGCACCGGCGCGATGCTTCTTGCCCGGGCCGGTTTGCTCGACGGTCGCCGAGCGACCACGCACTGGAACTGGTGCGAGGTCCTCATTCGCCGCGCGCCGCGCGCGGATGTCGATCCCGACCCGATCTTTGTTCGCGATGAAAATATTTACACCTCGGCCGGAGTCACGGCTGGAATGGATCTCGCACTCGCTCTGGTCGAAGAAGACCACGGATCGAAGCTCGCGTTGCAGGTTGCGCGCAACCTGGTGCTTTACTTGCGGCGCCCCGGTGGCCAATCGCAATTCAGCGCCGCGCTCTCCTTGCAATTGACCGATCGGAAGCCGTTGCGCGAGCTCGAAGCATGGGTGCTCGATAATTTGCATAAGCCGCTCACGGTGCCGGTGCTGGCCCAGCGAGTCGCGATGAGCCCTCGAAATTTCGCGCGCGTATTTATCAAAGAAATGAAAACGACGCCTGCGAAATTTGTAGAACGTCTTCGGGTCGAAACGGCCCGTCGTCGACTGGAGGAAAGTCAGAACAGTATGGAAACGATCGCCAGCGAGTGCGGTTTTGGAAATGTGAACTCGATGCGCAACGTTTTTCAGCGAACTCTAAAAATTCCCCCGGGCCAATATCGTCGCCACTTCCGGCACGCCAAACGCAGACGTTCAGAAAGCGGCGATTGACCTCAACTCGCGAAAGTTTTCCGCGCCAATCGCCAGCCTCTCACATCCCGTGCGACTGCATCGTCTGCGAAGGAAGGCCGGTGCCTTGTTGATGGCTCGGCGTCGCGGTCGTTGTGGTTGTCGTGGCGCTCTCGCCGCTATTCGACGCGCACGAGCTCAGGACAACCGAAGTAATTGCAACGAGGCAAAGCAACGCAGTATTGTTCATACGACGACATTGAATGTCTGAGCCGGTCACAAAAGCAATTCTCATTTCAGATTTCAGATCGCTTCCCATTCATTGCTTCTGGTCCGATTTCGCCCAAGCCGCATTTCGCGCGGCGAGGAACTTTTCCGCGAACTCTTTGGTTGTGAATACGCCGTTTTCCTTGTCAAAAATAATTCCATCACGGCCAGCGCCGGAGATTTTGGCGAGATGCTTTTGAACGTGAGCATCTAGAGGACCTGTGGTTTTCACGAACATCTCTCGCCGGCTCACCCCGTCAGTGAAAGTCACCATCACGTCGAATCCATGCCAATGGTAAAGTTTCTTGTAACCCAGGTAATCGTCCCACCGACCAGCTGGTTTGCCATAACGATGGTCGATCTGTGATTCGGTTTCACCAATCCGCGCCCGAGTGGAGCTTGCGCAAAGGAGCAAAGCGAACATAACGATTGCAAACAGAGCCGTCTTCGTCTGTCTCTTCGACCAGTGTTTGATCATGTCGGTCCGCGTTGCTATCACCTTATTCATAGTCACCCATTGACGCTAGTGTCTGCAAAAACAATTGGAATTCACGGTCGCAGCAGAGAAGCGTCGATGTCGGCGAGCGTTGTGCAACCGCAAAGCAGCATCGCTTCGTCCAGCTCTCGTCTCAAAATTTCCAAAACATGCGTAGCGCCCTGTTCACCGGCGACACATAAACCCCACAGAATCGGACGTCCGACCATGACCGTTCGCGCGCCCAGCGCGATTGCTTTCAGGACGTCACTTCCACGGCGGATTCCACCATCGACGTAAACTTCGCAGCGATCCCCCGCAGCATCGACAACATGCCGGAGGGTTTCACAAGTTGCAGGCGCGGTATCGAGTTGCCGGCCGCCGTGATTCGAAACCACGATGGCTCTTGCTCCGTGCTCGGCAACACGGCGCGCGTCGTCGCTGCGACAAACGCCTTTTACGATCACTGGTAGTCGAGTGCAGTCACACAGCCAATCCAGATCGTTGAAGCTGAGGTCGGATTTGAAATTGTCGCGGACATACGCAGCCAATCCAGATCCTTTTACTTCCGGCATCTTCCCCTTCCCGAGGGGCGACAAATTCTCGACGCAAAGCCCTTCTGGCAAGGTAAAGCAGTTGCGCATGTCGCGCTCGCGCGTGCCCAGGCCGGGCGCATCGACCGTCAGCACGATCGCTTCCGCCCCGGCGGCTTCCGCCCGTTGCACCAGGGCGCCCGTGATGTCGCGATCCTTATATATATAGAGCTGGAACCAGCGCGGGCTGGCCGCTTCGGCGAAAACGGATTCCATCGCCGTGTTCGAAAGCGAGCTCAGGATGAATAGGGTCCCCGCCGCCTTGGCGGCGCGTGCCGCTGCTAGCTCGCCTTCCGGGCAGGCGAGTTTGTGAAACGCTGTGGGCGCAACAGCGATCGGCATTGAAATCGATCGACCGAGCACTGTGGTTTTCATCTCGCGCGGCCCGACTGCGGCGAGCACGTGGTAGTAGAGTTTCAATCTTTCCCAGCCCGCGACGTTTTCGCGCAGGGTAATCTCATCGAGCGCTCCTCCTTCGTAATAATCGAGGACGCCCTGCGATAATTTACCGCGCGCAGCCCGTGCGTAATCAACGACGTTTAGAAGCGGCTCCGATCTGCTCTGGTCACTTGTCACAATGCCGGTCCGGCCTGGACTCACTCATCACTTTTTGGCGCTCGAAGCGAGCGCGAAGAATGCAGGTTTCAAGTGCGCCAGCGGCTTCTTCAATTTATCCAGTTCGAAACCCGGCCCATGCACTTCGATGCGGGTAAGATCCGCGATCTTCATCGCCTCCGCCAGGAGTGCGCCGACGTTATCGATATGCGCAAGCAGGCCTTCCGCGTTTTCGTAGCCTTCACGACAAAAAAGTTCATCACCGTTCATGGTGAACTCGTAAAATAGACAGGCCTTTTCCGCTGCGGTTTTTTCCACGAACTTTGGCAGCATCGCTTTGATCGGATCCAGTTTTCCCGGATGCACTTTGAAATATGGATGAAGACTGACAAACTTCGATCTCATGTTCGGAAGTTAACCACGAATAGACACGAAGAACCACCAACTTGAGGCCGATTTCGCCGTAGGTGGCGTCCCTTGTCACATGACTCGTCACTTCTGCTAGAGCCCGAGCGCGGACAGGAACGCGGAATATTCAGTTACAAACGAAACGAGGTCGGGGTGAGACGCTTCGAAGCGTTCCACCGATTTTTCAAGTTCGCGCAAGACCCTCTCCAGCCGCGCCCGATTGTTACCGGCCGCCTCGTGCGCGGACTGTTCAACTAATCTCGTGATGTGTCGAGCGTGCTGGTGGTTTGTTTGGGCAAACTTCGCGATCACTGGATCGATGGTGGCAATCAGCCCCATTAATACGATCTTTTTCTCCGCCGGAATATGAGCCGCCCCTTCAACTGCCGATTTAATCTTCTCGATCCGTTGGTCGGTCATCTCGAGTAACGAATAACAGTCAATCACCGACGGAACAACCCACCTCCGCCCCCGGCGTCGCGGGTCTGATTCCGCCGGAGCAACGTCAGTGCAAGATGCGATTGCCGCCTTGAATGGCGAATTCCACCGGCACTTCGACCGGGCTGCGAGTTCCGGGTTGAAATTGCCATTGCAAAAGAGCTTTGACAGCCAATTTGTTCAGGTCTGAGTAGCCAGTGCTTTG
>CAZFZG010000188.1:0-3858 GCA_964523205.1 uncultured Chthoniobacteraceae bacterium | reverse complement strand
CGATGGTCTCGATTAACTCGTCGCTCCAATGCGCCGGATGCGTGTAGAGCAGGCGCACCCAAAATTCGCCGTCGATCTTTTGAATTTCGCGGAGCAAACGCGACAGCGTCGGACCACGGGAGGAATCGACCGGCTGGCGCGGGCCGGCTTTGTCCGTCCATAAATCCATCCCGTAGAACGTCGTGTCCTGGCTGATCAAATTGATCTCACGAACACCTTCCGCGACCAGCCCGCGAATTTCCGCGAGCACTGATTCCATCGTGCGGCTGCGATGTTTGCCGCGCATTTGCGGGATCACACAAAAACTGCACGGGTGATTACAGCCCTCGGCGATTTTTACGTAAGCGGAATGCGCCGGCGTGAGTCGAAATCGCGGCGTGTCGTAATCGGGAATGTAAGTGGGCCGCGTTTCGGCAAATGCAAGACTCGCCCTGAGCGAAGTCGAAGGGTCGACGTCGTCATCTGCCAGCACCCGCTCGACGATCGTGCCGAGCTCTCTTACCTGATCCAGGCCGATAAAGGCATCGACCTCGGGTATTTCGTCACGCATCTGGCGCGCAAAGCGCTGCGACATGCAGCCGCTCACAATTAGTTTTTGATCGGGCCGCTTATTTAGACCACGGGCTTGATGCGCTGACAGAATCGCATCGATCGATTCCTCCTTGGCCGAATCAATGAACGCGCACGTGTTTACTACCAGCACATCGGCCTCATCTGCCGACGAGGTGATTTCCATTCCATGCCTGAGGACGCTGCCGAGCATAATTTCGGCATCCACCAAATTCTTGGCGCAACCGAGACTGATCATGCCGACTTTCGGTTTCATTTTCCCCGAATAAAGAGGCCGCCTTATTCGACAGTGATATCGTCGTCCCCGCCAGCTACTGGCTTGCCATTCTTCCTGATTTGAACGGCGTCGCGGTCCAAAACACGCACCGCGATTTTCTGCCCACGGAATTCTACCGTTCCATCGGCCGGGGAAATCCAGCGTTCGAATGCGGGTTGCTGCGACCCGTTGTCCACCACAACCTTGATATAGGTTTTTTTCAGCGGCTTGATCGCAATCTGATTTGGTCCTTGGGCTTCGACCGGTTTTTGAGTGGCAGCGGCTTTGGCCAAATCTTCGGGCCGCACGGGTTCCGCCCTGCGCACTTCAGGTTCTTTGCTTGGCGCTGCGCTCGCCTTTGCCGCCGGGTTCGCATTCGCGAAAGCCGGCACAAACGCTTCCGGTATAGGGATCGACGGCGCCGGCGTCGAAACTGGTGGCGCGGGTTTCTTACTCACTTCGGCCACGGTGACCGTAGGCGGAGATGCGGCGCGCGAGGGAGCTTGCACCACGGGTGCAATTGAAGGCGCGACTGAAGCGACAGGCGCCGGTGCTGGCAGAGCTTGGTGTGGCGCCTTTTGCTGTTGTGGTGCTTGCGCTTGTTGCGGGGGCGCAGATTGCGTCGCGGGCGCTTGCGGTGGGACCGATTCCGCCGCGCCCGGCTGCGGAACGCCCACCATTTGCGGTGTGTGAGAACCGAGCCGCTGAATCTTCAGGATGAATTGCATCAAGATGAAGCCCGCGACAATTACCCCAACCGCGATTAGCACCGGAAATGGCGAAGAGCGATCCCCACGTGTTCGTCGGGGGCGAGCTGCCGCCGGCGGACGCGACGTGCGAACACGGCGCGGTTTCGGCGCAGGTTGGTCTTGCAAATATGAGTAGCCGTCTACCGTGACTTCGCGCGACGTTTCAAAGGCATCGAGATACGGCGTTACATCCACATCAAGAAATTTTCCGTAAATCAAAAGGAACCCTTTGGCGTAGGCCAGACTCGGAAATTGAGAGAAATCGTCGGCCTCGATTTCGGCCAGACGCGACGGGCGAATTTTGGTCAGCCGCGCAGCTTCATCGAGCGTCAGCCCGCGAGACATTCGCGCTTCCTGAAATTTCCTGCCCAGGCCTTCGATTGTCATGATGGGGTTCGCCAGCTACACGGCAGCGTCGAGATCGACCAGGATCTCGCGCGGTTTAGCGCCTTCGCCGGGACCCAAAATACCGCGCTGCTCCAGAATATCAACGATCCGCGCGGCGCGCGTGTAGCCCAATCGTAGTCGCCGCTGCAACAGTGACGTCGAGGCGCGTTTTTCCTGCCGAATAATCTCCAAACATTTCTCGACGAGCTCCTCATCTTCTTCGCTCACCCCTTCTTCATCCGAACCGGCCGCCGCCTGAAGTTTTTCATGTATTGCTGGATCGAATGCCGGTCGGCCTTGCCCGGAGACGAATTCAACCAATCGCCGAATTTCCTCATCGGTGACCAACACGCCCTGTGCCCGAATCAATCGCGAGGCGCTCGGCGGCAGATAAAGCATGTCGCCCTGCCCAAGCAACCGATCGGCCCCGTTTTCGTCGAGAATCACCCGGCTGTCGATCTTGCTCGCCACTTGGAAGGCGATCCGGCTCGGGATGTTTGCCTTAATTACACCGGTGATGACATCTGCCCGCGGCGTTTGCGTGGCGACGATCAAGTGAATTCCGGCAGCGCGCGCCATTTGGGTAATCCGCGCGATCGCGCTCTCCACGTCCGCTGGCGCGGTTTGCATCAAATCAGCCAATTCGTCGATCACCACGACGACGTACGGAATTCTTTCGGGAATCGGGATCTTTTCTTCTGGTGTAGTGGCGGTCGTTCCGGCAGCAGCAGAAGAGTTCGCGAGCGACACGCCCGTCTCTACATCTTCAAGGTCGACGTCGGCCTTTTTCTTCGGGCGCGCGTTAAAACTGATGATGTTGCGCACGCCTACACGAGCGAACATTTTGTAGCGGCGCTCCATCTCGTCGATTAGCCAGCGAAGGGCCAGCAGCACTTTTTTGGGATCTGTCACGACCGGAAATGCGAGATGTGGGAGCGCGTTGTAGTGCTGGAGCTCGACGACTTTGGGATCGATCATAATGAAGCGCAACTCTTCGGGAGTGAAACGGAAAAGCATGCTGGCGATGAGCGCATTGATGCAGACACTTTTGCCAGCACCAGTCGTACCGGCGACGAGCAAATGCGGCATCTGCGCGAGGTCAGTGATGATCGCCTTGCCATAAACGTCTTTGCCGAGGGCGAGCGGGATTTTGGTTCGCGTTTTCGCTTCGTCCCAATCGGCCGATTCCAACAATTCTCGCAACGTGACCGTAACTTTGCGGGTGTTCGCCAGCTCGATGCCGACCGTGTCCTTTCCGGGAATCGGCGCGAGAATGTTAATCCGTTCGGCCCGGGTCGCACGCGCGAGATCGCGTTCCAGGCTTACGATTTTGTCCACCCGCACGCCTTTGGCCGGATAAACTTCGTAGCGCGTGATCGTCGGACCTTTAGTGATGTCGCCCGGCCCAACCGCAATTCCAAATTGAGCGAGAGTATCGATCAACGTTTGCTGAACGCGTTGCAATTCACTGGGATCAGCGCCGCCACGTCCCTCTGGATCGTGCTCGTTCAATAAATCGAGCCCGGGCAGCGCATAAGTTTTCGGGTCCCACGCGCGACCAGTGAGGCTGGCTGCCGCGGATGTCGATCTTGTGGAGGCCGAGCCCCGCAGTTCCGCTAGCGACGGTTTCTTTCGAGCGACCGGTTCCCCCGGCAGCGCAGTGGTATCAACGACTTTCGGCGCCGGGCGATCTTCCAATTCATCGGACGATATAAAAGCCGCCGCGGGCTCGGGAACTGACGCGCCTTTTTTCTTGAGTTGCTTCTCGATGGAGCGCCGTTGTTTCGCTAATTCCTTCCGGCTGATTTCAAGCTGCCCTTTGATATCGGCTTTGCGCAGTTTTCGGCGCAATCGCCGTTCGTGCAGCCTGGCAAGAGCGGCGCGCGTCCCGGAAAC
>CAZFZG010000187.1:2559-3862 GCA_964523205.1 uncultured Chthoniobacteraceae bacterium | reverse complement strand
TATTCGCCGGACGGAAAATATCTCGCCTGGCGCTCGCAAGCACGCGCCGGCTTCGAAGCCGATAAATGGCGGCTCCTCGTCCAAGATCGACAATCGGGGAAAATTCGAGATGCGACGGAGAAATTTGATCGTTCTGTCGGGAGTTTTGCGTGGGACACGTGTGGTGGCCCTTACTGGGGAATTGCGTTCACGTACGAAGATTCTGGTTATTCATTGATTGGCGGTGTCCGCGCCGACAGCGTGGACCGAGGCGGAAGCATTGAAGTGGGAAAGCATCTTGTACCTGGTGCGAATGAGGCAGAACATGCCGACGATCTCACGATCACACGCGACGGAACTATTTATTACACGGGAATGTCCGCCGGAGCGCCGAATGAAATTCGCCGGCGATGGGCGTCGAACTGCCAACTTGCCGGCGCCGATGAAGCAGTCACACACATGAACGACGCGGTGCTGGCGCAGATCGATATGCAGCCGTTGGAGTCGTTCACGTTCAAAGGCGCGAATGACGAACAGGTTCAGGGTTTCATGATTAAGCCGCCGGGGTTCGATCCGAACAAAAAATATCCGCTGAAATTTTTGATCCATGGCGGGCCGCAAGGGGCGTGGGGAAATTCGTGGACGTATCGCTGGAACGCGGAGTTGTTCGCGGCGACCGGCAACAACGGAAACGGCTACGTGGTGGTGATGATCAATTTCCACGGCTCGACCGGTTACGGGCAGAAGTTTTGCGATTCGATCAGCGGCGATTGGGGCGGCAAACCGTATGTCGATCTGATGAAAGGCCTCGATTACGTGGAGAAGACTTACCCCTTTATCGACAAGAACCGCGAGGCGGCCCTGGGCGCGAGCTACGGCGGTTACATGGCCAACTGGATCCTCGGTCACACCGATCGGTTCAAGTGCATCGTGTCGCACGACGGAACGTTCAACACGGAGTCGGCTTACGGCACGACCGAGGAACTTTGGTTTCCGGAATGGGAATTTGGCGGCCCCCTTTGGAAAAACAGAGAAAAGTATCGCAGATACTCACCGCACCTGTTCGCCGACAAATTCAAAACGCCGACCCTGGTAGTGCACGGTCAGCTCGATTACCGGCTCGATGTAAGCGAAGGATTCCAGCTGTTCACCACGCTTCAGCGATTAAAGATCCCGTCCAAGATGTTGTATTTCCCGGACGAAGGTCACTGGGTGCTCATGCCGCAGAACTCCCGGTTGTGGTACAAAACGGTGAACGATTGGGTCGATCAGTGGTGCAAGAAGTAGTTTTCTTCTGTGGCGGCAGGCGTCTCGCCTGCAAATC
>CAZFZG010000187.1:0-2459 GCA_964523205.1 uncultured Chthoniobacteraceae bacterium | reverse complement strand
ACTGCTGATTCCGGTTCGAATAAGATCGTGTAGAGATAGGGAAAATTCTCCAGCTTCAGGCGCGGAATTTTTTGGCCGATGAAATGTTCGATCGCCTGGAGCGCGGCAACTTCTTCGCCGTTCATGAGGGTGAAGGCGTCGCCGACGTTTTGGGCGCGACCGGTCCGGCCGATGCGATGGACGTAATCTTCGGCGTGCTCGGGCACGTCGTAGTTAATGACATGACTGACACCGGCAATGTCGAGCCCCCGCGCGGCAATGTCGGTCGCCACCATGACTTCGTATTTACCGCTTTTAAAACCTTCGAGCGCTTCAATCCGCTCCCGCTGGGTGCGATTGGAATGCAAAACGGCGACGGAATGATTTCCTTGTTTCAATCGGTGAGCGATCCGATCGGCGCCGTGCTTCGTTCGGCTAAAAATTAGCGCGCTATCGAAGTTCGTTCGTTCGAGCAACGCCATGAGTAGATCAAACTTTTGTTCGGCCGCGACCGGATAAACGGCGTGGGTTACGGTTTCGGCCGGCGAACGGCGAACGCCGATTTCCACCAACTCGGGATCCCGCAGGACCCACGCGGCGAGGCGTTCGATCTCTGGCGGAAGCGTGGCCGAGAAAAGGAGAGTTTGTCGATCGGTGGAAATTTTTTCAACGATCTGCCGAACCTGCGGCAGAAATCCCATGTCGAGCATCCGATCGACTTCATCGAGCACGAGAATGTTTACATCGCGGAAATGGAGCGTGCGCTGCTCGAGATGATCGAGCAGGCGGCCAGGCGTCGCGACGACAATATCGACGCCACGTTTCAAATCTTCCTTTTGTTTGCCGTAACCGACGCCGCCGTGAACAACCGTGGCGCGTAAATCAGTAAAGCGTCCGTAATCGCGAAACGCAGTTTCCACTTGCGCGGCCAGTTCGCGAGTCGGTTCGAGCACGAGGCAGCGAAACTTTCCGCGCTTCGCCAGCAACGTCAGGATAGGCAACGCGAACGCCGCGGTCTTGCCCGTGCCGGTTTGCGCGGTACCGATCAAATCTTTTCCGGCAAGAATAATCGGGAACGCCCGAAGCTGGATCGGCGTCGGTTCAGTGAAACCCATGGCTTGGGTCCCGCGCACAACTTCCGATGAAAGATCGAAATTATTAAATGACATGAGTTAGACTGGTGCCTCGCACCAAGGTCACGACGAAATTTGAGGTAGCGATCTTTGTGCCCGTTGTGTCCGTTGTGCGAGATTCTGTTGAATGAAGATATTCGTGCTGGCCGACACGCATAACAAGTTGCCGCCGCAAGTGGTCGACCTTGCTCTGGACGCGGACGAGATCTGGCACCTTGGCGATGTTTGCGAACCGACGATTGCGCTGGATCTCGAAGCGATTGGTCCGCCGGTGACGGTCGTCCGCGGAAATTGCGACTGGAACAACGACTGGCCGTTGGTTGTCGATCTGACCCGGGAGGGCTTGACGTTTCGGCTGGTGCATATTCCGCCCGAAGTTCCGCCGGATGGTATCGATGTTGTGTTGCATGGTCATACTCACGTTCCGCGAAACGAACGCCGAAGCGGCGTGCTCTTTCTAAATCCCGGTTGTGTTACGAGACCGAATCGCGGCTCGCCTCGAAGCGTGGCCTGGCTCGAAATCGCAGATGGCAAAATCAATTGGAAATTAGTTGAGCTGAGGTAGCGGCGATTGTCCCCAAGCGCCAATGGCGGTTCGGTGAACCGCCTCTACCTATTCTTCCTTCGCCTTCCCGCCCCACCAGCGCCGCTTCTTCTTCGGTTCTTCGGCGGGTTTTTCTTCTGCTTTGGCCTTTGGCTCCTCGCGTTTGGGCTCTTTGGGTTTCGCTTCGGCTTTTGGCTCTTTCTTCTTTGCCTTCTTTTCCTCGGCCGGTTTTTCTTCAACCGTGACCGGCGAATCGACCCATTCGATCAAGGCCATGAAGGCGGAGTCGCTTGGGCGCTGGCCAAGCCGAATTATGCGGGTATAGCCGCCGTTGCGCTCACCCGACGCGGGCGCGATTTCGTCGAACAATTTCTTGACCGCATCCTTTTGGCGCAAGGTCGCGAATGCCGTTCGGCGCGCGTGGATCGAACCGTCCTTGCCAAGGGTGACCATTCTGTCGGCCAGCGGACGGACCGCTTTCGCTTTGGCGAGCGTAGTCTTGATCCGGCGATGCTCGATCAAATTGCAAACCTGATTGGCAAGCAGCGCTTTACGATGCTCGGCTTTGCGGCCGAGCCGCACCGTATTTTTTTGGTGTCTCATGTGGGCGACTGGTTTGACCGCAGCAATTTACTTTCGCTCGCCGACTTCCGCCGCACCATTGCCGGTGGCCCCATCGACGCCACCCGCCGGCGTTTCCACCAGACCGGGTTCGAATTTCATTCCTAGACTCAACCCGAGCTGCTGGAGCTTGTCCTTGATCTCGTTGAGCGATTTCTTTCCAAAGTTGCGATATTTGAGCA
>CAZFZG010000186.1:0-3876 GCA_964523205.1 uncultured Chthoniobacteraceae bacterium | reverse complement strand
GCAGTCGCGCTCGCGGTACCGACCCTGATCGTGGTCGCGCTGTTGGTTGGGCTGAGCGCGCCACACTTGACGACACACTTCCTGCAACCGCGCCAGGAAAGTCTCGGCATGTTATGGGTCCAATTTGTCGGTGTTATTCTGGCCCTTTCCGGCGCCGAATCGATCGCCAACATCACCGGCGTGATGAAGCTCGATCTTGGATCGACAATGGATCGGCCAAGCGTCGCGCGCGAATCGCTCAAGGCGATCATTCCGGTGGCGATTGAAGTTGTGGCCGGGACTGCGTTGCTTGGCTGGGCGATGTTGTCTGTGCCATCGGTGCTCGGTAAGACGCTGCATCTCACCGACTCGTCGGCAGTCAGTTCCGTCTTGCAGCTGCGGAGCGAAGACATGCTGCGCTTCATCGGCGAACAATTTGCCACCGCCACATTTTCGCCGGCTGTCGGCAACTTGTTTGGCTGGATCGTCGGAATCGTTTTCTTCCTGCTCCTGCTCAGCGCCGCCAACACCGCCATCGTCGCCATCATCGGATTGCTTTACATGATGTCGCGCGACGGCGAGATGCCGCGCCAATTCCGGCGGCTGAACACACACGGCGTTCCGATTTACCCGCTCCTGATCGCGATCGGTTTGCCCACGCTGGTTCTTCTTTTCGTCGCCAACTTTACCGCTCTGGCCGGGCTTTACGCTATCGGCGTGGTCGGGGCGATCACGGTGAATGTCGGTTCGTGCGCGTTCAATCGCACCGTTGGCTTTACCTGGTACGATCGGGTTCTTTTCGGGGTTACATTTGTAATTCTGGCGTTCGTCGAACTGACGTTGGCCCATACCAAACTCGACGCGCTTCAATTCGTGGTAGCGATCCTAATCGGCGGCCTCGCCCTTCGCGCCTACACGCTAAAGCGACAAGGACTGACAACTCTGACTGTGACCCGGGAAGTGGCCCGAATGGTCGCGCCCGATCTCGCCGCGACGATGAGATCGCGGTTGAGCGAAGGTCAAAAGATCATGGTCGCCGCCCGCGGCATTACCCCGGTGCTCAGTTTCGCTTTAGACGAAGCCCAATTGCGCAAAGCCTGTTTGTTCGTGCTCTACGTGAAAGAAGTTGCGATTTACTACACTGCTGCGGGCACACGCCTCGGGCGTGCAAAGTGGGAAGATAATCCCGAAGCCAACGCGATCATGACGAGCGTGACAAAGCTCGGCGAGGAACGCGGCGTATCCGTCGTGCCGTTGTACGCGGTGAGCCAGGATGCAGCGGCTACGATTGTCGATCTTGCCGCGACCATGGGCGTCGACTATCTGGTAATCGGCGCAACCCAACGAACAGCACTGACCAAGCTTCTTCGTGGGAGCGTGGTGACCAACGTCGCCCAACATCTGCCCGAATCGATCCAGCTTCTGATCTTCGGTTGAGCCGACGCACAATCGATTATTTCAGAAGCGCGATGAGCAAGAGCACGATTCCAGCAAACACCGTGTTCCAGAAAACCACGGAGCGAATCAGTCCGTAGCCCAGGGCTGCGGCGAGCAGGTATCCGCAACGCCCCCAAAAATAAAGCTGCGCACCCCAAACCGAAAGGGAACCCGTGCGATTCGTAAAGCACACCGCGAGCGCGAGCGCGGCAAAGAAGGGAAACGTTTCCAGAAAATTCAAAGTCGCTTGATCGACTCGGTTGGCGAGGCCATGAAGCGGCGGCACCGGTCCTTCGCGATCGCCGGCGGTCCAGCGGTAGCCGCGCTGAAGACTGATGAGATGTGAGGCCGCAATCAAATGGACGAGGCCGAGAATGACGCTGGTCGCGAGGAATTTTAGTTCGGTTGGCATCCGCGCACATTACAAGGGATACCGCCGGTAAGAGCAATTTTCGATCTGGCGTTTGGGGGCGGTGTCGTAGAATGCCCCCGTGACGACCGAAGCTGAGCCTCTTCGCATCGCGATGTGGTCCGGTCCGCGAAATATTTCCACCGCGATAATGCGCGCCTGGGGCAATCGGGCCGATACCACCGTCGTGGATGAACCGTTTTACGCGTACTATTTAGAGCGGACCGGCAAGAAGCATCCCGGCGCAGCCGAAATTATTGCCCAAGGCGAGACTGATTGGAGAAAAGTCGTGACCGACCTGACCAAAGAGCCGGTTCCCGGCAATAAGCAAATCTTCTTTCAGAAACAAATGACGCATCACTTGCTGCCGGAGATCGGTCGCGACTGGATTGCCGATGTTACAAACTGTTTTCTCATCCGAGACCCTCGGGAGGTCATTCTCTCTTATATTAAGAAGAATCCTGATCCCTCGCTGGAGGACCTCGGTTTTGTTCAGCAAAGCGAGATTTTCGATTTTGTCCGCGACCGAATGGGTGCAGTTCCGCCAGTTATCGACGCCGATGAAGTCTTAAAAGCTCCCGAGAAACATCTGCGGCTCCTCTGTGATACGATCGGCGTCGAATTCGACAAGGCGATGCTGTCGTGGCCGCCGGGTTTCCGCGAGACGGACGGAATCTGGGCAAAGCATTGGTACGACGCCGTCGCCAGATCGACATCGTTCGAGCCTTACAAGTCGAGAGAAGGAAAAATACCTGAGTCGCTCGATAAAATTTACGAATGTTGCCGCGACTGCTATCAAGAGCTCCGCCGGCACAGACTAAATTGAATTAAGAAAGCAGGAACCCAGGAAAAAGAGCTTTAAAATTCTTTTCCTGCTTTCCTCTTTTCCTGATTAATTCTTTTTGTGCTTCAGAAGTTTAACCCGAAGAACAAAGATCTAATCGTCAACATCAACGGCGAGCTGGTGCATCGCAATAAGGCCGGAGTCAGTCCGTTCGATTCTGCGGTCCAAGGCGGCGACGCGGTATGGGAAGGTCTGCGGCTTTACAACGGTCGCGTTTTCAAACTCCACGAACACCTCGATCGGCTCGACAAATCGGCGCGCGCTTTATCATTCGTCGATCTTCCGCCGCGCGAAAGAATCGTTGAGGAACTTAAGCGGACGTTGGCGGCCAACAAGATGCGCGACGGCGTCCACATTCGGTTAACGCTGAGCCGCGGAGTGAAAATCACCTCTGGAATGGATCCGCGACTGAATCAGAGCGGCGCGACCCTGATCATCCTAGCGGAGCACAAGCCGCCAGTGTATTCGAAGGAAGGTTTGAGATTAATTACCGCTTCAGTCCGTCGGCCGCCGCCGGAAGTTCTCGACCCCCGAATTCATCATGCCAACCTCCTCAATTCCATTTTGGCCAAGGTCGAAGCCAACAATGCAGGCGCGGATGACGCACTTATGCTCGACACTAATGGTTTCATTGCTGAAACGAACGCCACCAATGTTTTCATCGTGCGCAACTCCGATAAATCGCGAGCAGGCGGCGATCTGGCAACGAGCAAAGCGGTTGCCTGTCCGGAAGGAATCACCCGCGCAACCGTGATGGAGATTTGTGAAGCCGAAAAAATCCGCTGCATCGAAGCCGATTTGTCCCCTGTCGACGTTTACCGCGCGGAAGAAGTTCTTTGCTCGGGAACGATGGGCGAGCTCGCGGGCGTTGTTAAGATCGACAATCGCGTGATCGGCGATGGCAAGATCGGCCCGATGACCAAGCGCTTGAGCGAGCTCTACGCGAAGCGAACAGCGAGCGAAGGCGTCCAAATCGTCGATTAATTATTCAGCGCGCAGTGCTTCTACCGGATTGACCATCGCGGCGCGGTGCGCGGGGATGAGACAGGCGACCAGCGATACCGCACCCATGATCGCGGTGGTTCCGAGGAGGATCGCCAAGTGGAGTGGCGGCACGTCAAACAAAACAGTTTGCATGGCTTTGCCGGCAAGCCACGTCCCCACCAAACCGAGAAGAGTTCCCGTTACCAGCAGGCGCAGGCCTAAC
>CAZFZG010000185.1:0-4076 GCA_964523205.1 uncultured Chthoniobacteraceae bacterium | reverse complement strand
AAAAAGGAATGAGCCCGTTTGTTTACGAAACGGAACGGCCGCACTTGAACGAAGCGGCTTTGATGGCCGGAACGAACCCCGAGCTCGATATCCCCGATGCCCAACGCCGCAACCGAGCCGGACGGCAGGGACAACCGGCGCGCGATTCGGTTTTGCAGCGGGCTCTCGACGTTGTCACGTCGCTCGAAATTTATCAGAAACACTGAAGTCTCTTTTTAGAGGACAATTTAACAGAACCTCTTAAGAGCGAAGACGTCATATATCTTTAGCCCGTTTATTTCGGGATCTTCTTGTACTCGACCAGGAGATGCTTGGCGTTATCGGAGTTCGCAGGTTCGACCGCAATCAGTCTGAGAAGCGGATTCTCCTTCATGCCCTCATGCACGACGATCAAATCTTTTGTGTCCGTATCGGGCGCCGTTATTAGATAAGTCATGACGTCGCTTTTCCAGTCTTTGGCGTGACTTAGAACGATCGCTGCCTCCGCCAGCGCCAAATTACTCGTCTGCTCAGATGGCTCAGCCGAGTAGATGTTAGCCTTGGCAACTTTGGGCTCGCTGTGTTTTGCTGTGAACTAAACAACAATACCTCGCGACTCCGCGAAAACGTTGCATGTGGCGATGAGTAACAAAAGTAGCGCCACCAAATTCTTCATCACTGTGAGACTAGTGGCGTGATGTCACCTCTATACGACGAGATGACGTAGGCGACGTCAGTGTTTTATCGATGCATCGAACGAATTCATTTCGTCGCTTGTCCTCGGAATTTTACCACAAGCATTAAGTATTCCTCTGCCCGAGGTGCCTTCGCAGCAGCATGCTAGTGGCGATCTTTTTGTTGAGCACGTATTCTGTCAATGAAGTTTCGTACGTCTGATTGCGACTCGCGATGAACATCTTGGGCTGGTACATGTGTCAGTCGTGATAGAGTTGTAATTAAGCGTTGTTTTGTCATTTCGTGTGCGGCAACGTTTTCTTCGCCATTTGCAATCGCAAAATTCCGAGACTCTAGTTCATCGATTAAGGTTTTAACGACGAGGCGATCTGATTCGGTGGATTCTTCGAGAGCTTTAATGGCCTCGCCTTTGCCAGGGTCGTTCATCTTGGGAAGGGCAAAAGCAATAATCCGAAAAGCTTTTTGACGCTTTAGGTCGCTGAGCGCAGATGTTTGCTCACGCAATGTTCCCCGGAGCAACGTATTGAATTGCCGCTCGGCTTGCGCAGGGTCGACCTTCACTTCCGCAGCAAATTGCTTTACAGTTTCCACGTCCGACAGCGATTCAGCCCATGCATTCGACATTACAAAAAGTATTAATGAAATGATTAATGATTTCATAACTAGAAACCCGCATTATCTGTGGCCTTGGTTGTTCCATTGTCTATCCACTTTTGCAGCGGGCTCTCGACGTTGTGACGCCGCTCGAAATTTATCAGAAACGTTAAGCTAGCTCACTTTTCTTTCGAGAGGGTCTACTTTCTTTCCATCCTTTACCCGACTTATTGAGCGGGTTTTTCCTGAGAAACAGTGATAGGACTTAATCCATTACTTTTGAGAGCGGTCTTGATCTCCGCAAGAGTTGAGTCTTTCGCAAAGAATTGTAATTCCGGAATACCGCTTCTCTTCTGCGCAAGAATCGCGATAGCTGCGCGCTTTTGCAAAATATTATTTGCACTAGGCATTCCACCGGTCGCTTCCACTAGAAACCCCTGGTTTGCAAAACCGCCAGTCAATCCTCGAAAGGATAGAGTGGCATTCTTGAAGGCTAGCTCCAAGGTTTCCGACGGGGTAACAGGAATCCGCTGGTTATACTCACTGATGCCCGTGGGTTTGCCGTTACGAATAATCTGGCATCTGGCCCCATTGCTCTTGAATTGTAGAGTGAGTCCGTCAACTGCCGGAACAATCGCGCCAAGATATTCATGCTCTAAGTCGGTCTGCGAGAGCGTGCTTTCCTTTGCCGGAGGTGAGCTTACACAGCAAAGCTGTGAGATAAGAAAAAGTGCGACACTAAGACATAAGGAGTTTTTCATTCACGACTGGTGCTTAGCATCGCTGGGGAACGTCAAACCAAGTCTGCTGCCGTGGCGAACAATGTTAAAGATTACGTCTTCGGATTTTCTCGATGCTCTCGCGAGCCCGTTCCCTCACCCAGTCGGTTTGATCAGTCGTAGCAATTGATTCGAGAATGGGCAGTGCAGACTCATCGCCAATCTCGCCGAGGACAACAACGGCGGCGCGGTAACTACGCTCCTTACGTGAGCGAGCTTCTTCCTTGATTAACTCAACGGCTTCCGGTGATCCATTTTTCCCGAGAGATGCCACAGCCTCCGACCTGACTAAGGGGCTGTTAGCGGCAAGGGCTCCTTTCAAAATTTCAACCGTTTGAGAGGACTGCTCGCGGCCAAGCAGACGTAGCGCACGAACTTGAATAGTTTCATTACTGCTCTTAACTGCATGTCTGAAAACAGCCATTCGCTGATCGGGATTTAAATATTTGGCCTTATTCAAGGCTCTCAGTTTGTCGGTCTCCAGCGTCGAAGGATTGATTAAGCGGTCTGCAGCTTGCCTACTTTCTTGTTCACTCGGGACAGCAACCGAAATTGCCATTTCACTAGATTCGATTTGGCCCCGCCAAGACACCGCCGGAGATTTAACGATTCGAAGAGAAATTTCACCTTTATAACGAATGCGGTAAGTGCCGGGTTCGCCTAAGTCATGCGGATATTGGACGTCATGCGGTTCTGGATAAAGCTCACTCAAATCAAAGCGCAATGTGTAGGGCCTTTGCTTTGTTGTCGGCAGCCATTTCGGCGGCGAGGAAATAGAGTAGTGGAATTCCGACATACTTCGCACGAGCTGGTTTCTTGGGTTCGAAATAACGAACTTGTCTTTTAGATTCGCAAAGAACTCCTCACTAAACTCCATGACCCTGCCGTCTACGGGCTCGACCGTGAGCTCAACCGGAATTGGATCCCCAACCGAGTATGCCGCGGCAGAGGCCTTTAAAATTACGCGAACAGCGGGTGCGTCTTGCGCAACGACGAGCCCCGACAAGGCAACCACCAAGAATGAGATTCGAACTATTTGTTTAATCATAACTTAAAACGGGTTCTGAGATTGTTTCCCACGATCGGCCCAATCCTTCGATGCCTCGCCCTTCGTGCCATAAGCATTTTTCTCGCACCAGACCTCCTCGTCGTCTCCGTACGGGAATCCAGCAAATGAAAACCGGTTGTTTTTGTCGTAGCCCTCGGACGCATGCGCGTCTTCCCAGTCATCAGGCAACTCATCCAAGTCAGTATCGACGCCTCCAAACCACGCTCCACCGGGCAGCCAGTCAAGGTCTGTCTGTCGGTGCTGCTTTTCATGTACCAATGTAGCCGTCAACGTATCGATACCCTTGCGATCCACATTCAGCCCGGCCGCATTGTAAACTTCATAACCGGCCGAAGCGGGCCCGTGGATCGTGTAGTGTGGTGCATTTGGGCTACCGTTGTACTCTGCATAGTCGCTGGGCCCTCCCGGAGCATAACTATACAAGCCGCTGGCCAGATCATATCCAGGAACAGCTGTAGTCGCCCAATAATAGTACCAATTTGGATCGCTTGAGTTTCCACCCGCGTGATTAGTGGCGTCCTTAGGAAAGAAAACTTCCATCGCTTTCTGATCCCTTACGACTCCATCAACACTCACCATTACGTTCTTGCGGCCGAAGCCCGAATTGCTGGTTGGCAGACCTGTAAACGTGACATCCGCTTCGAGATAATCGCCATTCGCAGTTGGCTGACCACCGGGATTGGTGTTGCCCCAAGTCATCGTCGAGTCCCCGACAGGATCGATGGTAAAGCGACAACGAGGGGCGATAGTGCTTGCCGTTCCAGTGGCAAGCACCTTTGCTTTGAGATGTACCGGCATTACACCTGGGTTACACTCATCAAATGTGAATTCGTTTTGACCATCGACTGGCGCTGGTAAAGGCGAGCCGCACGGCCCTGTTGGATTATCGACGGGTGCGTTTAAAGGATCACCACTTGGAGTGACGAGCTGAACTGCCGGCTCGGGGATGAGAAGAACCA
>CAZFZG010000184.1:0-4112 GCA_964523205.1 uncultured Chthoniobacteraceae bacterium | reverse complement strand
GGTGAGGTGGCTGAGTGGTTGAAAGCAGAGCTTTGCTAAAGCTCCGTGCCCCAAAAGGGCACCGAGGGTTCGAATCCCTCCCTCACCGCCAAGCTTTAACGAAAGCTTACTCCGTCCCGTACAGTAAGAATCCGCAGTAGCCAGATCACCACTGCGGACTCTTTTTGAACTATTTCTTCTTCGCTTCTGACTTCGCTGCTCCTTTTTCGGCTTTAACTTCTACATCGGTAGCACTCATGGTGTAGGTGATCGTTACCTTCGCGCCGACCTTGAGGTCTCCATTCACTTTCGTGCTCGCATCTCGCGCGATTTCCCACCGGTCCTTCCCTTTCTGTACAGCAATCATGCTATCGTTCATTTCCAAAACCGGTCCGGTTACCTGATAAGTCTTCCCTGCTGCCAACGCGGCACTGCTTAACGCCAAACTTCCAGCGGCTACTAAACAAAATAAGGTTTTCATTCTCCGATTAGACCGGATCGAGCCGATGCGTGCAAGACTTTGCGCGTATAGGATCGAGCCGATTTGAGGTTGGCAGGTCTGGCGCTAAATCGAATCCAAAAAGGAACGGCGATGAGATTTTCACTCACCGCCGTTTCCAACCTGTAATTTTTAAAACAGCGACGCGCGCTATTCGTTCTTTGCGGCCCTGTCTCCTTCCTTAATGGCTTCGGCTTCAGTCATGTATTTACCCTTTTCGGTCTTACCGTAATACCGCGAGCCTTCCTTATGATAAATGTGCGACTCGGTGTTGACCCAAACCTGCCCATTGCCGCCACCGGGTGCCGCAGTTGTACGAGGGGCAGTTTCGGCTTTCGCCTTGGTAGGTGCCGCTGGTGCGGCTGCCGGACTTGGCGAACTCTTCGGTTTGAAAAAGTCGGCGAACGTTTTCTTCTCCGGCGAAGCTGCCGGTGACGCCGCGGCCTTTGCTTTCCGGCCTTTCTTCTCGGCCGGCGAAGCTGACGCCATCGGCGATCCGGCCGGGGCCGGCGTAGTAAACGCACCTTTCTTGCGCGCGGCTTTCGCGGCCGGCTCGTTTAAGGCTTGGCCCGTACCAGCCGGCGAAGCGCTGGCCACCGGAGAAGCTGCCTCTGTCGCAGCTGCCGTCTTCTTTCGCGATTTTTTGGCCGGCGAAGCAGACGCTTCAGCAGCTGGCGATTCGCTCGCAGCTGGCGACGCTTCCGCGGCCGCTTTCTTATGCGAGCGTTTGGACGGCGCAGCCGAGGCGCTCGGAGTTGGGGATTGTGCGTTGACCAGGCACGCGCTGACGAGCCCGATCACAAACAGTAGGCTGAAAGTTTTTATGCGCATAACGCACAGCGTAGCGAACTCCACTTTCCGACGGAAGGCCAAAAATATGGCTCTTTGGACCGCCTCCCGGCCTCAGGTCATCCGCGGCGGCCGCAATTCCGCATCGCTCAATCGGCGACTTGGCAATCAGTGCTGCGCCAGAGGCGTATAGGTTAACGCCGGATTTGTTCCCTGCATCAGCCTGTCTTGGTGCGCGTTCCAAAGATTGAGGTCAGACTCATCGTACTGCGCAGCCTCCGCTTGTTGCCTCTGGATCTGCGCCAGGCGTTTCTGCTCCTGATTTCCCACCCCGGTGGTTTCGGTCGTCTCGCAACCAACAATCAGAAGGACACCGGCGATCAATCCAACGAGTTGAACAAAGTTCATATTGTTAATGATATAACAAAGCGTGCGAAATGGTAGAGCAGCTTGGACGATTCCTGACGGCGTTACCCCCATCGCGGTTGCTCGTCCGGATTAATGCCGAGAACCATTTTGCCGACGATCTCGTGAGCCAGCAGCGGATTTGCCGGATGAAAGCGCCCGGCCCGGCAATCGCGAAACAAGCGTTCCAATTCGCTTTTCTTGAACATTCCAAACCCGCCGGAAAGATCGAGAGCACGATCTACGATGCGAAAGGCGGCTTCCACCGTCCGGTGCTTGACTGAAAACAAACGCACCAGCCAGTCGGCGCCAACGCGTCCTTCAGACCAATCGCTGGCAACGGTTTCCACATGCGGTCCCATCGTCTCGAGGTCCATAGTGATTTCCGCCACGCCATGCTGCACTTCGGGGTGATATATCATTGGGCGAGTCAGGCCGATCGAACTCTTGTTCTTCAATTGCTCGGTTAATACTTCGCGCGCTCGCAGACCGATTCCGTAATAAACGTTGGCAAAATTGACCAGCGCCCAGGTAAAAAGGCCCGCAACGAAGTTGTCGGCCCCGGTTGCACCTGCTGGAACTACACGCGCAATATATTTGTCGGGGACAAACGCGCCTTCCAGCACCGTGTCGTCACTGCGGGTCGCACGCATTCCGAGAACGTCCCAGGTTTCCTTTATCGTGAATCCTTTGGCATCGCGCGGTAAAAAGAAATGCACGATCTTCGGCGTGTTCGGATTACTCGAGTCCAGGGCATGGCCACCGAGCCTCGTCCAAACCGGGCTTAGACTGCCGAAGGCTTTTCGGCCGGTAATCTTGTAGCCGCCATTGACCCGCTCCGCTTTCGAAGTGGAAAGCAAGACTGGAATATCGTTGCCGTGCTCGGCGTGGCCGGCGGCAAAAACTTCGCCATTTGAGGTTTCCTTGAGGATCCACTCGCACGATTTGTCGCCCGCACGCCAGAGATCCGCCGCCGTCCCGACCCAATAGTTGTGCATGTTGATACAAAGGGCGGTCGCGGGCGCATATTGTGCCAGTAAGCGGGTTTCGCGCGCCATTTCCGCGAGCCTCATCCCTGCTCCGCCGAACTCTTTCGGGAGCGCGCTTTTGAGATAACCCGCCGCTTTCAGTTCGTCGAAATCCTGGCGGCAGAATGTGTTTTCCCGATCGTAACCGGCGGCACGACTGCGACACCCTTCAAGAAGCGATTGGCTCAGCGCAGAACGCGACGACGCACTCATGATCAAAATGATGTCGGCCCGGACCGAAAAGGCCGTCAAGCCAAATAATCGCACACTGACCACAATCGATCGAGTGGACGACGCCGAAAAAATGTGCGGCAAGATGCGTCCGCGCGTTCATATTCCTATCCTCAGACCAACACCGAATGAATGCCGCCGAATTGAAATCATTGCAGGCGCCGATTAAGGAGCGCTACCGACGGGAACCGAAAGCGGCTATGATCACGCTGCACGCCCAAGGGAAAATCGGCGAAGGTGTGATGTGCAATGTCCAAACGGGTAAGGCCCTTGTCGAAGCAGGACTGCATCCGGCGACCGGCGGAAACGGATTGAGCGCGTGCTCGGGAGACATGTTGCTCGAATCACTGGTGGCTTGCGCTGGCGTCACTTTACGCGCGGTCGCGACCGCACTTGAGATTCCGTTGCGCGATGCAACGGTTCGTGCCGAAGGCGAACTCGATTTTCGCGGCACGCTCGGCGTGTCCAAAGAAGTGCCGGTCGGATTCCAACGAATTCGATTGCGGTTCGATCTGGACACCGACGCCACCGAGGAACAAATCGCTGCGTTGTTGAAGCTCACCGAGCGTTATTGCGTTGTTTACCAAACCCTCTCTCGTCCACCAAAGATCGACATCTCTCATCAGATTTTATCGCCCTAGATTTGCCGCCGTGAAGTAGTTAATCTAGAAATGCGCTATGCCAACTTACATGGACATCCATGAAATTCCCGGTGGCGTGAGCGCCAAGGACGTCGCTGACGCGCACTACAAAGACGTTGCCGTTCAGGAAAAATACGGCGTTAAGTATCATAAGTATTGGGTCAATGAAAAAGCCGGGAAGGTTTTCTGCCTTTGTCACGCGCCGGACGCCGAAACGGCCACGCAAGTTCATCGAGAAGCTCACGGACTTTTGCCGAATAAAGTTATCCGGGTCGAACCGGAAATGGCCGAGCTTTTCATGGGCGAAGCGGATGTGGACAACGCTGGGGCTGTCGTGTTTCCGGGCGGATCAGCAAACGACCGCGACCCGGGAATTAGAACAATCCTGTTTACCGACATTGTTGAATCGACTGCAATGACTCGGCAGATGGGCGACGAGGCTGCGATGGAGTTGATCGAGCTCCACGATTCAATTGTGCGCGATGCGCTCGCCGATCTCGGTGGCCGCGAGATCAAACACACCGGCGACGGAATCATGGC
>CAZFZG010000183.1:0-4149 GCA_964523205.1 uncultured Chthoniobacteraceae bacterium | reverse complement strand
TGGCTTGGTATCACGCCTTCAGGAAGAGACGGGACGGTACGGCGGCGAGGAAGGGCAAGCGTGGGAAAGCTCACTCGCCAAGCTCAGCCGCGCCTTTCAAGCGCCATCGTTTCAGCCGCTACACTTGTTTTTTGGCTGCCGCGGAAATCTCGCCCTCGAATATCAACTGCCCGCCGCGTCTTCATGGGCCGATGTTGTTTTGCTGGGTCGTTACGAGACCGCTCCGTCTGCCGTGATTATCGAGCTGAAAGATTGGACGACTGCAGCAGACCGTCCCGGAAAGGCGGAAGGCCTCATAGATCGCGGCGGCCGTCAGGAGTTGCATCCATCCGATCAAGTTCGCGGCTACACGGAATACTGCCGCCGATTCCATTCCGCCGTCGAAGGTGAAGCGAAGGTACACGGCTGTGTCTTGTTTACGCATCAGTTGTACACACATGCCTACACGTCGGCGCCTAACGAAAAACTCGCACGTGAATATCCCATCTTCACTACAGCTGCCGAAGATGTCGGCGGGCGATTTCCAACGTTTTTCAAAACACGACTCACGGAACCGGACGAAGCGTTCGCGAGGCAATTCGCCGCTGGGCGATATCGTCAACAGCGTGGATTTGTTGCGCAGATTGGCGAGCAGATTTTGCATCCTGAAACAAGCCCATTCGAACTTCTCGACAACCAGCGCCGTGCATTCGCGCTGTGCAAAGCCGTGGTGGACGAATGTTTCCTTGCAGCCTCGGTGTCCGAACCGAAGAAGCGCGTCGTTATCGTCGAAGGACCGCCAGGTTCCGGTAAGTCGGCGATCGCAGCGAGACTTTGGGCATCCCTAGTTACTGACGAGCGCCTTCCAGTCGGTGACGTCGTTTTCACAACTACATCTCAAAGCCAGAACAGTAACTGGTCTGCGATCTTCGACGAGCTAGCCGACGAGGGCGGTGAAGGTCTCGTCCGGAAAGCGACGATATTCACGCCTTTGACGCCCGGAAAGCTTGGCCAACTTCGAACGACCCGCGGTCCGGAATTCCTGCGTGATGCGGGACAATGGCGCGCAAACTTTAAGATCTTGCGCGACTTGGGAACGGGTTTTCACGATGGCTCGCGTGACCAACAGAACCTCGTAGCGATTGTCGACGAGGCGCATGGATTGATTAACCCGGAACGAACAGGGGGCGTCGGGCAGTTTGGCTTTGTTACAGGTCTGGGTCCGCAGGCGTACCACATCATTCGCGCATCGCAGCTAACAGTTTTCTTGTTAGATCCAGCGCAAGGATTTCGAGAGCGCGAGAATACATCCGTGAGTGATATCACAGCTTGGTCACGTGAATTGGGAGCAGGAGAGCCTGAGTTTATCAGTCTGGAAGGAGCACAATTTCGGTGCGCTGGGTCGGCAGAATATGTGACGTGGATTGAGTCAGTACTCGCGGGAAATCCAGAAACCGAAAACGAAGTACATGCAACAGCGTGGAGAAACTTGCCTCCTCCCGACTCTGCAGCAAATATCATAAGGTTTCCGCGAGACGTCTCGTCACCGAGTGTTCGAGACGCAGAGGACTCTCCTGGCTACCATTTCAAGAAGCTTCAGGATATTTGGGGATTCGAATTTCGCTTGTTCGATACTCCCGCAGAGTTGGAAGCCGCACTTCGAGAACGGATCAAAGACGGAAATTCGGTACGATTGCTTTCTTCGTACTCGCGGGAGTGGAAAACGCGTGACACGACCGCACCGCATGATCTTCCGCCAAGCATGCAAGATTTTTGCGAAAGGTACCTATCCAACGATTCGGTGCATCAGTGGTCACGCGTTTGGAACTTCGTGCCTCGCGGAACCGACTACACAGCTTTCATTCGCGCTCCCGCCGGGACAAGAATGGCCGAAAACCCTTTATCCGAAGTGGGCTGCCCCTATGCGGTGCGTGGGTTCGACTATGATTATGTTGGATTACTGTGGCTTGATGATCTGACGTGGCGGAATTCGCAATGGCAGGTCAACGCGGACTCTGTTTACGAGTCGGGAATTATGAACATCGTTCGTCGTGCTCGACACGAAAGATTATCATCGGGTCCGGCGCACCAAGAATTGCTGGGAAGCGTTAAGCAAGCGTACCGTATTTTACTGACACGACCATTGAAGGGGCTTTATTTGTGGATCCCGGACGATAAAACACGCGAGCACATCGCAGCCTCGTTGGGGGGAGTAACGTGACGGACATTCCCGACAAGCAGGCCGAGCTGATGATTGATCACGACATCGGCGTGTCCGAAGAACACGCCTACAGCATCAAGAAAGTCGCCACCGACTGTTCCGAAAAAGCCTAACGTTCAGTTTTACGCTTAATGAATGTCGACGACGAACTAATTCGCACACAGTTTCAAAACAATCATTGGTCCCTGACGTTGTCATCCCGTTTTGCAATTATGTTGGAGGAAGCCCAGCAACAATTCGGACCTCGCGATGCTAGCTATTCGCCAGCTGGCATTGAATTCGCAGACACTCCAGTTCCTTATATTTGGTATTGGTACCCTGCTGGCGCTAACGCTAAATATCTAATCGTTCGATTGCCCGTTAACTGTGCTAACGACAATGTTCAAGCGTGCTATCAATTAGCACACGAAACGGTACATTTTCTTTCTCCAACAGGAACGAACAAAGCAAACATCCTCGAAGAGGGAGCAGCTACTTTGTTTGCCACACGGTACATAATGCAAAATTTCGGCGTGCCATTTCTAGCTGGAGGCGCGAAGTATCAAGAGGCTGAAAAAATGGTTGAAGCTCTGCTCGCGATAGATGCAGAAGCGGTGCGAAAAGTTCGAAAAATCCAGCCGACCTTTTCAAAGATCACGGTTGACGATCTCACCAAAGCTTGTGCATGTCCTCCTGACTTGGCCGATCAGCTCCTTAAATCTTTCTAAGCTGATGTCGTTCCGAGTGGGTTTCGATCGATGCCGTGTGATACCGATCGACAACCGCCTGAATTCGGACGCCGGCCGCCTAATACTAATTGTCTAGCTCACCATTATGATGTGCGTGCGAGAACCGTTCTGATTAAATGGAATCATCTGGAACGTTTCGTTCGCGAGAATTCAGAACTGCGGCACAGACGCGCGCGCTTTTCGTTCTTTGTCCGCTTTGAGGTTCGCTTCGTATTCGCGCGCCTGCGGCAGGTCGAGCCTCACGATCAGATTGCTGCGCAGCCAAAGAATCGCGCCGTCGCTTCGCTGCCACATCTTTTGCCCAGTCGCTCCAGCGAAATAAGCCTCAACAGTTTTGTTAAGACCTTTGTTTGGAGAATCTGGATTGTTGTAAACAATTTGCTTCCAAGTCATGCCTGCCGGGGTGTTACCAGTCATGATCGCTTCTATTTCGTAGTCTTTGATCGTCGCGTTACTTTCCGTTTGCGGAAGTTTCGTAAAGTCCATTCGCACGGCCGGTCCATCGATCTGCAAGAATGCCGCTCGGATCTTCCAGCCCTGAAATTCATAAGTGTGATGAATCGCGCCTTCGAGAATCGGCATGGTCTTGTCCAAGATCTTCGAACTCGACGTATCTTTCGGCGGACCGTAACGGCTAACAAATTGGAGAGATGTTTCCCCAATCCGAGCAAAGGCTGTCGTGCCGATAAGCAGGGAAAGCAGAAGAAGCTGATCCGTTCGCACGGGCAAATCAGCAGCAATCCGTATTCCGAGCGATCAGGTTTCTTTTGCAACCTGGCGCGCATCTTTGTCTTCGCGGAGTCCCAAAAGTACGGGATGACTAAAAAGGTTGAGAGGTTGAGGCGTTGAGACTAGAGGAAAAAGCTGAAAGCGGAAAACTGAAACGCGGACAGCTGATTGGGAAGTGATAAGTGACATGTGACCAGTGACTAGCAAAGAAACAGATGCAGGCGACACGTCCGCCACTACAGCCAAGACGTTGGGGCGTTGAGGAGTTGAGGAGTTGAGACGAGAAGAGAAAGCTGAAAGCGGAAAGCTGATTTCAGAAGTGACAAGTGACATGTGACCAGTGACCAGCAAAGAAACAGATGCAGGCGACACGTCCGCCACAGGACGGACTCGCCGTGGTGAGCCTGTTACTACAGCCAAGACGTTGAAAAGTTGACGAGTTGAGGAGGTTGCGTTCTGGCAATTATGGACGATGCTGGAACTAAGTTTCTC
>CAZFZG010000182.1:0-4271 GCA_964523205.1 uncultured Chthoniobacteraceae bacterium | reverse complement strand
CCAGACGGCGAGATTCGAAGGATGATCGATCACTCGTATGAGCTCGTGGCGAAGAAGCTGCATGGTAGCGGCGCTTCACCGAAGCGCCAGAGTGCCAGTCCGGCTCGGACCGATTGAGATCAATCGCCCCTACCTGACTTTGCTGGCCATCGATTCCCTTTCATCGCTCGCCACCAACCGAGTCCATGAAGTTGTCGATAACGCAAAGCCAGCACTTCACCATCGATATCGGACCGCGGCTGCCCGTGAAGATCTTCCACATGAGAGGGCTCGTTGATTTTCAAGATGAAGTCCGGGCCGATGACTGCATTGCATCCAAACCCGGCTTGCGGCTGCGATTGGTCGAACAAATCGCGGCCGAACGCATGATACTCAAAACCTCGTGGAGCTGCGAGATTGATGAAGGTCGGCACAATATCGAGATGACTCCCAGTGATCACTGTCGAACGAGGCACATTTTCTAGCACTTTCGATCCGTGAATAACGAGCGGCACTGCCAGACTCTCGTACAAAGTATGCGTCGGTCGGGCCGAAACGTATTGCTTACGCGAATAATGATCTCCTGTAATCGCGAACACAGGGCCCGCCAGTTTGTTTTCTGCCTGGGCAACAAAGTCGCCGACGCATTTGTCTGAGTACCAAAGGTGACCCAGCACCCGCAATTCCTCCGCGGATAACCGTGCGCCCAGCGACTCGGATTTCAGGCGATTCGGATCGAAGCCTTCCTTAGCAAGATCGACGCTGTAGGGCGGGTGATACGACGTGCTCATTATCAGGTTGAATGTCGGTTCCGCGCCGGTGTGTTCGAGGACGAATTGAAAAAGATGCTCGTCGTCAATGCCCCATTCCTTGTGACGAGCCTGCGGAACCATTTGGTCGCCGCCGTACGCCTCTTCGAAGCCTTGTTCCCGACAGAATTCTCCGATCCGTTGCCAACTGAGATATCCGCCATAGAAAAATCTCGGCTTGTAACCGAGCCGTTTAAAGATTGGCGCTGAGGCCGTTGGCAGTCCTTGGTGAACGATCGGCTGAAAATTCACGAACGCGCGAGCAAATGGCAGTCCGGTAATGATGACGCCCAGACTTTCGACCGTGCTGATGCCAGACGAAATGAATCCTTGCGCGCGAATGCCTTTGGTGCCGAGCTGTTTGACGCGATCAGTTAAGTGCAGCGCCGCGTATTCGGGCTGCATCGACCACCCGTCGTAACTCTCCATCACAACAATGAAAATGTGGCTTGGCTTGGATCCCGAATTGCCCGGCGCGATCCGTTTCAGGCAATCATCGAGATTGGAGGCGTCTTGGGCTGCTTGAGGAAAAAGTGCGGTCGCCGCTCCACGAATATCGCCGCCGGGCAAAATCATTTTCAAACCGGCGGACTTTTGCATGGTGTGCTCCTGCCAAATCGCGTAACGCAACGCGAAAAATGGGTTGAGCACGATCTTGTTCAGAAAAACGTCGCCGGTTGATTCGGCGTTCTTGAGGCCCGCCAAATTTCTGCCGAGCCAAACCTTCGTGCCAACGAACGCCCAAATTACGATTACGATGGCCGTGATTAGCCGCGCCGCTTTTGTTCCGAGAAAATCCGGAACATCGGCCAATTCCGCTCTCCTGAGAGTTTTGCCCAGCAGCCACGTGCTCGCAGTGACCGCCACGACCGCAGCGACAATCAGGAACACGACGTGATGATTTTTCCAGATCGTCGCGAAGATCGCCGCGCGATCGTCATAAATCAGTCCGAAAATCCAGTGATCGAACTGATTGTCGTACTCGGCGAAGTAGCCGACGTCCGCAATGAAGATAATCGCGCACAGACTAAGGACGATGATGATCGTCAGTCGGCGGATTCTTTGATGCCAAACCCCAAGCGGATAAAAAAAGCCGACGAGTGTCAGCATGAACGAGGGCAGCAGCGCCCACGTCGCAGCCGTCGTGTCGGAACGCAGGCCGGTGTCAAAACATCGGATCAATGCTTGAGCGCTAGGGAGCTGTGAAAGTTCGCCGCGAAAAATGCAAAACAGCGTTACGCGAAAGGTAAGAAACAATAGGACCAGCGCGAGCCAGGCAACCATGTCGGCCAGCAGATGTCGAAATGGCGCGGTCGACCTTGTTTTTGCATCACTCATTCGGTTTACTAAAATGTGATGTCGATCTAATCGCGATTCTGGGACGACGCTGTCAACTCTTGTTGCGTCGGCCACTGGTTACCCTTCACCGCGCGCCACCAACCCAGCGCCTCGAGTTGCCGATATCGCAGCGCCAATTTTTTTCCATCGACGCCGGTGACGGGCTGACCGTGAAGATTTTCTACATGGGCCGGATGTCGGAGTCTAAGAATGAAATCTGGCCCCATGACCACGTTGCAGCCAAAGCCGATTTGATTTTTCGATTGATCGAGAAGATCCCGACCAAAGGCGTGGTAAACGAAACCCGACGGGGCCGCGAGGTCGATGAGGGTAGGCAAAATATCGAGATGGCTGCCGGCCAGCGCCGCAGACGGTCGAACATTTTCCGGCGCCTGATGTCCACAGATCACCAGCGGCACCGCGAATTGATCAAAAAGTGTATTCATCGGACGCACCGACACGAATTTCTTCCGCGAATAATGGTCGCCGGTAATCGCGAAAACCGGGCGTTCCATTCTTTGTTCTGACTCAGAAACAAAATCGGCGACGCATTTGTCCGAATACCAAAGGTGTCCCAAAATGCGCAGCTGGTGTTCGGACAATCCAGCGCACATCGGATTCGCTTCCAAAATGTTCGGATCGAATCCCTTTTTCTCCACATTCACGCTGTACGGCGGATGATAGGAGCTGGTCATGATTAAGTTGAACGTTGGTTCCGCTCCGGTGTGATCGAGCACAAACCGAAAAAGATCTTCATCGTCGATGCCCCATTCATTACGACCGGAGCGCACCGGCATCTGATCGCCGCCGTAAACTTCGTCGAAACCTTGTTCGCGGCAGAAATCGCCGCTCCGTTCCCAGCTCAAAGTTGTGCCCAGAAAAAATCGCGTGCGATAACCGAGTTGCCTGAAAATACTCGCAATCGCGGTCGGCACTCCGCGACGGACCACTGGTTGATAATTGACGAGCACGCGCGCAAACGGCAGCCCGGTAATGATCGTACCCAAACTTTCCATCGTGCTGCTGCCCGCCGAAATGAAACCGTTGATGTGAATGCCTTCTTGGCCGAGAGCGTTGAGTCGATCGGTTAAATGGAGGCTCTCATATTCAGGCTGCATCGCCCATGCGTCGTAACTTTCCATCACGACGATGAAGACGTGTTTTGGCGGGGGATTCGCGGCGCCTGGCGCGACGCGTTTCAAAGAATCGTCCAGGTTCGCGGCATTCTGCGTTTCTGAATACAACGCAGCCGCCGCGGCTCGCACATCGCCTTCGCGCAGAATAGTGCGCAATCCTGCAACCTTCTGCATCTTTCGCTCCTGCCAAATCGCGTAGCGCAGCGCGAAAAATGGGTTTAGCAAGACTTTGTTGAGAAATACGTGCCCGGTCGCGCCCACATTCTTCGTGCCGATCAAATATTTGTTCGGCCAAATTCTGGCGCCGATCAGCATCCAGATCGCGACCAGCATAAAAGTGATCCCGCGAGCTGTTCTTGTTCCGAGGAAAGCTGGGAGCTGTGCCGATGCCGCGACTCGGCAGAGTTGATTGAGCGTCGAGGCGCTGATCAAAACGCCAGCAGCGCCCGCTAAAGTCAGAATGACGACCGGATAACTTTTCCAAATCGTCGTCAGAATCGCCCGAAGGTCGTCGTAAATGAGACCCAAGATCCAATGATCGAATTGGTTGTCGTATTCTGCGAAGTAGCCTACATCGGTAATGAAGACGATCGCGCAGAGAGTAAGAACAACGGCGATGGTGAGCCGGCGTATTCGTGGATGCCAGATTCCAAGAGGATGTAAAAAACCGATGAGCGTGGAGACGAGCGACGGAACTATTGCCCACGTCGCGACGCAGATATCGGAGCGCAGACCCGTCTCAAAGCAGCGCAGAATGGCGGAGATATCAGGTGGCGGCGACAGTTGCGCGCGAAAGATCCAAATTAAACCGGCGCGAAAACCAAGAAACAATATGACGAGCGCCAGCCACAAGACCATGTCGGCGATCAATTGCCGGAATGGTTCTGTGGAGCGCGGCTGGGATTGCTTCATTCGTATCTATCCCGAAGGCTGCGCCTGAATGAAATTCGGCCTGGCACTAATTTTTCGGAACGCCCATGTCCATGATGATCTTCCATGAGCCGTCACT
>CAZFZG010000181.1:0-4286 GCA_964523205.1 uncultured Chthoniobacteraceae bacterium | reverse complement strand
CATGGAGCGGACGTTGTTGTCAATCTAACCGCGGATTACGCGGATAAAACGGATAATTCAGAAGACTGATCAGCGACATCCGTGTAATCCGTGGTTCAGAAATCTTACTCGTAGCGGAGTGCTTCGATCGGATCGAGGGCTGCGGCTTTGCGAGCCGGATAAAAGCCGAAGAAAATTCCAACCGCGGCGCTGAACATGAACGCCACGATGATCGAGCTGAGTGAAATCAGCGTAGGCCAATGCGCGTAGCTCGACAGAATCTGTGATGCAGCAATTCCAAAAGCAATTCCGATCACGCCGCCGACCGAGCTGAGCGTGACCGCTTCGATCAAAAATTGCATGAGAATGTCGCTCCCGTGCGCGCCGACAGCCATGCGGGTGCCGATCTCGCGCGTGCGTTCGGTCACGGAAACCAGCATGATGTTCATGATCCCAATTCCGCCAACCACGAGCGAAACGCCGGCAATTGACCCGAGCAGTACCGTCATGACCGCGGTGGTCGCGGTCGCGGCGTCGGCGATTTCTTGTTGATTGCGCACGGTGAAATCGTCGTCGCGACCGGCGCGAATGTTATGCCGCTGTCGCAACAGCGAAATGATCTGCTGTTGCGCGGCCGCAATCTCTCCGCTCTGGCCGATTTGCACATTGATGTTGCGCAATGTCGTGCCGCCGACGACGCGCTTCATCGCGCTGGTGTAAGGCATGATCACAATGTCGTCCTGATCGACTCCCTGGGTGCTCAAACCTTTCGGCGTCAAAACTCCGCTCACCGTGAACGGCACGTTCTTGATTCGCAGAATCTGGCCGACCGGATCGTCGTTGCCGTAAATTTGCGACGATGTCGTCTTGCCAATTACGCAAATCTTGTTCGCGCTCCGCACGTCCTGATCGGTAAACGGCGCACCATCAGCCAGCGGCCATTGCCGGATATCGAAATAATCAGCTGACTCGCCGTAAATTCGGGTGAACCAGTTTTGATTGCCGGCCGCAACCTGCGTCGTCGAAACAACTTCTTCACTCACGGCAACGACACCCGGCACTTCACGCCGGATCGCTTCGGCATCCTCGATTTTCAAAGTTCCAGCTTGCCCCCATCCAGTGCGGATTCCGCTTGAGGTTGTGCTCCCGGAAAAAATCAGGATCACATTCTGCCCAAGACTCGCGATCTGAGCTTCGACCTGCGCTTTCGCGCCATTACCGATGCCGACCATCGCTATGACCGCGGCAACGCCGATGATAATTCCGAGCGCGGTCAGGACCGAACGCATCTTATTCCGGCGCAACGCGCGCAAGGCAATGTTGATTGTCGATCCAACCTTCATTGGAAGTGACCCTCCTTCGCCAAGGCTACGGCGGGCAGGCCAGTGACGAGTGACACGTGACCAGAATTATTCATCGCTGGATTGCTGAAGCTCCGCCGCTGCATCCAATCGTCGCGAAACTGAACGGTCCTCAAGAATGAGTCCGTCGCGCATCACGACATTGCGGCGCGCGTAAGCTGCGATGTCCTGCTCATGCGTGACCATGATGATGGTGATGCCGCGATCGTTGAGCTGCTGGAAGATGCCCATGATCTCGACACTGGTCCGGCTGTCGAGATTCCCAGTTGGCTCGTCGGCGAGCACAACTTCAGGATCGTTCACCAGAGCCCGGGCGATCGCGACGCGCTGCTGCTGACCGCCAGAAAGCTGACTCGGATGATGATCTTCGCGGCCGGCGAGACCGACGGATCCTAGAACCGCGTCCGCTTTTTCGCGCAATTGGGCGTTGGTCAGGTTGCGAGTCCCGTAAAGCAACGGCAGCTCCACGTTTTCGCGCGCCGATGTTCGTGGCAGCAGATTGAAGCTTTGGAAAACAAAGCCAAGCTTGTGATTCCGGATGTCGGCCAGCTGATCACGATCCAGTTCGGAAACATCGGCGTCGCCCAAAAAGTAGCGACCGGCAGTCGGCCGATCGAGACAACCGAGAATGTTCATGAGGGTCGATTTGCCGGACCCGCTGGCGCCCATCAGCGCGACAAATTCGCCGCGCTGAATTTCGAGCGACACGCCGCGCACCGCGTGAACATCGACATCGCCGGTCTGATATGTCTTGCGGACGTCGATCAATTTGACGACTTCTCCGTTACGCATTCTTCCTCTTAATCTTAATCTTAATCTTGCTATGGAAATCTGCGCTGACCGCTAAACGGGTTTGTTGGCGGCGAACTTGAAGCGGCTGGAGCCGAAAGCTCGGCCGTCACAACTTTGTCGCCTTCTTTCAGACCTTCGGTCACTTCGGTCACAATGCCGTCACTGATCCCGGTTTTAATTTGGACAGGCTTCGGTCGTCCAAACGACAAAGCGTAAACCGTTCGCTCGGGCTTCCGCTCCCGCGCGCCGGTCGGACGCTGCCCCCCCTGCGATGATGTCGATCTGGGCTGATCGCTTGTCGCCGCGTCCGGCGGGCGAAATCGCAGCGCCGCGTTTTTTAGCTGAAGCACATTGTCCTTGTGCGCGATGATGATTGAAACGTTGGCGGTCATTCCCGGCTTCAATTTCAAATCCTTATTGTCAACGCCGATGACGGTGTCGTAGGTCACAACGTTCTGGACGGTGATTGGCGCGTTGCGGACCTGGACAACTTTCCCGTGAAATGTTCGCGTCGGAAACGCGTCCACCGTGAAATCGACATTCTGCTCAACTTCGACCGCGCCCACGTCCGCTTCGGCGACGTTCGAGTCGATCTGCATTTTGGTGAGATCGTTCGCGATTTGAAAAATCACCGGTGCCTGTAAGCTCGCCGCCACGGTCTGGCCGACATCGACACTGCGTGAGATCACCACGCCATCGATCGGCGAGGTAATGGTGCAATGGTCGAGATCAGCTTTCGCTTTATCGAGCGCGCCCTGTTTGATTTTCACGTTTGCTTCGGCCTGATGCAGCGTGGCCATCGCCGAATCGAGGTCCTGTTGCGACGAATTCTTTTCCGTGAAGAGCTTTTGGATTCGCGCCGCGTTGACCTTGGCCAGCTCCAATCCGGCCTGCGCGCTCGCGAGATCGCCTTCTGCCTGAGTCACCGCCGCTTGGAAAAGCATCGGATCGATCTGCGCCACCGTCTGGCCGGCTTTCACTTCGGAATTAAAATCGACAAATAACTTCGCGATGTTGCCGGAGACCTGACTGCCGACCTGAACGTTGGTGACGGGATTCAGCGTTCCCGTCGCGGTGACAAGCTGCGTGATCGGTCCCCGCGTCACGGTGGCGGTTTGATATGACGAAGCACCGCTCGATGTGCAGCGCCGGACCGCGAACGAAACGAAAAGCAACGCGACTAGGATCGCTGCCAATGGAAGAAACCGTTTCATCGGGCAAACATTTGACTTCTTCTACGACTAAAGACAGGAAAATATGGTGCGCCGTTACATCGAAATCGTTTTGAAAAATCCGAAAGTCAAATTCCGAAATCCGAAACAAATCTCAAATTCAAATGTGGAAAAGAGATTCCCAACGCTGGCTTGCGTAGTTTCGAATTTTGAATTTCGCTGATTCGTGCTTGTTTCGAGTTTCGATATTCGGAATTCGAACTTGTTCTACTGATGCAGCGTTATATCGAGATCTATTCCATCATGCTCCGCAACTCGCTCATCCGCGAGATGAGTTTCAAAGCGAACTTTCTGCTCTGGATGCTGGTGGAAGTGCTTTGGTTCGTCGGCCAGATCGTTTTCTTCTCCATCATCTTCGGCAACGTCGATCGGATCGGGGATTGGACAAAATGGGAGGTTGTTTTGCTCATCGGTACCCATCAAATGATCTCGCAACTGTTCCAGGCGTTCTTTTTTGTGAACGTGGCCAACATCCCCGAGTTGGTGCGGACCGGAAAGCTTGACTCGCTCCTCGTCCTGCCGATCGACGGCCAATTCGCGGTTTCGACCAAACAGTTCGGCCTCGACAGCATCGTGAACGCGGCCGTTGGCGGCGTGGTGGTAGGCGTTTCGTTGTCGAAGCTCGGGATCGTTCCAACGCCGATGTCGATCTTGCTCTACCTGGTCGCGATTTGTTTCGGCATCGCCGTGCATTACTCGATCATGCTCAGCTTGGCGGCGGTCAGTTTTTGGATCGTGCGCGCGCAGGGGCTGGTTTACGGCTACTTCAACTTCCTCAACATCGCGCGCTACCCGGACTCGATCTTCCCGCGCCTCTTTAAGTTCATCTTCAGCTGGATCGTCCCCGTCGTGGTGGTGTCCAATGTGCCCGCGCGATTGCTGGCCAAATCTTTCGATCAACCGTTCGGCCTCATGTCCAAGC
>CAZFZG010000180.1:0-4293 GCA_964523205.1 uncultured Chthoniobacteraceae bacterium | reverse complement strand
ACGGAAAGCCGCGTCTTCCCGGACAATTGCGCTTTCACTGCTTCGACAATGTGGTGCGGCATGAATGGTTCGCCGTCGTACTTGCGAATGTGACCATGCCCAGCAAAACCGGTTTCGCTCCGGAGATAACGAGCAAACTGGCCACTCTGATTGTTCTCAACCAAGATCACATTCTTGCTGCGGCCGAGAATCGCTCCGATCTCCTCCGCGTGCAGCGGCACAATCCATTTAATCGCGAGCTGATTGGCTACGATCCCCTCTTCGCTTGCCAATTTCTCCACCGCTTCGCGAATGACGCCTTCGGTTGAGCCCCAGCCCACCAGCGTGACATCGGCGTTCTCAGGACCGACCAATTTCGGCGGCGCGATCTCATTCACCACGCCCTGCATTTTGCGGGCGCGTTTCTCCACCATCATCCGTCGCTTCTGCGGATTGGTGAATTCATCACTGATCAGCGTGCCGTCTTCATCGTGCTCGTCGGTCGCAGCGGTGAAAATGCGGCCGGGCACTCCCGGCACCGCGCGCGGCGAAATTCCGCTCTCGGTATTCTTGTAACGCAGATAGGTCTTGTCGTTGTAGCCGCTGGCGGGATTCGCACCGTTGCCGTTAGACAAAATCAATTCGCCGCGGTCGATCTTCACCGCAAAGTCGAGATCATTCGGATCAATGCTGGTAGTTCCTTCGGAAATCAGGAGATCGGACAGGACCAGGCCGGGACACTGGTATTTGTCGCAGAGGTTGAACAACTCCGGGACTGTCTGAAACAAATCCAACTGGTTTGTCGGCGCGACCACGATGCGCGGATAATCGCCCTGGCCGGCGCCGAGTATCTGCCAAAGATCGCCTTGTTCGGTCTTGGTCGGCACCCCTGTCGCTGGCCCGGCGCGTTGCACATCGACACAAACAATCGGCGTTTCGATCATTCCCGCCATTCCGACGGCCTCGCTCATTAGCGCAAATCCGCCTCCGCTAGTCGCGCACATCGCGCGGCAGCCGGTATGGGCGGCCCCAATCACCATATTCATCACCCCGATCTCATCTTCGACCTGGCGGACCATGATGCCGAGCTCGCGTGCGTGCGCCGCCATCCACATCAACACGCCGGTCGACGGACTCATCGGATACGCCGCATAAAATTTCACACCAGCCGCCGCGCCACCCATCGCAATGGCTTGATTGCCGGTGATGATTCCAAGTGGTTTGGCTCCTCCCAGTGCTTTCCAGGAAAACGCGGTAAAATTTTGCGCGGCGTAATCGTAGCCGGCGCGAGCAATCGCCACATTTTCGGCGATGACTGCGTCGCCTTTCTTTTTGAATTGGCGGGCGATGACCGTTTCGAGCGGTTCCGATTCAATCCCGAGCAATTGGAGCGTCGCGCCGAGAGCAGCGGTGTTGACCGCCAGCTTGTTGCCCTTGGTCAAGTCCTTCATCGGCATCGCGCAGAGTTGAACACCGCCCGCTGCTTTTCCCGGCGTGATCTTCTCGTTGTCGTAAATCGCGCACGCGCCGCTTTTTAAAAGATGGAGATGCCGATCCATCGTGTCTTGATTCAGCGGAATGAAGATGTCGATCTTGTCGCCCATATTGCGGACCGGCCCGTCGCCGGCACGAATCGTCAGGAAAGTATGACCGCCGCGGATGATCGACTGGTAAGCGTTGTAGGCGTTGAGATGCAGTCCGCGCCGGGCAAAAATGAGCGCGAGAATGTTGCCGGTGGAGGCGATCCCCTGACCGTTCTCACCGCCAATGCCGACCGCGAAGTCGATTTTGTTCATTAACTGGACCGGTTGTTTCTGCTCGGGGCGGGAATTTGCTGCGTCGAAGGCGAATTAGCAAGCGCCAGAGCGTTCTGCTTGCCGCCCCCGGGGCTACCGGCTAATGCTTGTGCCTACATAAAACAGCCGAGGAAGCCGGATGAAAAAGGTAAATGCTTTTTTGTGGTTCGATTCGGAAGCGGAAGAGGCGGCCAAATTCTACATTGGGATTTTCAAGAACTCGAAGATCGGACGGATCACGCGTTATCCAAAAGAAGCAGCGGAAAAAATTGGCCGAACGCCAGGATCAGTCATGACAGTGGAGTTTAAGCTCGATGGTGTTGAGATCGTGGCCCTGAACGGGGGCCCAATGTTCAAGTTTACCGAAGCGATCTCCCTGAACGTTAACTGCGAGAACCAGGAGGAGATCGACTACTTCTGGGAGAAACTTTCCGCCGACGGCGGATCGACCGGCCCATGCGGCTGGCTCAAAGACAAATTCGGACTCTCCTGGCAGGTCAGCCCGGTCGTCCTCGGCGATATGCTGGCCGATCCGGACAAACCGAAAGCGGAGCGCGTCATGAACGCGATGATGGAAATGGACAAGATCGACATCGCCGCGTTAGAGAAGGCTGCAATTTCGAAGTGAATGTCATATAAAAGATGCTGGATTTAGTTGGCTGGCCTGAATAAGACATTCCGCGGTGTGCCCTCCAAAAATGAATTTTCCGATCAGGTGCTGCTGATCACTACCACTTTGTTCGTTGTCAGTTTGGCAATTGGGGCACAACCGGACGCGTCGCAAAGCTCGTCATCCCCATCGCGACCGAGCGAGAGCTCAAAGCGGTCAAGCTTCGATCCGATCGGAAAGAGCTATGGCGATCTGATGCTGGAGGCGAAGCGCCTCTTCGAGGCAGGCGAATACGATCACGCAATCCAGCTGCTAGACTTCGCGCTAACACTTGAAATTAATAGACAACAGGCAGCGGAGGCGACGCTCGACCGCGGCCTGGCGTACTCGCTCAACGAAGAAACCGACCGCGCGATCAAAGATTTCGATACCGCGCTTAAGCTCAATCCAAAATTGGCGACAGCATATCATGCTCGCGGATTGGCATTGATGAAGAAAAACGATTTCGATAACGCGCAGAAAGATTTGCAAGAAGCAATCGAGCTGAATCCCACATGGCAGTTTTACGAAAGTGCAGCCCGGCTATTCGAAGAGAAACGCGAATGGTCTCAGGCACTTAAGAACATCGAACGCGCGATCGAGCTAAATCCAAAAGCGACGGCGCCATATTCAAGTCGCGCGTTCGTGGAGTTACGATACCGACGCTACGATAAGGTTATCGAAGACGCCGGGCATGCGATCTCCCTAGATCGCAAGAATACCAATGCGTACATCGCGCGGGCCAACGCCTATATACGGCTGAAGCGTTATGAAGACGCGGAAAAAGATGTCCGTTCTGCTGTAAATGCGGACATTGAACGGCCAGCCGTGAAATTCAATGAGGTCGCTTGGTTACGAGCAACTTGTCTGGATTCAAAAATGCGCGACGGCAAAATCGCTGTCGAATTCGGGGCTCGGGCGTGCAAGATCACGAACTGGAAAGAAACGCGTTACATCGACACCCTTGCCGCCGCCTACGCCGAAATTGGCGACTTTGATTCTGCAATCAAATGGCAAGAGCAAGCATTAAGAATGGTTGAAGTGACTCCTCCTCCTAACATATCGGACATGCGTGCTCGACTTCCCCTCTATCAGCAACATCAGCCTTATCGTGACGAAATAAAGCCGTAGGTCAGAAATGCCGCCGAATGGCTGCCACCACAGGGCCGAGCTGGACTTACTGTAATTAGCTTGATCCGCGTAATCCGTGGTTAAAGTTTCTTCATAGTCTTCGGCGACGTTTCGCGTACCGGGACACGTTCAGATGTTCTTTTGTAGGGCAGGCGCACCGCCTGCCGCGACAACCGGAGCGGGTTGCCGCTACAATTCTAGACTAATCCTGTCGAAAGAGTTCCTGCAGCTCACTGTAAGACGCTGCGTTCTTCAATTCATCAAAAGCCCCCTGCTCCAGCAATTCTTTGGCGGAACGAATGAATCCGCCCCAGGCGGCACGCGCGAACGCGCCGCCGACGCTGACCCGTCGCGCACCAATTTCTTCCGCGTCGCGCATGCTGAGTCCGCCAGGTCCGCCGATCAACACGTTCACTGGTTTCGGCGCGACGGCTTCGACAATCGCCTTGTTGCTCTCGCGATCTTTGAATCCTGGCCCGTACAAACACTCCGCGCCGGCCTCGGAATATTTCACAAGGCGCTTGATAACTTGATCGAGCTTTTCGCGGCCAACCAAAAATCCTTCGGCACGGCCGACGAGCAAACAATTCGTGCCATGAAGAGCTTCGCGAACCGCGTGGATCCGTTCGACCGCAAGATCGACATCGTAGATCGGAGATTCTTTTCGGTCCGCCGCGTCTTCGATCGACAAACCGGCAACTCCGGTCTCAGCGCACAGGCGCGCGTTTTCGGCGCACC
>CAZFZG010000179.1:0-4341 GCA_964523205.1 uncultured Chthoniobacteraceae bacterium | reverse complement strand
GCCGCAACGACTTCAAGTCAGCCCAACGCTGGAGTGGCCAATAATCGAGAAGCAAAAGAATGACCGGGGTCGTGACCAGCATCGGCTTCGACATCAAGCCGCACGCGAACAAGATCGACATCGTCAGGTAACGGCCAATCGAGCGCCCTCGGACGTAGCGCCCATACGCCAGCAAGGTTAAGAAAAAGAAAACAGCGCTCAGAACGTCCTTGCGCTCAGCAACCCACGCTACCGATTCAACCCGCAAAGGATGGATTGCGAAAAGAGCCGTCACGAACCCGCTTGGCCAGATCCTGCCGCTCACCCCGCTGAGCCAAACGAAAAGCAAGACCGCCGCGATGCTATGCAACAGGACATTGGTGAAATGATGACCGCCCGCTTTCAGATCGAAAAGCTGACAATCGATCATATGGGAGATGATCGTGAGCGGGTGCCAGTTGTTGGTTTGAACGTCGACAAACGCCTTGGCTAAACCGCTCAAGCTCAGACCGGCACTGACCAATGAATTACCGTATACATAGGTCTTGTCGTCGTAATTGACGAAGTCGTGTCGGAGGGTTTGGCCGAACACAATCCAAATTAGCGCCACCAACCCGACGCAAATCGCGAATCTCAAGAGTAATCCGGCTCGCACAGTTGTGTAGATTCTGTAGCCGTCGCCCTGTGGGCGACGCGAAACGCTTCGCACAGCGAAGCGGCTACAGCAACGCAAACAAGTTGTCGATCCTGCCCGTTTCCAGCTAAAAGTATCGCGTGTTCACCGGACTGATCGAGGAAGTCGGACGCGTGCTTTGGATCCGTATGAGCGAGCGCGGCACCCAATTGCAAGTGACCGCGCCGCAACTCGCGCGGGAGACCACCGTCGGCGAGAGCGTGGCCGTCAATGGTTGTTGCTTGACGGTCTGTTCGCAGCGTGAAGATCAGCTGACGTTTGATTTGCTAGAGGAAACGCTCGACCGCACTAATTTGAAACAGCTTCGCCGGGACAGTCCGGTAAATCTGGAACGCGCGCTCGTCGCCGGCGCGTCCCTGGGGGGCCATTTTGTCCAGGGACACATCGACTGCAGCTCCAAGGTGATATCCTTCGAACGAGCCGGTGCCGATCATCGTCTCGAAGTCGACCTGCCGGCGGATCTCGCGCACTACGCTGCCTATAAAGGCTCCGTCGCCATTAACGGCATCAGTCTCACCATCGCCGAATTATTACCGAAGAGCTTCGCGGTCTGGATCATTCCCCACACCAAACGGCACACCAACATCGACGGCGTTCAGCCAGGCGATCTCTTAAATATCGAGTTCGACATTCTGGCCAAGTACGTCGAGCGGATGCTGGCGCGCTACGCGCCGAAGGATTAAACACCCCGAAGCGGCTGCCGTTGCCGCTCTCTATATATAGTACGCGCTATTTCGCCCCCAAACCGAGGATCACCGCCGGAATCGTCCGGAGCAGAATCTTGAAGTCCAGGGCGAGCGACCAGCGATCGATGTAATCAAGGTCCAGCCGTACCCAATCCCCGAAATCGCGCACCTGATTGCGCCCGCTGATCTGCCACAGACAAGTCAGCCCCGGTTTTACGCTCAAGCGCCGTCGCTGTGCTGTGTTCTCGAATTTTTCCACTTCATAGAGCGGCAACGGGCGCGGGCCCACCAAACTCATGTCGCCCATCAGCACGTTCCAAAGCTGCGGCACCTCATCGAAACTGGTTCGTCGCAGCCACCGGCCCAATGGAGTGATCCGTGGATCGGATTCCACTTTGAAAACCGGGCCGCTCATTTGGTTGAACGGCTCCAGCTCGACTCGCCGCATCTCCGCGTCGTCGGTCATCGACCGAAACTTATACATCACAAACGGTTTTCCATGTCGCCCGGCCCGACGTTGCCGAAAAATGATTGGACCTTGCGATGTCAGCCTGATCATCACGGCCACGATCGCCATCGGAATCGCAAAAATAATCAAAGCGACCAGCGCACCGATGAAATCAATTCCCCGCTTGACCCACAGCGCCCACGAAACCTCCGGGGTCGAACGAAAGACCAACATGGGGCGCCCGGCAAAGGCGTCGAAGTCCGGTTTGGCAATCGAAGTTTGAATGAAATCTGCGACCAGCCAGGCCGGCACGCCTTCGATTTCGCAGGCGCTAATCGCCTCCTCCACCCGATTCAATCGGCTGTGGCCCGCGGCAAAAATGACCCGCGAGACCGCGTGTCGATGCATCGTCTCAACCAAATCAGAGATCGGTTGCTTATCGATGTCGATCCGTCCGACCACGTCTATCAGCAATCGTTGCTCGGGCGTGAAGGTGCGTTCCAGCGCCGCCACATCCTGTGGTAACCCAGCGAGCAACACTGGTTCGCGTTGCTCGCCCCGCACCGCGCGCCGTCTCAAATGTCCGACGATCAATCGCTCCTTCAATAGCAACACCAGCGTGCCGATCAAAATGAACAGGAGCGGCACCGCTCTATTCACCAGGGGGAACCGGAGAAAAATCACGCACCCGCTAACGATGATACTTAACCCGATCATTGCCCGCACGATCTGCACCAATGAACGCCACGGTGTTTTGTTCAGCGGCGATTGATAGAAACCCTGAAGATCGAGCAGGATGGGGCCGAACGGCATGATGACGATGAAGAGCCAGTGATAATTATGAAACGGATCGACCGTGTCTTTTAGATCGAACCAAGAGGTGCTGTAATAGCGAAGGACCCACGCCACCCAAAGCGAGATGGCGAGCAAAAATCCATCGACTATGACTTGGAGCTGCGTGTTTAATTCCTGTCGTCGCGCGAGCATGCTAGAGAGACCGCACTTCCCAAAATTCCGGAGCCGTTAAGTATATGACAACGCACAAACCGGTCAAAGGGGTGCGACCGCAGCTGGTGGGAGTCATCGCTTCCCCGGCTGATCTCCGTTTCGCTATCCAAATGAAGCCAACACCGGATTTGTTCGAGCTTCGGCTCGATTGTCTCTGGCCGATCACAGATCAATTCGAGAAAAAAATCTCGCGCCTCCGAACGCCGCTTATCATCACCGCGCGCGACCCGCGCGAAGGCGGCGCCAATAACCTTTCTTTCGAAGATCGCCGCGAGCTGCTTTCGCGATTTTTGACGCATGCGAAATATGTCGATGTTGAATTGCGTTCGGCGCGCACGTTCCAACCATTGCTCGCCCAGGCTCGGAAACAGAAGGCGGGGGTGGTTCTTTCCTTCCATGATTTCAAATCCACACCGCCATTGCGCAGTTTGTATGCAAAAGCTCGGGCTGCGAAGAGCCATGGCGCCGACATCTTCAAACTCGCGACCCGCACCGACACGTCGGCTGCGGTCGCACGCCTTATCGAATTCATCACGGGCTGTAGCGGTGGCCGTGTCGGCCGCATTCCCTTGGCCGTGATGGGAATCGGCAAACTCGGCGCGCTCTCGCGTCTATTACTGGCGCGGTGCGGCTCCGTTCTCAATTACAGCTCGTTTGGGCGACCAACAGTGGAAGGCCAACTTCCGATCGACATGTTGCGCTCGGCGCTCCGCCGTTGAAAGTTGTGAAGGTGTAGAGGCGGCGGTCCTCAGCCGCGATTGGAAGTTAGGGGAAAATGAAGAACGGGGCGGTAGATTTGCCTGATCAAGTGCCGGTGATGCCGTTACCGGGAGCGGTGCTTTTTCCGCACGCACTACTCCCGCTTTACATTTTCGAGCCGCGCTACCGCGAAATGCTCGAACACGCCCTCAAACACGATCGCATGTTCAGCGTCGCATTGATCAAACCGAGCTGCGCCGAATGGCACGCGCCCGAAGACTTTTTTCATTTCGCGACAGTCGGTCTCATCCGCGCCTGCGTCGGCCGCGGCGACGGCACGTCAAACTTAGTGCTGCAAGGCCTGCACCGTGTCCGGTTCACCAGTTTCGAACAGGAAACGCCGTTCCCGGTCGCCAAGATCGACATCATCGAGCCGAGCGACGACGCTACCGTTGAAACCGAGGCGCTCGGCGAAAAAGTTCTCGAGCTGTATCGAAAATTGAAACGGGCCGGCCGGCGGCTTCCGCCAAAAGTCGATCGCTACCTTGCCCAACTCGGCGATTTGGAAATGCTCGCCGACTTGATCGCGTCCACGTTTGTCGACGATTCTCTCCGGCGCCAAAAGATGCTCGAAGAATCCTGCCTCAACCAACGCCTCCGACTCCTAATCACTTTCCTCCAGGACGAAATCGGCAGCGCCGCTGCCTGAGTTCATCACGCTCGCGCTTTAGGCAGATGCGGTTGTCGCTTTGAGTTTTTTCGCTTTGCCGCGCGAATAAGATCAGGCAAGATCGACTGGTGCCCCCCTCGAACGCAGTCGTCGCCTC
>CAZFZG010000178.1:0-4344 GCA_964523205.1 uncultured Chthoniobacteraceae bacterium | reverse complement strand
GTCGACGACACCATGGAAGACATCATGCGTCTGGCCAAGAGCGAAGCGATGCTTTTCAAGTACGGGAGCGGCACCGGGACCGACCTTTCGACCCTAAGATCGACCAGAGAAAAATTGAGCGGCGGCGGTAAACCGAGCGGACCGCTTTCGTTCCTCAAAGTTTACGATCAGGTCGCCAACGTGGTGAAGAGCGGCGGTAAGACCCGGCGCGCCGCGAAGATGAACACGCTCAAAGATTGGCATCCGGACATCGAAGAGTTCATCGACGCCAAGCAAAGAGAGGAGAAGAAAGCATGGGCGCTGATCGAGCAAGGGTACGACGGAAGTTACAACGGCGATGCTTATGGTTCGGTGATGTACCAAAACGAAAATCTGAGCGTACGGGTGAGCGATGAATTCATGGAAGCGGCGCTAGAAGGGCGCGAATGGTGGACTCGCCGGGTGACGGACGGTCAGCCGTGCGAGAAGAAAGATGCGCGCAGACTGCTCCGGAAAATCGCCGAAGGCACCCATATCTGCGGCGATCCCGGGATGCAGTTCGACACCACGATTCACAACTGGCACACCTGCAAAGGCACTGGTCGCCAAAATTCCACCAACCCGTGCAGCGAATATCTGTTCCTCGACAACACTGCCTGCAATCTCGCGTCGTTGAACCTGATGAAATTCAAGACCGCCGACGGCGAGTTCGACGTCGAACGATTCAAAGCCGCGGTCCGCATTTTCATCACCGCGCAGGAGATTGTGGTCGATAACGCCAGTTATCCGATCAAGGAAATCGCAGAGAACTCGCACATTTTCCGGACGCTCGGACTCGGCTACGCCAATCTCGGCTCATTGATCATGAGCTACGGATACGGTTATGACAGCGTAGAAGGTCGCACGTTGTGTGGCGCGGTCACGGCCATCCTGACCGGCGAAGCTTACGAACAAAGCGCGCGCATGGCGCAGGCGCTCGGACCGTTCCCCGGCTATAAGGAGGCGCGTTGTAGTGGCGTTCCGAAACCGGCTGGGAAAAGCAATGTCGGGTCGATGCTGGAAGTGATCGATCTGCATCGGTGCGCGGTGAATGACATTCCCGACGCCGACGAATTCGCGTATCTAAAAAAGGAAGCCGCCAAGACCTGGAAGCGTGCAGCCGACCTCGGCAAGCGCCACGGTTATCGCAACGCGCAGGTCACGGTGCTCGCGCCGACGGGCACGATCAGTTTCCTGATGGATTGCGACACGACCGGAATCGAGCCGGACATCGCACTCGTGAAATACAAACTGCTCGCCGGCGGCGGCATGTTGAAAATTGTGAACCAGACTGTGAAGCCGGCCCTGGAAAAGCTTGGTTACAATTCCGAGGAGATCGACCGGATCATCGCACACATCGATGCGTTCGATACGATTGAGGACGTCATCGATTCCGATGGATCGACAATCGCGTCGGGCTTGAAGCCGGAACATTTGCCGATCTTCGATTGCGCGTTCAAACCGTTCAAAGGCGAGCGCTCTCTTAATTATATGGCGCATCTCCGGATGATGGCCGCGTCCCAGCCGTTCTTGAGCGGCGCGATTTCGAAAACGGTGAACCTGCCCGAAGCCGCGACGGTTGACGACATCATGAACAGTTACGTCGAAGGCTGGCGGCTTGGGTTGAAATCGATCGCGATTTACCGTGAAGGCTCGAAACGCTCGGCGCCCCTGAATACACGCAAGACGCGCGACATGGGCGGCACCACGGAAGATGTCGATGTTGCCCTCGACGTCACGGTTGATCGCGAAGATTTTCAGAAACGAATTCTCGAGCTCGAAGAGGAGCTTCGAGAAATGCGCGGCAAGGTCGACAAACCGATTCGGCATCGGATGCCGGATACCCGGATGTCGTTGACCCACCGGTTCGAGATCGCCGGACACGAAGGCTACATCACGGTCGGTCTGTACGAGGATGGTCAGCCGGGCGAATTGTTCATCACCATGTCGAAGGAAGGCAGCACTATCGGCGGATTGATGGACACGGTCGGGACGTTGACTTCGATCGCGCTTCAGTACGGCGTGCCGCTGGAGTCGCTGGTGAAGAAGTTTGCCTATCAGCGGTTTGAACCGAGCGGGTTCACAAAAAATCCCGACATTCGCAATGCGACCAGCATCACCGACTACGTGTTCCGCTGGTTGGCTTGCCAGTTCATTAAAGGTTACAAGGAAGCGACTTCACCAAACCGCGGCCAAGGCGAGCTGCCGATGAAAGAAATTCCAGAGATGGAAAAGAAAGCGCTCAACCGTCCGGTCTCGGATTTGGCACGGACTGGTGAAAAAGAAATTCTGGATGTGATCACCAGCCACTCGCCGAACGATGGTGAACCGCAGATTGCCGGCAACGGCAGCAGCCACGCCGATCGCGTCCAGGAAGCACTCGGGAACATGTTCATGGACATCATTTGTTCGCATTGCGGCAGCGACAAAGTGATCCGGGCCGGCGCCTGCGGCGTTTGCACCGAGTGCGGGACCAGTCAGGGCTGCAGCTGACAAAGTCACTTTCGTCCGGAGAAAGCGAAGCTACGCGGTAGACATACGCGGGCGAATAGCTAAACTTAGTAGCCCGCCGATGATTCGTCGGCGGTTGTTTTATTTCCCATGACTGAGGCTGAACTCCAGAGGCAGAAGGAAATGCGGCAAGCCGAGGAACTGTTGTTCACCGGCCCGCAGGCGCTGGGGTTCGCCAAGGGATTGTTCGCCGGGCATTTTGTTTCGGATTGGGTGATGCCGTATCCGCGGATTCCGGCGGCGCAGCAGACACAGCTCGATCAAACGCTCAAAGAGTTGCGCGGGTTTCTCGATGCCAAGCTCGATCCCGCCGAAATAGACCGACAGGCAGACATTCCGCGGGAAGTAATCGACGGCCTGGGACGGGTTGGAGTTCTCGGGATGACGGCGCCGGCGGAGCACGGCGGTCACGGCTTTTCTCAGATGGCGAACACCAAAATCTTGGAAGAGATCGGTCGGCGATGCGCGTCGACATCGGTTTTCGTGAACGCACATCATTCGATCGGCATTCGCGCGCTGCTGTTGTTCGGCACGCACGAACAAAAACAGAAATGGCTGCCAAAACTTTGCACCGGCGAATGGCTGGGTGCGTTTGCGTTGACTGAAAAGGAAGCTGGCTCGGACGCGGCCAACGTGCAAATGACCGCGACACCGAGCGATGATGGATCGCATTTCATTTTGAACGGTGAAAAGCGCTTCATCACCAACGCGGCGATTGCGCAGGTGCTCACGGTGATGGCTCGGACGCCGATTCCTGGAAAATCGGGTAAGACATCGATTACGGCATTTTTAGTGACGCCGGACATGCCGGGGTTCGAGATGCTTGAACCGCGGATGGCAAAGACCGGAATTCGCGGAACGGCAACCGGACGTTTCGCGTTGCGCAACGTGAAAGTGCCGAAGGAGAACATTCTCGGGCCGTACGGCAAAGGATTGAAAGTCGCACTGACAGTTCTTGATTTCGGCCGGACGACGTTCGGTGCGTGTTGCACCGGTGCGGCCAAAACGTGTCTTGAGCTGGCGGTCAAGCACGCCAACACCCGAAAGCAGTTCAACAAAACGCTCGGCAATTTTCATTTAGTGAAAAAGAAAATTGCGCGCATCGCAGCCGACGCCTACGCGATGGAAGCGATGACTGCTATCACGGCAGCGCTGATTGACCGCGGTCTGGAGGATTACATGCTCGAGACGGCAATGTTGAAAGTATTCACGACCGAACGTTTGTGGGAATGCATCAACGACGCGTTCCAGATCTACGGCGGCTCGGCTTACTTTGTCGATCTTCCAGTGGAGCGAATGTTGCGCGACGCGCGGATCAATCAGATTGGCGAGGGTGCGAACGAAGTGCTGCAGTCGTTCATCGCGCTGGTCGGCATGCGCGGACCGGGCATGGAGTTCAAGGAAATTCACGACACTATGTTGAAGCCGACGCGCGAAGGCGGAATCAGCAAAGCGTGGAGCGCGGGAATGAATCGCCTTGGCGCGACCATTCGGGTGCCGGACGTGCCCGTTCGAAGCGGTGAATTGAAATCGTTGGCGGGGCAGTTGGGACGTTTGATCTGGCGATTCAACGTCGCAGTCAACAAGTCGCTCATCTTGTATCGGGAGCCGATTCTCGACATGCAGCTGGTCCAGGAACGGATCGCGAACGCGGCAATGGATCTGTTCGCCTCGGCTGCCGTAATCAGCCGCTGGGATTCAGAGATTCAATTCGCGCAAGGCAACGGCCAATCGCCCGCACTTAAAAACACGGCGGCCGAGCTTTTCCTGCGCCAATCTTTCCGGCGAATCCGGAATTATCTCGCCGGTTTGAGC
>CAZFZG010000177.1:1927-4455 GCA_964523205.1 uncultured Chthoniobacteraceae bacterium | reverse complement strand
TCGGTTTCCATTTTGCGTTTGGCCAGCAATTCGCTCAATGCTCGTAAGCAGTCAGGTGATTCGCGAATCACCTCGCCCATCACGTCCTTGCCGATTTCCATGACATAGCAATCGCCGTCCGCCCGCACGGTTGCGCTCCGTTTTTCGCCGGTCAAAAGCGACATCTCGCCGAAACAATCACCGGAGCGCAGTGTCGCTACCGGAACGGTCGATCCATTCTTGGCTACTGAAACCTGGGCCGCTCCACGCAAAAGAATAAACATCGAGTCACCCTCTGCGCCTTCCTCGATCACGCGCTCGCCGCGGCCAAAATGATTGAGCTCCGATTGCTGGACCAGGTTGTCGATCTGGGTGTCAGACAAGCATTGGAAGAGCGGTTCGCCGCGCAGAATCGCCCGGGCTTCTTCGTGCCCCTCCGGAATCGGTCTCGGCGCGCGCCGTTCCATATGCAGGGTCCGAATCGGAAACGGAATAGTGATCCGCTGGCGTTTCAATTCGTACCAAACATTCGTCCGCACCGCGTCGTTGATCTCATTGATGCGCGTGTGATTGCCCATGTAAAACTTGATCTCGTAAGTCACGGCATGGTCGCCGAAATCGACCAGGAAAACCTTGACTGGCGGATTAGCGAGAACGCCGTGGGCGTTGGTGGCCGCGCGCGAAAGCGCATCTTTCACGCGATTCGGCGGAACTTTGTAATCGACTCCAACCCGAATCCGCATGGCGTGGACTTCCGTCGGGTAATGAAGGTTAACGATCGTGCTCTTGACGATTTCGTTGTTGGGAATGTCCAGGTAAATGGTGTCGTTGGTGCACAACCGGGTGGACCGCCAGTTGATCTCGCGCACTTCGCCGTAGGTATCGCCAATCTTCAGCCAGTCTCCGACCTTGTAGGGCCGGTTGAGTTGGATCGACATTCCCGCAATGATCCCCGCGAAAAAATTCTGGCCGGCGAAACCGAGAATGATCGCAACGACGCCCGAACCGGCGAGCAAGCCCTTCAATTGAGTCTCAGCGTGATAGCCGGCGCTGAGAACCAGTAAGAGCGCTACCAGGAAGATCAGTCCACCGATTAACTCGCGAAGAAAATGCGGGATCGGAGTTTGTTTCCGCTTTTCGAAATACCAATCCCACACGCAGCGGTTGATTAGCGCGACCACGAGTGCCGTGCTCAACAAGATCGCGGCTGCGCCCACATGGTTCCGCCAGCCGGCCTGTACGCCGTAGACAGCGAGCGCGACGTAAAACGCCAGGGTCAGGCAAAAGAGTTGATAAAGGATTCCGAGCTGAACCCCAGCACCTCGTTTGAGAACTCGGCCAATAGTGAGGGCGACGAAAAATGTGCCGATAAAGGCGCCGACGGTCAGCGCCGCTCGCTGGGTGTCGAACAAAATGGCGAACATCAGCTAATCGCCGCAAATCATACTCCTCCAATCAGATGCCGACAAGCCTCCGCGTCGCTGATGCCCGCCCGCCGTAGTCCCGCGGCCGCGGGACGAAGGCGGATCGACCTTGTTTAGTCCCTTGACTTCTTCTTCAGCTCATCGAGGCGCCGAATGATGTCGCTCAAGAGCAGTTCATTCTTGAGGTTGACCTGATAATCGAGATTCGCACGTAGTCGGTCCTTATACGCCTGCCGATTCTGCGACATCATGATGATCGGCGCCTGGAACGCCGCCAGCATATTCAAGGCCGTGCTCAATAGTAAATACGGCGGGGGGTCAAACGCATAGGTGACAAAAAGCCAGGTGTTGAAGCCCATCCATAATAAAAGGAAGGTCACGAACGTGATGATGAACTTCCAGCTGCCACCGAACTCCGCGATTCTGTCGGCAAGCCGATCCGCTACCGTCAGTCGCGCTTCCTCTTCCTGATTCACGTTGCGCGAAACGCGGTGGCGCAAGAGATCATCGGTTCGACGCAAGCGCGCGGTTAACGCCGTAAGCAGTTCCAGCGCAACCCGTGGATCGCTCCGCATAAAGGACAAGAAATCGTCGCGAGTCAGCTTTGCTAATCGCGCATCTTCGATCGCGATGGCGTTTGCCGAGCGGCCCTGACCATCGAGCATCGCCATGTCGCCGAAAAAATCTCCCGGACCCAACTCAGCCAGTGTCACCGCCGCGCCGTCGGCGTCAGTGATGCTGATTTGCACCTTGCCGACGTCGATCAAATACATCGCGTCGCCGGGATCGCCGGTGCGGAAAATCGTGGCCGCCCGGGGATAATCATGGATTGTCAGGTATTCGCCCAGCTCCGCGGTGCCCTTGGAATCAAGCGACGAAAATAACGGAACTGAACGTAGAAGGGCGACGTCCATGGCCCGGCATTATAGACACGACGTGGTCGGCAGGGAAGCCGCGCGTTGGTAGGGGCGGTTCACGGAACCGCCCGCAAGCGCCAGTCCGGCTCGGGCCGATTGAGGTTAATCGCCCCTACCTGGGCGGCGAAATCACCAGCCAGGCCCAGCCCGCCAGAAAACATAAGCCGCCGATCGGCGTGATCGCACCCAACAAACGGACTCCGGTCAA
>CAZFZG010000177.1:0-1827 GCA_964523205.1 uncultured Chthoniobacteraceae bacterium | reverse complement strand
TCGCGGATCGCCGAGTCTAGCGCCGACAGCTTGAAGGGTTTGAAGAGCACCGTCGCGTTCACTCGCCGAAAGAAAAACTCGATCGGCGGATTGTTCTTGTGCCCCGTAAAAAAAATGAAGCGTTGACCAGCAGCCGGCCGGATCCGCGTCACCGCCCAGTAAAACATCTCGCCTCCCATCTGCGGCATCATCATGTCGCAAATGATGAGATCAAACGGGGCCTTCATGATCTCACGCAAGCCCTCGACCCCGCTACCCACTGAGATCACCTGATAACCGCACGAGACAAGGTAGTCGCGAAGGACCTCGCGGAAATCTTCGCGATCTTCGAGGACCAAAACCTTCATCGCCCGCTCTGTAGACGTAGCCTTCTCGTCCACGTCAATGTCGAGAGTGACTAACTCCACCGGAGCGGGAGTTCGCGGCAGTCGCCGGCGCATAGACCCAACCCGATTAGCAAGACGAGTGCCCTTGTTACAGGGCGATGTGTCTCATCGCCATAGCTTAGTGCGGCGCCCCTACCGCTGCTTACCTTCCGCGCCGTAGTCCCGCGACTGCGGGACGAAGGCGGGTCGATCCTTAATCGACGATTTCGAGGCCCATTTGGCGGGCAGTGCCTTCGATGATTCGGAAGGCGGCTTCGTCATCGCGCGCGTTCAGGTCCTTCCGCTTGGTGTTGATGATGTCCATGACCTGTTTGCGCGTAACTTTGCCAACTTTTTCTTTGTTCGGCTCCTTGGATCCGGCCGCGATGTTCGCCGCTTTCTTCAACAAGACCGCGGCTGGTGGACTCTTGGTGATAAAAGTGAACGACTTATCCTTGTAGACCGTGATCACAACCGGAAGAATATCGCCGGCCTGTTTTTGGGTCGCGGCGTTAAATTCCTTGCAGAACGCCATGATGTTGATGCCGCGCGGTCCGAGCGCGGTACCGACCGGCGGCGCGGGATTCGCCTGACCAGCGGGAATCTGGAGTTTTATATGAGCTACAACTTCTTTAGCCATTCAAGAATAGTTCTTAGTTGATGGTTGATAGATGTCGATCTTAGCCGCGCTCGACTTGCCAGTACTCGAGCTCAACCGGCGTTGCGCGTCCGAAGATCGTGACCGAAACGCGGAGTTTGCCCCGCTCGGGATCGATCTCTTCGACGATGCCGTTCTGATTTTGGAACGGACCATCGGCGACCTTCACTGTCTCGCCGACTTCGAAGCTGACTTTGGGCTTCACCTTTTCTTCGCGCTCCTTCATTTGCGCGAGCATCGATTCGACTTCCGACTGCCGCATCGGGATCGGTTTATCCTTCGTTCCCGCAAAACCGATCACGCCCGACGTTTCACGAATGAAGTACCAAGTCCGGCCGACGAGCTGATTGTTCTCATCGAGCAAATGCATGTTTACGATTAGATAACCGGGAAAAAACTTCCGTGTGCTCTCGCTCTTCTTGCCCTTCTTGATTTCCGAGACGCGCTCCGTCGGCACGAGCACCTCGTAAATGAGATCGCTCATCTCCTCGGTCTTCACGCGCTTTTCGATGTTCTCCTTAACCTTGTTCTCCTGACCAGAGAGCACGTGGACCACGAACCATTGATCTTTCCCTGCTAGTGTCTGGGCCATAATTAGTGCAGCCGGGTGAAATAGTGGACGGCGTTCACGAGCACGAAATCGAACAGGGCGACGTAACCGCCGAGCAACACCATCGCGATGATCACAACCAGGGTCGAATCGACCAGCTCCTTGTATTTGCGGAACCCTCTTTCCTTCGGGTCCCACGGCCAGGAAGCTTTCTGAAGCTCGACCTTAACTTCGTTAAAAAAGTTTCTGGTTTT
>CAZFZG010000176.1:0-4484 GCA_964523205.1 uncultured Chthoniobacteraceae bacterium | reverse complement strand
CAAACACCACGCCGCCGCCACGCCAGATTGGCGATGAAACATAACCGGCACGCGCCCGACCGGTTCCCTTTTGCCGCCACGGTTTCGCGCCGGACATATCGACCTCGGCCTTCGTTTTCGTGTTTGCCGAACCGGAACGCCGCGCCGCGCGCATCGCTACTACGACGTCGTGAACGGCCTGCGAACCGCGACCATCTTCGATGATGTCGATCTTCGCCTCCTTCGCAGCGGCTTTAGTCAAAACTTTCGCGCTCATTTCCTCGCCGCCTCCTTGGCTTGGGCCTTCCTCTCTTCAGCCAATTCCCCTGCTTTCTTCGGTTTTTTGGCGAGCGCAGCTGCGTCTGCTTTGGCGTGCTGCTGATGCAACGCGATTCGCACGGCTGGATTCTTAATCGCCGGCCTAACGACCACGTAACTTCCGTTGCAGCCCGGGACCGCCCCACTAACCAGAATTACTTTCTCGGCTTCGCGCACCTGCATGACTTGCAGGTTCTGAACAGTCACGCGCTCATCGCCCAAATGACCAGGCATCCCCATGTTTTTCCAAATCCGTCCCGGTGTGGAACGATTTCCGATCGCGCCGTTGCGACGATGCGTCTTCGAACCATGGGCTGCGCCTTGTCCGTCGAAATTGTGCTTCTTCATTACGCCCTGGAAACCTTTTCCCTTGGAGCGGCCGATCACGTCGACGAAATCGCCGGGCTGAAATTGGGTGACGGTAAGATTCACTTCGCCTTCCGGCAGATCTGCCTTCAAACGAAACTCACGCACGAATCTTTGCGGCGCGACATTCGCTTTCTTGAAATTGCCGAGCTCGGCTTTGCTCACTCGCGATTCCTTTTGCGAACCGAACCCGACTTGGATCGCAAAGTAGCCTTCGTTCTCGTTCGTTAGGCGACGCAAGAGAACGTTATCGCCCGCCGCGATCACGGTCACAGGATGAAGCCGACCGTTGGCGTCGTAGACGCTGGTCATGCCAATTTTTTGTCCTAGTAAACCGATGCTCATTTTGGCGACGTGGGAAAATTCTCAAGCGACTAAATCTTAATCGTAATATCAACGCCCGCAGGCAGGTTCAGCTTCTTCAACTCATCCACCGTTTTCGCGGTCGGCTCGATAATGTCGAGCAACCGCTTGTGCGTGCGGATTTCAAATTGTTCCATCGATTTTTTGTCGACGTGGGGGGAACGATTGACCGTGAATTTCTCAATCAGCGTCGGCAGTGGAATCGGGCCTGCCACGCGCGCGCCCGTGCGTTTCGCCGTCTCGACGATTTCGACCGCGGACTGATCGAGCATTCGATGGTCGAATGCCTTCAAGCGAATCCGAATCTTTTGCCCGTTCGCCATTACTTCTTCTCCTTCTGATCCAGAATGGCGGCCACCAGGTTCGCGGGCACCGGTTCAAAGTGGGACGGCTCCATCGAGTAACTCGAACGGCCTTTCGATAAGGAACGGATCGCGGTGGCGTAACCGAAAAGTTCAGCGAGCGGCACCAGCGCGTGAACGATCGCAAGATTGCCGCGGGCTTCGATACTTTGAATTGCACCGCGGCGTCGGCTAAGGTCGCCACAAATGTCGCCCTGATATTCTTCCGGCGTGATGTTTTCCACCTTCATGATCGGCTCGAGCAGGATCGGTTTGGCCGCTCGGAAACCGTCTTTCATCGCGAAAATCGCCGCCATCTTAAATGCGAGCTCGCTCGAATCCACTTCGTGGAAACTTCCGAACACGATGTCGCACTCAACATCGACAACCGGATAACCGCCGAGCACGCCGTCGAGCATCGCTTCTTCGATCCCCTTCTTCACCGCCGGGATGTATTCGCGCGGAATAATACCGCCGACGATCTTGTTCTCGAGAAGCAGACCTTTACTGCGCTCGGCCGGCCTAAGATCGACTTCCACGTGGCCGTACTGACCGCGCCCGCCGGATTGCTTGATCAACTTGCCAACACCGTGCGCATTGCTCGTGATCGTCTCGCGATACGCGATCTGCGGTTTGCCCGCATTCGCATCCACCTTGAATTCACGAAACATTCGGTCGCGAATAATTTCCAAATGCAGCTCGCCCATGCCGGCAATGATCGTTTGGCCGGTGTCTTCGTGGGTGTAAACCTTGAAAGTCGGATCCTCTTCGGACAACCGCTGCAGAGCCACGCCCATCTTTTCTTGGTCCAGCTTCGTCTTTGGCTCAATCGCCATCGAAATAACCGGATCAGGAAACGACGGCGGTTCGAGGAGGATCGTATGATCTTCATCGCACAGCGTGTCGCCGGTAGTGATGTTCTTGATTCCGACGATCGCGGCGATGTCACCCGAATAACAAGTCTCGATATCTTCGCGCTTGTCCGCCTGAATCTGTATTAAACGCGAAATCCGCTCACGTTTGTTCGTGCGCGGATTGTAAACCGTGTCGCCTTTGCTGAGCGTGCCGGAGTAAACACGGAAGAAAACCAATTTTCCGACAAATGGATCGCTCCACAATTTGAACGCGAGCGAACAAAACGGCGCGTTATCATCCGTCGGCGCTTCCATCGGCTCGTGGGTGTCGGGGTTCTGACCTTTCGCCGGCGGAATGTCCAAGGGACTCGGGAGATAATCGACCACCGCGTCGACTAAATATTGAATGCCAATGTTCTTCAGCGCGGAACCGCCGATCACCGGAACGAATTTGTTCGCAATCGTTTGCCGGCGGATCGCCTTCTTCAACAGCTCCGGCGTGACCGGTTTTTCTTCAAGAACGACTTCCGCGACTTCGTCGTCGATGTTTGAAATTTGTTCGACTAGCTTTTTGTAGGCCTTTTCAACCGCATCGACATGTTCCTTCGGGACGTTGGTCACTTCATATGTCGATCCAAGGCGATCGTTCTCCGAATAGATGATCGCTTTCTTATTAATAACGTCGAGCTGCCCGCGGAGTTGATCTTCCCTGCCGAGCGGCAACAGCACCGGCCAGGCGTTTGCGCCGAGTTTTTTGTGAATGCTGTCCACCGACATCGCGAAATCGGCGCCAACGCGGTCCATCTTGTTGATGAAAGCGAGCCGCGGGACGTTGTATTTCGTCGCCTGCCGCCAAACGGTTTCGGATTGTGGCTGGACGCCGGCGACGCCATCGAAAACGGCAATCGCGCCGTCCAGCACGCGCAGCGAACGTTCAACTTCCGCCGTGAAATCAACGTGGCCCGGCGTGTCGATGATGTTGATGCGCTGGTTGATGCCTTCAAAAACCTTGTAGACGCCTTCTTCTTTTTTTTGCGCCCACGAACACGTCGTCGCGGCCGAAGTGATCGTGATTCCGCGCTCGCGCTCCTGCTCCATCCAGTCGGTGACAGTCGTGCCTTCGTGCACCTCACCCATTTTGTGGATGTAGCCGGTGTAAAATAGAACGCGCTCGGTAATCGTGGTCTTACCGGCGTCAATGTGCGCCGCTATACCGATATTTCGCGTCCGCTCGAGCGGGAATTTGCGATTTGGCGAATTCGGACCTTTCGCCGCGGCTGGTTTTTTCTTCTCTGCGGTCGCGGTCGCCATAGAATTACCAGCGGAAATGCGCAAACGCGCGGTTTGCTTGCGCCATTTTGTGGGTGTCCTCGCGTTTCTTGATTGCGTTGCCCTGACCTGAGGCCGCGTCTTTGATTTCAGCCGCCAGGGCTTCGGCCATCGGCATGCCTTTCCGGCCGTCGGCATATTGCACGATCCAACGCGTAGCCAGAGAAATTTGGCGTGCCGGAGCAACTTCCATCGGCACTTGATACGTCGCGCCCCCGACGCGACGCGACTTCACTTCCAGCCGTGGGCGAACGTTTTCGATCGCCTTGTTTACAACTTCGAGTGGATCAACTGAATCAGATCCTTCCCGAGATTTCTCAATCGCGGTGTAGACAATGCGCTCGGCGAGCGATTTCTTGCCGCGCTTCATCACCGTAGTGATGAGACGCGCGACCGCCGGACTCCCGTAACGGGAATCGACGCGCTCTTCCTTTCTGTAGACTCTCTTCCGTCGCGACATTGTCGATCTTCTGTTTCAAAATTTACTTTTTCTCTTCCTTGGCCGCTGCCGGTGCTGCCGCCTTAGCAGTACCGCCTCCACCGGCCGCGCCACCTTTCGGGCGCTTCGCTCCATATTTGGAGCGGCCGCGCCGGCGTCCATCAACGCCAAGCGCGTCGAGCGTGCCTCGCACAATGTGATAGCGCACGCCCGGCAAATCTTTTACTCGACCCCCGCGCACGAGCACGATGGAGTGCTCCTGCAAGTTGTGCCCTTCCCCTGGGATGTAGGCAATCACTTCCTGGCCGTTCGTCAACCGTACTTTTGCCACTTTACGCAAGGCGGAATTCGGCTTCTTTGGAGTGCGCGTCATAACTTGGACGCACACCCCGCGCCGCTGGGGACAATTGGCCAGCGCCGGTGACTTCGATTTCATCGATACCTTCCGGCGTCCTTTCCGAATCAACTGGTTAATCGTGGGCATTTTTCCAAACA
>CAZFZG010000175.1:0-4606 GCA_964523205.1 uncultured Chthoniobacteraceae bacterium | reverse complement strand
GATTTTCGCGGCGTGTTTCGCGGATTCGGCGGATACGACCTGGAATTTCTGGGCGGCGACGAGCGCAGTTGGATCAACATCAAATTCGGCAAGGCGATTATTGATCTTCGCGAGGCGACGATGGACCTCGGAGCGGGGATCGGATTCTTTCCGCACAAAGCCAACGACGTTGTCGAGTGGCGCGGATTGGAACGCCAGGGACAGTTCATTCCCTACGCGGTGATTTATCGGATCGCCGGTCTAACCGAGAATGGTAAGCGGGACAAAACTCGACTCGTAGTCATCAAGCTGGACAAGGAGCGTTCGCGAATCATCGGGCACGCTGACGGCGAGAATGCGGAAGCTGAGGCGGAGCGAATCGCGGACAGCCAAAAATAGAACTGGGACCGTGCTTCCGGCGCCAATATTCTTCAGCGCGTGAATCCTCGCGCTCAACTTTTAATCGTCACGATATCGACATTGTGCGCCGGGTCCGCGTTAGCCGCGAATCCGTTTCTCGATGCGAAGGATGACAAACCGGTGTCGGCAAATTTTCGCGGCACGGAATGGAACGACGAGAATATCGACGGTGAAATTCCACTCACCGCGCGCGTGGTCACTACTCGGATCGCGCAGACGCCCTGGGGCGCAATCTTCAAGATTGAATTTGTCGATCTGAAATCCCACGCCAAGCAAAAACGCGAGATCCTGCCGCAATATTTCATCACAACCGACGATCGCATCTTCCTGTTAAACGAAGAGAACAACGAGGCCGCGATTAAGAAACTTTCGGCGATGGACAAGCCACCCGATTTTGAGCAAGCCGACATCCGCGCAATTGCCGGTGGCAAGATGGATTTCGAGGAGGGCCCTTACACAACAAAGATCGAGACTAAAAGCGACGAATGCACTTACTTGACCAGCCACGACTCCGGTCACTACACAAAGTTTGTTTGGAAAAAGGGCGTCGGATTGATCGAGCACTCGAGCAATTACGGCGCGATGAAAGATGGATTTCGCCTGAAGCGAGTTAACACTAAAGGTTAATTATGAAACGGACCTTGTTACTAGTCGCTATCGCATGCGTTGGTTTAAGCGCCAGCGTGTTTGCGGCGCTCGGCAATACCGAGGAGGAAATAGCCGGCCTGTTCGGAAACCCAGTCGAGCAGCGTCCTCCTGACAAGAACGGCATCACCACTAACAGGTATCAAAAAGGGAACTACGTCATTCTGGTCCAGTTTCTCAAACATTTGAGTCTCGCTGAAAGTTACGCCCGTCTTGATAAGCGCGAGTTTTCGGAAGAGGAACTTTCGGCGCTTCTTGAAGGAAACAGCAATGGGCGGCTATGGAACAAAGATCCAAACAAACTGGCGTGGGAGCGAAGCGACCACAAAGCCAGTGCCTGGTGCCGCACACTCTCCGGACTACCGACGCTGCTCATTGAAGCCAGGTAGTGAATTGCGTCCCCTAATTCGCCGGCGCGCCTGACAACCTAGAATCGACATCGGCGTTGACGCGCGCGCTTACCCGGCCTTAAGAGTCGCCAGCGATGCGCCGCCATCTCCCGTTCATTTTGATTCTCGTTGGAACGGCGATCGTTCGGTTTGCGATTCTATTTTTGTCACAAACCCACCTCACAAGTGACGAAGCGATCATCGGTTTGATGGGGAAACACATTTCCGAAGGCCGTTATTTCCCGTTTTATTTTTACGGAATCTCTTACAACGCCTCGTGCGCGTGGGAAGCGTACCTCGCCGTCATTCCGTTTTGGCTGTGCGGCGTCGGCGTGGTCGCGCTGAAAATTCCTACCGTCATTTTGTCGCTGGTTTGCCTGACCCTGTTCTACGCGATGACGACGCGACTCTACTCCATCCGCGTCGCGACCCTGGCCAGTTTGATCTTCGCTCTCTGGCCGGGATTGCTGAAGTGGCATTTCCAGCCACGCGGTTACGCCTTTTACTTTCTCCTGATTCCCGCGCTGGTCATTCTTTTCCTGACGACTGAAAAACAAGACGCGGCGCGCGTTCGCGATGTTTTTTTATTCGGGCTTCTGTGCGGCCTGAGTTTTTGGGGAATGGAACTTCTTTTGATTCCGATTGTAGGGCTTTGGGGTTTGCTTTTGCTGCGTCGCAAATTTTCGATGGCGGGTTTCGGAGCGGGGCTTGGTGGCTTCGTAGTCGGTTACGCGCCCGCGATCTGGTGGAACCTCACCCATTCCTACCGGAACTGGCATTTTTTATTCTTCGAAAAACCGGAAGCAGGCGGACTTGCGACCCGCTTTGGTTTATCCGCATGGCGCGAAATCGTTTTCCGCGAGATGCCCAAATTCTTCAGTGCGGATACGGTGTTGTGGTATTACCCCGGAATAAAATGGACGGGCTATGTTTTGTATTTCGCAACCGCCATTGCTTTGGTTGTCGCGGCCTGCGGCGCGCTGCGGTGGAAATCGATTCGCGCTGCCTTCAACTCCGGCTTTTTAACGAACGAAGCGACCAAGGACTTGCTGACGCTCCTTCTAATCAGCGTGAGCTTTGTTCCTTACATCATCGCGCCGCTCCGGGTGCCAGGGTATTTTCTCGGTGCCAGCTTTTTCATGTCGATCTTGCTGGCGCGTTGTGTAGACCAACTGTTCGCCGGAAAACAAATTTTGGCGCGGGGCCTCGGCGCGCTGATTCTTCTGGCGACGATTGTCTGTGGTCTCGAGGCGATCATCGACACTGCGACTCACAACCAAATTGAAACACTCACCCTGTCGCCCAACCGGCAGGATCACCAAATGGTGTGCGTGCCAGGTGCGGACATCGACGCGGTCAAACAAGATCTCCAACAGAATGGAATTCGTTCCGTTTGGACAACCATTTCGTTTGTTTATCCGCTCATTTTCGAAACGAACGAAAAGCTCGTCGTCTCGGAATCCATTTTCGGCGTGGATCGCCCGGTTTATCCGGCCTCGATTCCAAAGCCCGAGCCGAGTGATCAAGATCGCGCAGTGTTCGTGATCGAAACTCAATCACCGTATCGGACCGAGATCGAAGGTACTCTCGCGCAAAAGAGCGGCGCGCCGCCCGATGTCGCCGAACACGGCACGCTGACCGTGATCAAACAACGCTTCGCCTCGGAATCGCTCAGATGAAATTATCGGAAGCAAAGCTGCGCTGGATTGTTTTCTGCCTTTGCGCGATCGCCGCAGTGCGAGTCTTTGTTTTCGCGGCCGGGTTTCCCTTCTTCAACAACGTCGACGAGCAGGCGCATGTCGATCTGGTGGTCAAATACGCGCACGGCAAACCACCACACGGTATTGAGCCATTCGCTTCCGAAGCCGCGCTCTATTTCGCGGTCTATAGCTCGCCGGAATATTTCGTTAGCCCACAGCAGTACGGCGGCAACTATCCACCGCCTAATTGGCTCCTATCACCGGAAGAGCGACAGAAAATTTTTGACGACGAAATCCCGTTTTGGGAATCACGTCTCAACCACGAATCGGGCGAACCGCCCCTTTATTATACGATCACCGGCGCCTGGTTCGATCTCGGGCGCGCAGTCGGTTTCCGAGGTTTGTCCTCGCTCTACTGGACTCGCTTTTTGAATATCGCCCTAGCGACGGCGTTGGTCTGGTTGGGATACCGAGCGGCACGCCTTGTTTTTCCAAACGCACAATTTCGTGCGGTCGCAACGGCAACGCTGCTTGCGATCTGGCCGCAAAGCTCGTTCTGGTCGATTCAGGGCGATGCGATGTCGGCGGTTGTATTTGCGATCGCCTTCATCGCGCTGGTCAAATTGTGGCAATCCGAACGTCCGAGCGCCGTCGTCGCGGTTTGGCTGGGACTTGCGCTGGCCGCGACCTGCTTGATCAAGACCGCGAATCTTCCGCTGTTGGGGGTCACAGCATTTGCCGCGATTTTCAAAGCAGTGCAGCTGGCACGAAAAGAGACTGCGCAACGAGGATTGTCGATCTTCGTTGCGTTTCTCATTTCTGCCGCGGTGCCGCTGGGAATCTGGTTTGCATGGAACGCGAATCACTTCGGCGATCTGACCGCAACCAAGTCAAAAATCGAATTGTTAGGCTGGACGCCAAAAGCGTTCGCCGACTGGTGGTCGCATCCAATCTTTACACCACGGGGCGCAAAGGATTTCTGGGCGGAGCTGATTGCAAGTTTTTGGCGGGGTGAGTTCATCTGGCATCGCGACCGGTTGGCGACGTGGTGGAGTGACGCGTTCTACTGGACGTCATCTACAGTCGCGCTGCTGATTGCGCTTGCTAGTCTTGTAATGCGGAGACGATCGGAACCGAATCGCGCTCTGTTGTGGACCGCGCTTCTCAGTTTCATCTCATTGGTCGGTTTTCTCGCCCTGTTGTCGATTCGTTTTGATTTCCACGAATGTCCCTACCCCTCGCGCGAGTATCCTTATTTTACTTCGGGACGTTTGTTGAACGGCGCCGCCGTCCCTTTCTTTCTGTTGTTTGCCTACGCGATCGACAGAGTGGCAGCTTGGACAAAACGTGAATGGTCGCGTTGGGTTTTGCTTGGGGTGATTACTGCCCTGGTCCTGAACTGCCAGATATCGATAAACACGCCGGTCCTCTCCAGCCGGTACAATTTTTTCCACCGACCAGCACTTAAATAGT
>CAZFZG010000174.1:0-4656 GCA_964523205.1 uncultured Chthoniobacteraceae bacterium | reverse complement strand
AGGAAGATGGCGATGCCGGATGCTGCGATCATTCCGCCAATGACGGTCGAGCCGAGCACGCGACGGGCGACGGCACCCGAGCCGCTGGCGAACCAAAGCGGCAGAAGGCCGAAGATGAAGGCGAAGGAAGTCATCAGGATCGGACGCAATCGTAATCGCGCGCCTTCTAGCGCGGCATCGAGGAGGGGTTTGCCCTTCTCGTATTCGTCCTTCGCGAACTCGACGATCAGAATTGCGTTTTTCGCGGCAAGACCAATGAGCATGATGAGACCGATCTGGGCGTAAATGTTGTTTTGCATTCCGCGCCCCCACAGCGTCAGAAATGCGCCAAACACCGCGACCGGCGTACCCAACAAGACGCTGAACGGCAGCGACCAGCTTTCATACAACGCGGCTAGGATCAGAAACACGAACAAGAGTGACATTCCAAAAACCAAAGTCGGTGAGACGCCTTGCTGCGCTTTCTTTTCCTGAAACGACAGGCCGAGATAATCGTAGCCCATCTCATAAGGCATGGTTTGTCGAAAAGTTTCCTCGAGGGCATTCATCGCCTGGTATGAGCTGTAGCCAGGGGCGGCGGCGCCGTTGATCTGCGCGGCGCGATATTCGTTGTAACGCAATGTGAATTCCGGACCAGCTATGTTCTCGATCGTCGAGATGGCATCGAGCGGCACCGGAGTGCCAGTCGAGTTGCGGACGAAAAACTGCCCAACGTTCTTCGCGTCGGTTCGATAATCGCCTTCCGCTTCGATGTAGACCTGCCAGGTGCGGCCGAAGCGGTTGAAGTAGTTCACGAAAAATCCGCCCATGAATGTCTGGAGCGTTTGATAAACCGAGGCGAGATCGATGCCCTGCTTGACCACTTTGTCGCGATCGACCTTGACGAAAACCTGCGGCACATTCGGCAAAAATGTCGGAATCAAGGTGCCGAGCTCCGGCCGTTTGCGGGCTGCATCTAGAAATGTCTTCACGTTTTGCGCGAGAAACGGGACGTCTTTGCCGGCACGGTCTTCAAGCATGAAGGTGAATCCACCAGATGTGCCGACGCCGGGAATCGCCGGTGGCGGAAACGCAAACGCGATGCCTTCGCTGAGACTGCCGAGGTATTGGTTTAACCGCGCCTTGATTGCGGTGTACTGCTCTTCCGGTTTCGTGCGCTCGCTCCAAGGTTTAAAAGTCACGAAGAAAAAGGCGCTGTAGGTATTTTGGACCAGACTCAGCAGACTGAATCCAACGACGCTGGTGGTGTATTGGATGCCGGGCGTTTGCCGGAGGAATTCCTCGATCTTTTGGCAGACTTGATCGGTGCGCTCGAGCGACGATGCATCGGGAAGTTGAAGCGCGAGAAAAACGTAGCCCTGATCTTCCTCCGGCAGAAAGCCGCTCGGCAACCTTTTCCCAAAAAAACCGGCGCCAATCGCAAGAACGAGCAGCAATGCGAAACTCAGCACAGTTTTCCGAATCGCTGCCCGCGACCAGTTTACATACCCGTGGGTAGCGCTGGCGAAAACGCGATTGAATCGGTCGTAGAACCAACCGAGCGGCCCGCGGGTTTTCTTGCGCGGGCGCAGTAACAGCGCGGAAAGTGCCGGGCTGAGTGAGAGCGCGTTGAAGGCGGAGAAAATGACCGAGATCGCAATTGTCACTGCGAACTGTTGATACAATCTGCCGGTGATACCTGGGAGAAATGCGGTCGGAATGAAGACGGCCGAAAGTACGAGTGCGACCCCGACTACTACTCCTGAGACTTCGCGCATCGCCTGAAGTGTCGCGTCACGCGGCGACATTCCTTCTTCGATGTGGCGTCCAACGGCTTCGACCACCACGATCGCGTCGTCGACCACAAGACCGATCGCGAGCACAAGTCCGAAGAGCGAAAGCGTGTTGATCGAGAATCCAAAAAGTGGGAACAAGATAAACGTTCCGACTAACGAAACGGGCACCGCGCAGAGCGGAATCAGCGTCGCGCGCCAGCCTTGCAAGAAAACGAAAACGACGAGTACAACCAGGGCGAGCGCCTCGAGCAGCGTCTTCAAAATCTCCTGCATACCCTCCGTGACGGAGAGCGTTTGATCGAGGGAGACGGCGAAATCCATGTCTGCGGGCATTCGCTGCTTCGCCTCCGCCATTAACTTGCGCACAGATTGCGCGGCTTTGACGGCGTTAGTTCCCGGCAACTGATACAAAGCGAGAATCGCCGCGGGGCGTCCGTTAAGCCTGCCTCTTAAGTTGTAAGTTTGCGCGCCGAGATCGATCCGAGCGATGTCTTTGACTCGAACGAACGATCCGTCCGGATTCGCCCGAACCACGATTTCGCCGAATTCCTCAGGCGTTTGCAACCGTCCCTGCGCGCGGACGGTGTAAGTGAACTTTTGTCCACTCGGAATCGGCTCGCCTCCAACTTGTCCAGCCGGATTGACGTTGTTCTGCTTTTGCACGGCGCTGATAATGTCGGGCACAGTGATTCCGAGCTTGGCGAGCTGATCGGGCTTTACCCACAAGCGCATCGCGTACTGGCCCGCGCCAAAAATCTGGACGTTTCCAATTCCCGGCAGTCGGGTGAGTTGATCGAACAAATTAATGTAGCCGTAGTTCGCCAGAAAAATGTTGTCGTAGGTGCGGTTGGGCGAATAGAGCGAGACCAACATCAACGGGGCGGTCGTCGATTTCTTGATGGTCAAGCCGTAGTTGTTTACGTCCTGCGGCAATTGCGATTGCGCCTGCGCCACTCGGAGCTGGGTCAGGACTTGATCAATGTTCGGATCGGTCGCGACGTCGAAATTGACGATCAATCGAATGTCGCCGCTATTCGAGTTGATCGAGTACATGTAATTCATGTTGTCCACGCCGCTCATCTGCTGCTCGATCGGCGCCGCGACGGATTGTTCGATCGTGAGCGCGTCCGCCCCGGTGTAATGCGTTTGCACCTGAATTTCCGGTGGCGCGATTTGCGGATATTGCGCGATCGGCAGCGCGAGAATGCAGACCCCGCCGATCAACGTCATTAAAATCGCAATGACAATGGCGACAATTGGCCGCCTGACGAAAAACTCCGACATGCGATCAGGGTTTCGGCGGGCTTGTTGATGTTTGCGGCGCCGGTGATTGAGCCGGAGGCGTCCACTCCTTCGGCGTAACAGACGAACCTTCGCGAACTTTCTGCCAGCCCTGGACAATGACCTTGTCGCCCGGTTTCAATCCGTCGGTCACTTCCCACTGCGAATCGATCCTTTCTCCCATTTTTACCGGACGAAGGCTGACCTTGTTGGTTTGATCGACAACCGCGACTTGATAGTTGCCCTGGACCTCATTCACGGCTTCCTGCGGAATTACCATCGCGTCTTTCTTCATGTCGGCGACAAAACGCACTTTTCCGAATTGACCCGGTCGCAGATTGTTGCCCGTATTTGGAAACGTCACCTCGTAGCGAATTGAGCCCGTCTTCGGATCTAAATTGCGATCAAGCGCATAAAATTTTCCTTTGTGCGAATAGATCTTGCCGTCGCCGAGAATTAATTCGAACACGAGCGAGTTAACGTAACGCTGGCGTTCATCCGCATCCGGATGGCGCGAAACAAAATCGTTGAACGGCCCTTCGCCGGCAGTGACGATCGCCTTGATCGGATCAAGTTGCGAAACGCTCGTAAGCGGTCCCGTGCTTGGACCAACTAGATCGCCAACTTGCGCGGTAGCGATCGCGGCAATGCCATCGATCGGCGCGGTGACCCTGGTGTAGCCAAGATTGAGGTCGGCTTGCTTCACGGCTGCTTCATCTGCCTGGACATTTGCCCTGGTGGAGCCGGCCGCGGCGATGGCGGTATCTCGCTCCTGGTCGCTAATGACTTTCTTGTTAAACAAATCCAACGCGCGCTTTTCGTCTGCGTCTGCTTTCGCCTGGTTTGCTTGATCTTTTGCCAAAGTTCCCTTCGCCTGAGCTAGTGCGGCGTCGAATGGTCGCGGATCGATTTGAAAAAGGAGATCGCCTTTTTTTACCACACTGCCTTCCTTGTAATCGCGCGAGACGATGTAGCCCTGCACCTGTGCGTTGATGTTGGCGTTGATGAATCCATCGAGCGTCGCGACGCGTTCCAACACCCGCGGCACATCACGCGGCTGCACTGTTGTCACCAAAACTTCCGGCGCAGCCGGGCCGGCTTGCGGCGCCTTGCGCGAACATGCGGCCCCGAGCAACGCGCATACTGCGAACGCAGTGAGAATGACGTCGCGTTTCATTTCACAATCATGACCGGCAACGGGTCATTGTCGATCTACATTTGGCGCCAGTGCTCCGTCGGTTGATCAAGCGGTAAGGATTATTCGCAAAATTTTACCTTCCTCGTCGTCTCATTTTTTGTACGGCGTTAACAGTTCCTTCTCGTCGGTATCGACCACGAACACGGCCAGCAGCTTGGCCGGTTCGGTCGTGCTCGCATTCTCATCAAGACTGTGTCGATCACCAGGCATCTCGGGGAAATTCTGTCCGGCGCGGTAAATAACGACGGGTCCATCATTGACCGACGTTCGGATCGCTCCTTCGAGAACGGTTGCATAAATGAAAGCAGACTTGGGGTGCATATGGGCCGAGGACTTAACACCGGGACCATATTCGACGAGTATGCCCTTAATACTTTTGCCAGGGACATTTGGCAGAGCGTG
>CAZFZG010000173.1:1855-4673 GCA_964523205.1 uncultured Chthoniobacteraceae bacterium | reverse complement strand
GCGGTCCAGAACGTCAATCTCCATATCGAACCGGGCAAAACGTATGCTCTCGTCGGGGCCAGCGGCGCCGGAAAGAGCACGGTGTTATCGCTCATTTTGCGCCTCTACGATCCAACATCCGGCGCGGTGAAAATCGATGGACACGATTTGCGCAGCTTGACTCAAAAATCTTTGCGCGAGCAAATCGGCCTCGTCACCCAGGAAACATTTTTGTTTCACGAGACCATTTTCAAAAACATTCAATTCGGCCGGCTCAACGCGACTCCGGAAGAAGTTTACGACGCCGCCCGGACCGCCTTTGCCCACGACTTTATTCTAGCGCAGCCAAATGGTTACGACACTGTGATCGGCGACAAAGGCTGCCTTATCTCCGGGGGGCAGCAACAGCGCCTGGCCATTGCCCGCGCACTTCTCAAGAACGCCCCGATCCTTCTTCTCGATGAAGCGACTTCATCGCTCGACACCGAATCGGAGAAACAGATTCAAAAGGCTCTCGAAAAGCTTTCCGCCGGTCGCACCGTGATTGCGATCGCCCACCGCCTCTCGACAATCTTGTCGGCCGACCAAATTGTCGTGCTCGAGGATGGCAACATCAAAGAAATCGGGACCCACGCCGAATTACTGGAAAAATCAGTCTACTATCGGCGGCTTTACGATTTGCAATTTAATCAACCAAGTGAGGTCGTTTCAGAAACTGCATCCGAACCGGACGTCCTGGCCGAAGAACTTGTGTAGCCACTGACGCCAGTCGACATCCATATGCCTTTCAACTTCGATCTCCACACTCACTCTTTTTTCTCCGGCGACGGCGTTTCCAGCCCGGAGGATCTGATCGCCACGGCCAAGGCGAAAGGTCTCCACGGAATCGCCATTACCGATCACAACACGTGCGACGCGGTCACTTACATGCTTGAAAAAGGTTTGATGCGGCTTGACGGCCAGCCGGTCGAGGGCTTTCTGGTTTTGCCCGGGGTCGAAGTTACCACGGCCGACGGCCACCTTCTGTGCATCGGCGCCGAACTGCCGTATTTGAAAGGAAAACCAGCGCGCGAAGTTTGCGAAATGATCCACCAGCGCGGCGGTCTGGCCATTCCACCGCACCCCTACGATCTCTTTCGCGCCGGAATTCGTCTTTCGGTGTTGGAAACGTTGCCAATCGACGCAATCGAAGTGTTCAATGCCGCGACCACATTGCGTCGCTACAATCGTTACGCCTTCAAGTACGCCCAGGTCCGCAATCTGCCGATGATCGCCGCGAGCGACGCACACCACGCCGCCGCGGTCGGCACGGCCTACACAATTTTGAACACCTACGATTTTTCGGTGAAAGGAATCCTGGCCCAGATCCTAAAGAGCAACGAGCTCAACGAGCAATATCTCACCCCGCGCGACAGTTTGCGTAAAACCTGGAACAACTGGATGCGGTTGCGGCGCCGGAAGAAAATTCCCGAACTGGCCGCCAAAGATTCCCGCCACAACGGCAGATAATTTCCATTTCATCGTTCATTCCTCATCCTTCATCCGTTCGAAATGTCTGCCTACATCATCGTCGAAATAGAAATTACCGACCCAGTCGGCTACGAAGAATACAAAAAGCAGGCGGCGGCTACGGTTCACAAATACGGTGGAAAATACATCGTTCGCGGCGGCAAAACCGAAGTACTGGAAGGCGATTGGAAACCGAAACGCATCGTTATTCTCGAATTCCCGACGATGGAGCGCGCCAAAGAGTGGCTCAATTGCGAGGAATACCGCGAGCCGCGCAAGATGCGCCACCGCACCGCGCGTACTCACATGCTCGTGGTCGAAGGCGTTTAGCCGGGCATCGCGCCGGAGTCACTCCCTGCGGTTACGTCTTTCCCGTCTGCTTGAGACGATCGGCGACCTTGCTCTTCAATTCCATGACCAGCGGTCCGCGCCCGGGACCGCGGACCAGGTCATTCATTTCCTGCGGGTCGTTCTTTACGTCGAACAATCGATAAGCTTCGCCCTTTCGATTCAGCAGCAGCTTCCAATCGCGATCGAGGTACATGATTTCGTGGAGTAGTTCCGATATCGCGAAACTGCGATGTTCGTGCTTTGGATCACGAAGAGTCGGCCCAACCGAACGAGCGAATTGGGTATAATCGAGCTTTGCGCCCGCAAATTCAGCCAAAGTCGGGCCGGCATCAAACCATTCGGCCGGGCTGTCGTTTGTTGCTCCGGCTCGAGGCGAGTTTCGGCTTTCCGGTGTGCTAACAATGAATGGAACGCGGACTGCCGGATTCAGGAAGTTGGACTTATGGATCAGGTCGTAATCGCCGTTCATTTCGCCATGATCGGAGGTGAATAGGATCACCGTTCGATCCAGTTCTCCGCGCGCTTCAATTTCCCCCAGGATTTGTCCAACCTGATCGTCGATGAGTGAAACCTTTCCCGCGTAACTTGCGCGCAGCTCTTTCGCGTTCCGAATTCCGCCTCGTGGACTCTCCGCAAATCGCCTATCCAACTCTCCGGTCGGACCGCCCCGCTTTGTCGGGGGCCGCTTGAATGGCTCCGGCATATCTTGCGGGCGATACATGCTGGCGAACGGCTCCGGGGTGTCCCAAGGTTCGTGCGGTCCGGCGAAACTGACCCAGCAAAACCACGGCTCTGTCCGGTGGTAATGGTGAAGATATTCTTTCGCGCGCTGCCCGACGTAGACGTCGTAATATTCCGACAACGGAAGCGTCGACGGCCGAACCAGCGTCCGATTCTTGCCGCCGCGCTCTTTCATGTCCCTCTGAAAAGACTCCAACAGACCGAGCGATCTCCATCGTTCAGTCATGTGACAAATGAT
>CAZFZG010000173.1:0-1755 GCA_964523205.1 uncultured Chthoniobacteraceae bacterium | reverse complement strand
GCGATCCGGTCGATGTGCGGAGTTTTCACCCAGCTTCCGGTACAACCGAGCGCATCGGCCCGGAGCTGATCGCACATAATTAGGAGCAGGTTTGGTTTCATCGCGCTCCAAAAGAAAACCAGGAACGCCGCTTGCGCCGCGAATAAATTGCGTCGGCCAATTCGCGAAACTGGCCATAAGTTTTGGAGGCGCGCAGCTGGCGCAAATCGCAATAAGAATCTGAGTCTGTTCTGACATCCAATTGCAACGGCGGCGGATTGTCTGGTCGACCGAGCGCGGCGACCAGACGCTGGTTCGATTCGTCAAAGCGCTCGTGCAAACGCCCAAGATCGACGTCGGCGAGAAAGCTCTGAGTTTTTTGGAGGCCAAGGTGGCGACAGGCTTTTTCGCTGGCAGCTTTGCGCCTGAGAAAATCTGAAAACTCAATCGGTTGTTTGAGATCGAGCAAATACGCAGTCTCATAAGTGTTCATCGAGACTTGAGCCGGATCGACGTCGATCACGTCAGATAGTGGCGGCGGCAGACCGCCTGCACTGAAAAACGCGCCAAACACGTCGGACGCGACTTCGTCATAGAAGACCACGCGGCAACTGTCGAAGGCGCCGCGCCACGCTTCGTAATGCGCGAACCAATCGGGCCGGCACAATCTTTCGCCATCGGTATCGCACAGTCTTGCCACAAATGCGCCGATCTCTTCGGCGGTTTCGTTCGTCTTGACCATTTGATTGAAATAGGAATCGATCCAACGGTCCTGGCGCCGCACGAACAAAACCACCACGCACGGAGCCGAGATTGGAATCAGCTCGCGCAATCGCCGGGCGTGATTTGGTCGCAAGTTTTCAGCCGAAAGAACAACCGATTCGGAGTCAGCTCGCCAATCAGCAAGCAGTTCGGAAATAATCCGAGCCGGATCGAGCTTGCGCACGTCGATTCCTGGAAACCCGCGTTGAAACGTCAATGATGGGCGTTGACTCAGCGTCGTTGCCAAAAGTTTTGCGTTGCCTGCCATCGCCGCGACTGCGGGAATCACCGGAACGTAGATGCCATGCTTTCGCAAAGCCGCGGCGTTGGCTCGCAGCCGGCGTTGCAAATAAGTCGACGCAGTTTTGGGCGCGCCGATGTGAAGAACAATCCGTGGCGAAAGGTTCGCCATCACGATGGAACTTTTATCGCCTTGACCAGTTTACCTTTTTCGTGGCGGTGAAGATAGCCCTTCTCCAAAGAGGCGGCGCCACGCGGCAACGGCTCATACGAATGCCAGATGCGGATCGAGCCACTGATCAATTCACCGAACCCGCGGTGATTGAAACTCGGTGAAAGCGTGTAGGGATTGAAACTCAAGAGCTCCATCGCCAGCGAAAGATACGGCTGCTCGTTCCATGGCTTTTCTCGATATTTCTGCGCGAGCGCCAGAGTTCGGTCGAAAACAGCACGAACCTCCGGCCGGTGCGGCGTGGAGAAGATGACACCCGTATTGTAAACCATCTGCCCCAGCGGGGTGACGCCTTCCTCGATCATGACCTGGCGGAAATCGCGAAAATCCGCCAACGAGTAATGCGGCGCCGGCGCGATCGCGATACCGTGCCTTTCCGCTTTCTCAAAGCCGAGCGACACCTCGTCGATCACCCGCGTGTCGGCATCGAGAAACAAAGCCGTTTCGATTTTTTCGGGCACGCGGCCGAAGAACTCCGCCTTTCTCGCTTTGCCGGAAAGCTGAAAAACAAGCCGCACGACTTCAACATCGCGCGGCAGATC
>CAZFZG010000172.1:0-4679 GCA_964523205.1 uncultured Chthoniobacteraceae bacterium | reverse complement strand
TGTTCTCCGCCAGGTGTCGGAGCCGCTTCAGTGGCTCCTTCACTGCTCTTTTTGGGAGAGATCTTTTTGCCTGAAGGACTGCCCAACGTCTCAGCGGATCCGCCAGTAGTGCCGGTTGCTGCTGGATTCGAACCACCCAGATGGACATCGTAAGTTCGCGCTTGTGCGAGGGCATTGGCCGATTGGTCGGGGTGGCCCGCTTTGGTTTCCAGCTCGCTCAGCAACAGCCAACTATCGGCCCGATACCACTGCGTTTGCAGACAGCCGAGTAATTCGTTGATGGCTGCACTCCTTGTTCCGGTTTCATCCAACAGCTGAATGTAATTTTTTTCGATCGCCCAATTGGGCGGTCCGGTCCGCGAGGCAAGCCTCATTCGCGTCACATCGACTTTTCCATGTTCCTTGTACTCCAGCACGGCCAACATTCGCTGCGCCTCCGCGTCCACGATTGGCATCTGGGTGGCCCGGTTAAGCAGCTCGCGCGCGACCTTGAAGTCGTTCTGCTTTAATGCCAGCGCCGCGAGATTGATGATCGCGAGCGGCTGGTCGGGTTTCTTTTTCAGGGCAGCGTGCAAATGAACAGCAGCGTCTTCCAATCTGCCGTCATTCAGTTCCAATCCGCCCAAGTTGATGAGCATTCGGGCGGAGTCGCCACCGCAAGCGATTGTTCGCTCGAGAAATGTCCGTTGATCTTTCCAATCGAACGTGCGCGCGAATGTGCGAACGCCGAGAAAGATGAGCCAAATCGCCAGCATGGCAGATGCGAAGACGATTTTCGATCTTCTTTGCCGCAGCCGCTCCGCTATCGATGCGAGCTCAACCGCGATGGCGAGAAACAGGAAAGCGCTCGGCAGATAAATCCAGTGCTCAGCAGCAGTCGCGTTCAACGCGATGATTCCACTGACGGGCAAGTAGCTGATGAGCGCGAACAGCAGACAAACGAAGGCGGCGGGACTGCGTTTGCGAACGCGAAACAACCAGTAAAAGAACGCCGCGATCAACACAAGCCCAAGCAACGTTTGCAGCTCTCGCCACGCGGCATGGGCAAGGCTCGCTTCGCTGAAACCGCTCGGCTGCGTCTCCACATCGCGGTCCATATGCAGATTCAACGGAAACAAGATCAAACCGGCATATTCAGCGACCGCGCGCGCGACGATAATCGGCCGGACCAGAGGCGGAGGCGGCACGGTGAGCTGTGGCGCAGGATTGTGCTCTGCGCCGAAGCGCAGAACAAAGTAGATTGCCCCTGCAAAAGCTGTCGCTACTGCCGTTTTCCAGGAGTCCCCATAATTTTTTCTGAGCAGGAAAATCAGCGGCCCAATTGCCGGAAAAATCAGACCGGCTTCTTTGCTGAGTGCGCTCAAAAGAAAAACCACGCCGCTCGCGACGAATAGCCACAACTTGCGTCCGCCTCTCGCTTGTTCGGCGCGAAGAAGAAAGAAAAGACCGAGAAATCCAAACGATGCCGCGAGCGCATCCGCCCGCCCCGAAATATAAATGACCGCCGCGCTTTGCACGGGGTGAATCGCCCATACAACTGCCGCAATTAGCCCGATGAGGCGACTCTTGGGTCGCGCGATTCCGAAAGTAACAAGGAGCTCTTCGGCGAAGAAGAGCAGCGCGATGGCCGCAACGCCATGCCATACGACGCTGGTTACGTGATAGAGCGCGGGTTGAAATCCCACCAGCGCGTAATCGAGCGTGTAGCTGAGCCGTTGCACCGGCCGATAGAAATCTGAAGGCGTGGCGTCGATAAAAAGGAAATGATTGAAACCTTCGGGAACGAGTCGCCAGCTGCGGATCAGCGGATCGCGCAAGATCAAAGCGGTATCGTCCCAAACAAATCCGTTGCGCAAGGCCGGCGCGTAGCTAACGAAAACAATCCCGAGCAGAATTAGAACAGCCCAGATTTTTTTCACGACAAACGAGGACATCAATAATCTGAGCGGCTACATTTGCGAATGTTTATATCGATCTTACGCGCAGTCTTGTTCGGTGCACTCTTAAGCATAGTGAGTAGCGCCGATGCCGGTGGCGTTCCAGCGAATTGCTCCCAGCTTATCGTGGCCGTCGCGCCAGACTGGAATTCAATGCACGGGAAACTGCAGCGATTCGAGCGTGGAAAAGACGATTGGACTGCTGTCAGCGCGCCAATTCCGGTTCTGTTTGGCAAGCATGGCCTGGCTTGGGGAAGCGGTCTCGCCGGTCAGGACGAGTCCGGTTTACACAAGAAAGAACGCGACGGCCGGGCCCCGGCCGGGATTTTCGCAATCGGTGAGGTGTTTGGTTACGAGCCGAAACTGCCGACCGGCGGTGACTATCCCTACCATCAGGTCACCGAAGCCGACGTTTGGAGCGATGATCCGCGCTCGCCCAATTACAATCGCCATACCGTGATCGACCCCCAAAATCCTCCCGACAATTATACTCACGAAAAAATGCGATCTGGGGATTTCGCCTATCATTGGCTGGTCGAGATTCGGCACAATTCCGATCCCCCCGTACCAGGCGCGGGCAGCGCGATTTTCTTTCATATTCGCCGTGGGGTGAACCGTGCCACGACCGGTTGCACGACTATGGCCCAACCGGAGTTGGTAAGAATGATCACTTGGATGCGCGCGTCGCGACATCCCTGTTACGTGCTGCTGCCGGTCGCTGAATACGAAAAGAATTGGCGGCGCTGGAATTTGCCGACGCCGGAGAAAACGCAATTGAAATGATAAAAACAGCGCGACTCATTGATTCTGGCGTTGTTTGAAGTAGTTGTTAGGCAGACGCTCATGCGAAGACGATCCAATCCAGACTCCGAACCGAATATCCGGCGCATCGACACTAAAAGGCGCGCCAAGAAACAAACCCACGGATTTCAGGTCCATTTTTTGCGCGGCAAGAATTCCGTTACCCGAATGTTTAGTGATTCACTTTACGGCGGAAAGGAAGGCGCGCGGCGGGCGGCGCGAAGATTCAAAAAAAGAGCGATAGGCCGTGCTCCCAAGCGCGGGAAAAGATCGACATTGCGTCGTCGTCGTCGTCGCTAAGGGTTTTTTCCGCGCGAGACTTTCCAGCACTTCACGAATCCCGGCGAAAATTCGCGCGGTCGCGCCTTGATCCATTCGTCAACGATCTGTGGCGGAAAAGACCGAACCGCCTCAACCTCGCTCGCATTCGGACGCAATTCGCCGTCATACGATCCGCGATATAAACAAATGAATTCAAAGTCGGTTTGCTCGGAAGCCGGCAGCTTGGCAATCCTTTGCAATTCGGGATCGATCCCTAGTTCCTCCCGCAGCTCTCGCGCTGCAGTCCTGTCGTAGTCTTCGCCCACATTTACGTGCCCCGCGGCGCTGGAATCCCAGGTAAGCGGATGTCGATCTTTGAGCCGGGACCGCAGTTGGAGGAAAACCTCGCCTGCGGAATTGAAAATCAGCACGTGGACTGCCCGATGAAGGGAGTTATTCGCATGCACTTGGCTCCGGGAAGCACCCCCAGTGGGCCGGTCTTGCTCGTCCACGACTTGAAACTGCTCCTCTGGCAAATCGGCCGGTCTTGGAGGGATAATCGGGGACACCTGATTCGCGAGTGCGATCCATTGCTGAAGCGAAAGTTCTTCCGCCCGCGCTTTCGGATTCAATCCCAACTGGACAGCAATCGCTTCCCAAGCCGGCGCTTCTTCGCGAATTAGTTTGCCAAGTTGCTTTCGTCGTTGCGAGAAACCACGCCGGACAAGTCGTGCGAAGGTGTTGTGATCGCACGCTGGTAGTTCACCTTCGTCGCGCGGCGAGATACAGACGAGAGCAGAGTCGACGTCCGGCTCCGGCAGAAACACGGTTGCGCGAATTGTTCGCAAATATTCGACATGATAGTGCAACTGAATTTGCAAAGTGAGTGCTCCGTAGTCGCTGGTCTCCGGAGAAGCTCCGAGACGCTTCGCTAACTCTCTTTGTAACATCAACAGTGACAGCGATATAGCGCTGGGATATCCCAGGAACTTGAACAGCAATTGACTCGAAACATAATAGGGAAGATTCCCTAGCAACTTTACTCGCCTCTTCGTGTACAAGACTCGGGTATCGAATTCGAGCGCATCGCCGTGCACGATTTCGACAGTTTCGTCGGCGAATTTCTCACGCAAAAATTTCACCAGACGCTTGTCTTTCTCGATCGCGAGAACGTGGGCGCCTTTCGCAAGTGCAAACTCAGTCAACGCGCCCAGCCCGGGGCCGATTTCAACGACGTAGTCCTCTGCGCTTAGTTTTGCTTGATCGACGATCCAGCTGGCAAGGTTGCGATCGTGCAGAAAATTTTGTCCAAGACTCTTCACCGGCGAAACGCCGATCTCGCGTAAGACCGCAGGCATTTGCGACAATTTCATGCCACGGTCGACAACTTAGGCCGCACTACCCGGAAAATTAAGCCATTATTCACCGAAAGCTGTGAACAAAGCAGCCCTTTTGCCGACTTTTATTCACAAGTTATTCAGCCCCGGCGCCTCGGATCGAGGAAACCGGGTTTTTGCCCAATTGATAGCTCGCATTTGCCCAGTGCGACCGACAAATGTGGAAAGGGATTGCGAAATCCACGATCTAAAACCATAAACTAAGCTCCTTTTTATGAGTTTAAACATCGAAGCGCTCTCGCGGGCCGCGACCGAGGCTCGTGGGCTTTGCATGGACGCTGTG
>CAZFZG010000171.1:0-4681 GCA_964523205.1 uncultured Chthoniobacteraceae bacterium | reverse complement strand
GGACCTTCGGCCGGGGCTTCGGTTGTTTGTTCGGCAGCTTTTGGTTGTTCCGATTCGATCGTTTCCGTCGTGGTTGTAGCCTTCGCCGAACTCGACGGCTCGGGGCGCTCTTCTGACGCCGGCTTCGATTCCCCGCTTTCCGCCGCCTTGGCGACCACATCCCCGGAAATCCAGTGTCCCTTTCTCTGGCCGTCGGCAAAGGTGGCGTGGAAGGATTTTCCGCGGTCGATCGTGGTGACTGGCCCTTCGAATTTTCCGTGCACCATTTTTCCCGTGTAATGGCTGATTGGAACCTTTCTACCAGACGAAATGTTCGACCCGGTCAGTGATTTCTTTTCGGTCCGGAGCCAGGTCAGGGTGCCAGATCCTTCAGCGTAACCTTCGGCGTCGCGACCGCCGGTCCAGGTCGCGGCGTCACCGGGTTGGGGATCGTTGTTCCAAACCAGAGTTTTCTTGCGGTCATCAGTTCGCTGGTATGCACCACCGGCGAACGCGCTGTTAGACAAAACCAGAAGCAAAAGGGCGGTCCCAGCGGCAACAAAACGAAGTCTGTTCACGAGATATAGATTCTAATTCATCGGCACATTTTCCCACAACACGAAACTCAAGCTAAGGCGTAAAAAGGATGACCGGCCCCATCTAAGCGTCAATAATTTCGCCGGATCTCGACCTTCTTCGTCTTGTCTTCCACGGTCACGCTAAACGGCTGCAAATCTCCACCGGCCGCCTTTGGATCCTTGAGATTATAGAAGAGCGACCATTTGTCTTTCACCGCGGAGTAATCTGCTTTCGGCCGCTGGTATTCGCTTAGATCGTAACCGCGTGAGCGCGCTTCAATATCGGCTAGCCCAATCGCTTCGTCTTCGCTGAGATGCGCAACACCGTGCGTCTCGGCGGACTTCGGTCTTGATTTTGTCTCCGGTTTGGGCGGGGTCGGCGATTCCGGAATTGAACCGCTTCGTAACGAAGAAGGCGGGCCGGTCAGCGCGCTAAGCGAATCGTCCATTCCCGATTTTGTAGTCGATTCAGCAACCTCCGGCTGTTCGACCGTTTCCGCTTTTTGCGTAACCGAAGTCTCGGCGGTTGGGGCTTGCGGCGTTTCGACGGGAATCGGTGATTCCTGCGATGCTGCAATCTTCGGGGGTTCGAAAAGTGACGACGCAGTCTGGGTTGCCTCCGGAGTAGGGGCGGTCTGGATCGCCGCGACTGTGGGCGGCTGGGTCGGCGTTTCTTCGGACGGAGGTTGCGCGGTTTCCCGAGATTCTGACTGCTGACTCTCTTGGGCCGCGGTTGTTTCAGGCGGAGTCGGTGGTATTTCCTCAGGCTTTTTGGCTGCCTGTTCGATCGGACGAACCTTTTCAGGTTCCAGTTTTGTTTTTTTTGGCTTCGTTTCGGTGGCGACTTCGCTCGCTCGCTGTTCGGCCTTTGTCTTTTTGGCTTTTGTTTCGCTTGCGGCTTTTTTCCGCGGTTCGTTTTCCCCTCCTTTTGGTTCTTCGATGGGTTGCGCTCTCAGCGGCCAGTTCGGCTCGGGGCGAGACGGCGCTGGTCCGCGGGCCCAGGAAGTAACGCGTCCGCCGTCTGCGAAATAGGCATGAGCGGTTTTGCGCTTTGAATGGGCGTTAACCGGTCCGTCGAGTTTCCCGCGGATCATGTTCCCATAATAGGTCGCATATACTTTCCCGTCCTCGGTGTACCAGGTGATCGTTCCAAAACCGGTGGCGTAACCCTCCTTGTCTCGCGCGCCGGACCAGGACGAGGATTCGCCGGACTTTGGACTCCCGTTCCAAACGGTTGTTTTGCCGTCGCGGGTTTGTTGGTAGTCACCCGTCGCGCCGAACCCGACGCTCGCGAGCAACAGCCCCATCAAAATGAATTGAGTCTTCAGGGTCGGCATTTACAGAGTGGGAGCAAACGTTACCGCAGCTTGAAGCGGCAGCAACAGCCTTCAGGCGCTCCTAATTGGTTTCAGACGTCTCTTCCCATTGCCGCCGCACCGTCGAGGTCTTCCCATCCGCACCGTCGCCAAAACTCAAGGCCGCGCGGATTATCTTTCGCCACCAAAATATTTGCCCGTTCCAACCCGACGCGCTTCAAGCCCGCGAGGCATTCATCGATCAGACGTCGGCCGAGTCCGCGCCCCTGATACCCAGGTTCGATCGCCAAATGGTAAATGTATCCACGGCGGCCGTCGTGACCGCACAACACCGCTCCTATGATGGTTGCTCCGTCGATCGCGACGCGGCTCAGTCCCGCGTTTTGATTGAGGAATCGCCGGATTGTTTCCCGATCATCTCCTTCGGCAACGTCCAGGCCCTCGACCCGTTTCCACAACTCGACCGCCGCGTCGTAATCCTCAATCCAGAATTCCCGTGTCTCCATTTCGCGGAGATTCTAGCACGGAGCGAATCGCGTCAGTCGAGCGATTTACTTTTTCGCGTTACGCGGATCGTCGGACGGATTGACGTAATTGATCTGAAACGGACCTTCGCTGTCGATCTGCACGATCGATTCCTTGCCGGCGCCTTTGGCATAGTGCGCCATGTTCGCGGGCAAAACGATGTAGCTGCCCGACGTCATTTGTTGCATCGGTGCTTCTTCGAATTTTTCGCCCATTCCGATCTTGAAGCTCCCCGAGATCACAGTGAGCCGTTCCGCTGTTGGGTGCGCATGCGGCATCACTTTGTAACCGGCCGGCGCTTTCAAGCGCACCGTGAGCGGTTCAGGCTGGCCCGGGTCGCCATTCAACACTGCCATTTTTCCGCCGGGCGGTAATCCGGGAGGCGCTTCGCCCCATTTCAAATCGCCCGGCTTCAACACCCGGTGCTCGGTAGTGGATGATGTCGATGGTGATTGTTCGGCCGCGAACACGAGTGCCGCCGCGACAACTGCGCAGAGTGAAATGACGATTCTTTTCATGAGATAGACTTTAGGAATCGATACCGCCGCTGGCCGCAAAAAAGCCGCGGAAACAGATTTGGTCGAATCGCTATCGAAGCAAGAAACTAACTTGTCTTTTTCTTCTTTTTCGTAGCCAGCCGCTCTGCTTTTCTGCGCCGCGCGGCGCGTTTCCTCATGTTATCTCTGGCGCGATTGTGCCCCATAAGACAACCATCAATAATCAAGCGCCATTTGTCACTCGTGGATTGGTGAATTTTTTGGGGATTCAAATCTGATCTCGCCGAAGCCAGCCTGTTTGAGTTGTTGATTCAACGCCGGAAGATCGACATCCAGCAACTTGCGCCACCCTTCCATCGTCGGTTCAACTCGACTCTGAATATCGGCCGCCGCGTTCTTTGCGGCCGCCGTTGGCGCGGCGTCGGCGCCTTGGATCTCGTTAAATAATTGCACAGTCGATTGCAAAACGAACAGCGTTGGCGGTGCGCCAGGTCGTGGATGCGGTGGGCCAAGCCTCATCAGCGTTTCGGAAAACGTCTCCAGCTTTTGGGTCACGTCGGTTCGCTCCGCAGCGCGCGCTTTCAGTTTGGTCAGCTGCTCGGCGATGTCGTCGAATGTCTTGCCGATCGGCGCCAATTTCAGCCGCAGTTGATACAATTGCCAGGCGAGCTGGAACTGCTCCGCAAGATCGGCCGGCGAAGTCTTGAGGCGTGGGTCCATCGCGACCCTCAGCGATTGCGTGAGATCCTTGCCATCCACCGTCAGCACGACTGTGTAATTTCCGGGCGCAACCCACGGCGACGTCGATGTTGGCGCGGTGTTCCGATAGGTGGCGGAGATCGGAAAATCCGGTTCGACATCGGGCACAGGTGGGTAGTGCATGTCCCATAGAAAACGATGCATCCCTGCCTTCGTTGAAACTGATTGCAGCGGCCGAATCCAATAGCCCGGAATCTTCAACCGCTTCGAGTCGGGTTCTTTCAGGACGTCGGTGCTGGAAGATTTTCTGACTGTCGCGCCCTGGCTGTCTTTGATCTCGATCGTCACCGGACCCGCCGCGTCTTTCGCGAGATAATAATCAATCATCGCGCCGTCCGGTGGGTTCTCGCCGGCCGGTTCGTCCGGTGGAAGCGGCGTATCCGGATTCAAATTGTTGCGTACCCGCAACGCCGTCTGCGTTGTGAACAGTTGAGTGTTCGCCGCGGCGAATCCATCCTTTGGCTGATCGATCGTGCCGCGGTCGAGCTGTCGCAGCGGCGTGATGTTGTCGAGAATCCAAAATCCACGCCCGTGGGTCGCGACGATCAAGTCGTCGTCTTTAATAATAAGATCCCGCACCGAAGTCGCCGGCAGATTCAACCGCAGCGATTCCCAATTTCTGCCGTCATCAAAAGAGACATAAACGCCCTTTTCTGCCCCGGCGAAAAGCAGGCCCGTTCGAACGGGATCTTCGCGCACCGCGTTCACGATTTGACCGGGCGGCATCCCGTTTACGATCTCCGTCCAGGTTTTACCGCTGTCGTTGGTTTTTAGAATGTGCGGCCGCAAATCATCGACTCTTAATGTATTCACAGCTGCATACGCGGTGTTCGCGTCGAAATGTCCGGCCTCGATCAGGGAAATTTTTTGCCACGCCGAAATATTTGGCGGCGTCACGTTCGTCCATGTTTTTCCGCCATCAATTGTGAGATGAATCGAACCGTCGTCGGTGCCGGCCCAAATCCGGCTTTGCTCGAGGGACGACGGCGCGACCGTGTAGATCACGCCACGCCGTCGCGCCTGTTTG
>CAZFZG010000170.1:0-4700 GCA_964523205.1 uncultured Chthoniobacteraceae bacterium | reverse complement strand
AGATCGTGCACTCTGGAGACTCCGGGCAACTGCGCCAGATAATGCTCCACTTTTTCCGGTTCGATGTTACGTGGGACCGCCTGCAACGCGAGATTGGCGGATTCACGTAACAAATCCCATGTGCCCCATATGATTACGGCCGAAATTAAGAGACTCACCACTGGATCGATCCAGTGCCAGCCGGTGCAAAGAATCGCAAAGCCTGCGATCACGACCCCGGTTGAGATAGCGGCATCGGCCGCCATGTGCAAAAACGCGCCGCGAATGTTTAGGTCGCGCTCGCGACCGGAGCGAAACATCAACGCGGTGCCGGTGTTGATCGCGATTCCGAGCAACGAGACCCAAATGATCGTGGTCGCTGCAACCTCGGTCGGCGTTTTGAATCGGCGCAACGCTTCCCACACGATTGCGCCGACCGACACGAGCAAGAAGATTGCGTTGAACAATGCTGCCAGAATCGAGCTGCCGCGCAGGCCATAGGTCCTTCGCTTCGTCGGCAGACTCTTAGTCATTGCGCTCGCGCCCCAGGCCAGCAGCAAACCGAGGACGTCGCTCAAGTTGTGGCCGGCGTCGGCGAGTAATGCGAGCGAATGCCCGATCAGTCCGAAAATAATTTCGAACAAAACGTAGGTGGTGTTAAGCGCGATGCCGATCGCAAAGGCGGTGTTGAAATCGGTGCGAGAATGCGAGTGATCGTGGGCCATGGACCTTAGCGCTCTAATATAATCACCAGGAGGCCGAGGACGCAGAAAACCGCACTCACAATCAGCGGTTCATATTTTTCCAGCATTTTAAATCGTAAACGTTGCAGGCCAAGCAACGTTAGCCAGGTAAATGTGATCATGCCTGCGACGGTCGCGACGGCCAGCACAGTGCTCAACAAGACGAAGCCGAGCCACCCGTATTTCGCTCCGGTCAGGAACACGGGCAGGAATGCTTCACAGGGGGAAAATGTCAGCAGAGCCAGCAAACCCAGCACTGCCGCCCAATCAGATCTTTGTCGTGACCAGTCTCGCTCAAGCGCGCTCTTTTCTTCTTCGATTGAATTATCCCGGTCATGATGATGGTGATCTCTGTGATCGTGTGAATGGGTTTCGTGACGGTGACCACCAAACAAGTGAACGTGTCCATGATCACCCTTCATTTGGCGAACCAGATAAAAAATTCCCAAAGCAATCAGCGCGCCGCCGGCCAGAAACGGAAAAGCGTTGCCGACCCGGCTGTTGATTGCCATGCCTCCCCATACAACTAACACTCCAAGCGCGGTAGTGAAGAGGACGTGACCGGCGCCGGCAAAGCCGGTGACGGCGAGCGTTTTCGTTTTGGTCCAACGTTGGGCGCGGGCCGCGATGACAAACGGAAGCCAGTGCGTCGGAATCACTGCATGAAGGAATCCAATGGCGAACCCAGTGGTCATGAGTGTTACGAAAACAACGTCATTCATGAGCTCTCCTCCCTTATTCCGATAGAATAGAGCGGCGCCGCCACAGGCCAATGAATGAAATTAAAATCAACAATGCGCCGAATGTGCAAACGATCGACGCGCCGGAAGGCAGATCCCACCAATAGGACAGAAACAATCCCGCAACCCCGCCGATAAGAGCAATGAGCCAGCCGATGAGCAATCGGTTGCTGATCCGTTGCGCGAGATTGATTCCGCATACCGCGGGCACGATCAGGTAACTAAAAACGAGCAGCACACCGGCGATGCGGACGAAGCTAGTCACAACCAAGCCGAACACCGCGTAAAAAAGGAAATCCCACCAACGCACGCGTAATCCCTGTTGATAGGCGCCGTCCCGATGGAATGTAACGAGCAGGAAATTCTTTCGGAGAACAAAATGAAAGACGCCGACTGCGGCAAAGAGCCCGAACCGTTCCCAAACTTCGCGCGGCGTCACCAATAGGATATTTCCAATGAGCATGTTCTTGATTTCCTCGTCGCCCTCGGCAGCACGGCTCAGCAGCAAAACAGCCGCGGCAGCCGCAACCACGTAGGAAATTCCGATCACCGCTTCCTGCGGAATCTGGCTAGCGCGTTTGCCGGTTACGGAAAAAATCGATGCCCCGACCAAAGTGAAGACCAGGGCAATCCCGAAGGTGGTCCAGCTTTCCAGATCGAGATGCAGCAACACGGCTAGACAAATTCCAAGTGACGCCATCTGCGCCATCGCGATGTCGATGAAAATGATACCGCGTTGAACAACATGAAGTCCGAGGTAGACCAGCAGCCAGGGCAATAGAATGCAGGCCACGATCGGCCAGAACATTACTTCCCACATAACTATTTCAGCGCTTCGGCGAGCCGTTTAACGAGCTGGTCGATCAAACTCACGTAACTGTCGGTCCCGGGAATGCCGCCGGGGAACTGGGAGAAGTCAATCACCTTTGCTCCGGTCGATCTCGCCACTTTCTCGGCGATTCGGCGATCGTGATATGGTTCCACGATGATCGCTTTGACGTGATAGGACTTCATTTGTCCGATCACTTCCGTTAAGTGCGACGGCGATGGCGGAATCCCGGGCTTCGGTTCGAGAAAGATGTCGATGCTGACGCCGAAGCGGTGGGCAAAGTACGGCCAGGAATCATGGTAGGCGACGACGTGCTCGCCTTGATGCGGCTGCATGATCGCGCCCCAGCCCTGTAATTTTGCGTTGATTGTCGCTTCGAACTTCTTGTAATTCGCGTCGTAAAATCCGGCATTTGGCGGATCCAGGGTGGCGAATGACTTTGCAATGTGCTGGGCGATCGCCTTGGCGATGATTGGGTCGACGGTGAAATGCGGGTTGCCGAGTGCGTGCACATCGCCCGCAGCGCGGGTCACGTTGGTCGGCACATTCATTAAGCGAATTCCTAGCGACGCTTGCACGCGACCCGGCTTTCCAACTTCGATTTTCGGATTGCGCGCGTTTTGCAAAAGCGGCGGCAGCCAACCAAGCTCGAGTTCTGCGCCACCGTCAATCAGGACGTCGGCATTACGCATTGAAACGACGAAACTCGGACGCGCATCAACGAAGTGAGGATCTTCAGTCGGCTTGGCCAAAACCACGATGTCGATCTTGTCGCCTCCAATTTCGCGGGCGAGCGAACCGAAGTCCGGCAGCGTGGCAACAACATTGAGCTTGGCCTGAGCGCCGAGAGGCAGGAGCAGGAGTAATGGAGTAACGGAGCAGAAGAGGAATCTTTTGCTTCTGAAAGTCAGATTTGTGTTCATTCGTGTTTATTCGTGGTTAAAACTTGTGAGCGCCGTGAGCGCCGAGAATGAATTCGAATTGGAGAAAGACTGAATCGACGTCGCGACCGGCGAGGAAAAATGTGTCATCGAGGAAATCGTGATTGTATTGCAGACGAATCTTGGAGAACTCAGTTGGATACCAGGTCAGGTTCGCGCTGATCCGCGAGCGTGATTGTCGATCTAAATCGTCGGTGAATCTCGAATCCTCCGCATCGTAATAATCGCCGCGAATTCCAGCGACCCAGCCTTTTTTGAATCCCCAAAGCACTTGCGAGTAGAGCCCCCAATCGTGAAATGTTTCCGCGACCGGGAACGCTTCGTTCATTCCGCGGCCGGCTTCGAAGCGCCGATACATGAACTCGGTCTGCCATTTCACGAATGGAAAACCGCCTTCGGCATTTGCGCTTTTCCATTTGTAAAGCAGGTCGGCCCCGTAAATTTGCGTCCGCGAATTCGCGCCGGTCTCATTTGATCCAAACGCGCCGGACACTCCGGCGAGCACCACTTGCGTCGGCGATAGATCGACCGAGTTTTCCCACCGCGGAATCCAAACAAAATCCTGCAAGCCGCGCAGCTCGCGGTCGGTTGTAATCCGGTCGAAGAACATTCCGTTTTCGCCGGGGTTCCGAAATGAATAGCCGGTGTTGCCGCGCCCGTTTTGCACACCCATAATCAGTTGAGAGTACCACGGCACCGGCACGATCCAGGAAATTTGCGTGCCGACGCCGCGCAAACCGTCGCCGCCCAGCAAGAGCGCGTGGACGATCGGCGCGTCCGCGAAATCCCACGTGTGCGGATGGGTTGGATTGAGCCGGCCAAATGCGGCGAAGAATTGTCCGGCTTTGAGCTGCAAATTGAAGGGCAGGCTTGTCGTTTGCATGAACGCTTCTTCAACTTCCACTTCAGTTTCATTGTCGTTGTTGAGCTTGAAAACGATGTTGGCGAATCCCTCGAAGTAGGGATCGACCGCACCATCGAACGCGAGCTCGATGTTGCGCGCGTTGAATCCGCGCTGTTGCGGATCGTGATCGCCCCGTTCGATGTTGGACAGATCGCGGGCGCTGGAGCCGGCCAGCGCGAACAATCCATCGAATGAAATGTTCATATAATTTTTGCCGCCACCGATTCCAATCGGCTGGGTCAATGACGCGCCGGCTCCGGTGCTGGAAATCGTTTCCGGCGTCGACGAGACGACGGATGTGTCTGTGGTTGGAAAATTCCCGACCGCGGTCCCGTTCGCGTTCACGCTGGGACTTGGCGGAGTCGACGGAGCATTTGTTGTGGTCGATGAAACAACCGAAGCGTCTTCGGTTGGAAAGCGAGAGGACGCGGCGGCAGACGGTGCCGGTGAAGCTGACGCGGAAGCCGCCGCAACGGGTGACGGCTCCGGCGATTCGCCGATCGTTCCGTTATCTCGTTTGAACTGATTGATCGTCGTCTGCTGCTCCTTCACTTGTTGTTGCAA
>CAZFZG010000169.1:0-4725 GCA_964523205.1 uncultured Chthoniobacteraceae bacterium | reverse complement strand
TTCTTGTCCGCAAGGTCGCCAACGGTCAATTCCATCGCCCGCTCGATCGGCACCCGCACAGTTCCCTTGTTCTTGTCGATCCACCCGTAGGTGGTTAACGCTTTCGCGTCCTCATCGCGCGACTCCTTGAGTTTCTTCTCCCGGTCCCGGGCCCGTTGCTGCTCGTAAGTATCGCCGCGCGGGGCGGGCCCGATGATGGCAACGACGATTGCACCGAAAACCAGCAGCAAGAGCACAATGCCGAGCCATGTTGAAAACGGTGCGGGTGATTGAACTCGTTTCTGGATGTGTTCGGGATCGGTCATTTTAGTTTACCAGTTTTAAGGATTCGGTGAGGCGCGGATCACGCACCGGAAAGAGCGAGGTCTTGCCGGCGACGCGCAGATAGGCGAAGGCGAGGGTGGCGCCCATGGCGATGAGGGCGGCAAAATCCCACAAGCTCACGTGGATGCCGGTTCCATGCAGGGCCGGAAGCACGACGAGATACATGTCGAGCAACTGCATGAACACGATCCAGCCCGCGATATAACAAAGCTGCTTCGGATGCTTTTTGATCGAGCGCAAAAGCAAAATCGCGAACGGCCCGAAAAAGCGGCCGATAACCAGCAGCATGCTCAAAAACCACCACGACTCGGTGTTTCGAACGATAAAATATTGCGTCTCTTCCGGCATGTTGGCGTACCAGATAAGCATGTACTGGCCGAAGCCGATGTAGGCCCAGAACACGCTGAAGGCGAACATCCATTTCCCCATGATGTGGTAGTGCTCCATCGTCACCACGTTCTTGAGGTAACCGGCATTGCGCAGGGCCGTGACCACCAGCACGAGCAACGACATCGAACTGCCGGCCGCGCCGGCGAAAATGTAAACGCCGAACATGGTGGAGAACCAGCGATACTGCAGACCGAGCAACCAATCGTAAGCGCCAAAGGTGAGACAGAGGGCAAACAGCGGCAGACTGGCGAACGAAACTTTGCGCAACCAAATCGTGAATCGCGGATTCCCATCTTTGTCCTGACGCACGGAAAACCGCTTCAATAGTTGAGACGCAATGATGAAGAAGCCGAGGAAAAATACCGCGCGCACGACGAAAAACTTCAAATTCAGATACGCGCGCTTGGAATCGAGGGTTTCTTCCACGCCCCGCGGGATGTTCATCCAGTCATAGAGATAATGTCGCAGAAGAAAAATTGGAACGAAGAAGATCGCGAGAATGGCGACGAGCACGGCGATGTTTTCGAGCTGTCGGCGAACGACCACCGTCCATTCGGCGTCGGTCGCGTAATGCACAATCGTCCAGAAGAAGCAGCCTGCACACAGGGTGAAGAAAAATGCGAATGCGAACAGCCAGGAATAACTGAACTGTTTCGGGTCGATCGCGGCCCCGGCTCCGCAAAGGGCCAACGAGACAAACGCAACTACGCCGAGCAACACCGACAAACCGGCAAAGCGCCCGCTCTCGAAATATTCACCCTCAGGCGTCGGTGGATTATGCAAGCGATCGCTCATTTCTTCGTCGCCTCCGGTTTAGCTTCGGGCTTCGGCTGATTTTGCTTTGCTTCGGGCTTGCTCTCCGCCGGTTTGTTTTCGGCCGGTTTCTCCAAATCGGCGCGATGCTCTGATGGAACATCAGCAACCACCGTGTTCTGGCTGCGCTGAAGCGCGCGCAGATACGCGATGATCGCCCAGCGATCGGCCACCATGATGGTCGGCCCGTATGCCATCATCGTGTTTTTGCCTTTGGTGATCGTGTTGAAAATTTCGCCGTCAGCCATTTTGCGGATTCGATCGTCCTGCAACGTCACGACTGTCGCCAGACCATATGATTTTGTGATTCCGTTACCGGCCGCGGTTGCGCCGTGACACATCGCGCAAGTGATGCTGAAACGCTGGCGGCCGCGCTCGAGCAACTGCGGCGTGACTGGAACTGGAATTCCCGTGCCCCAGTTGTGGCCCATCTTTCCGGTGTTCAAATAATCCGTGCCGATGCTGAACCCCAAATGCGAAGTCGTTTGCGCCGGCGCGTGTGGATTCGGCATTTCGTAGCCGATCGGCACCGTTCCATCTACCGGCACTCGCGGGCCACGACCATCGGCAAAAAAATCGAGCGGGGCTTGGGCGCGCACTTTCATTTGGCGCACCATGTCAGGAAAAATTTCCCAGGGCTCGTTGGTGGTTTTCTGTCCGCGGAACCCGAGCACCGCAACCGCGGCGATCGTCAGCAACAAGGAAATCAAAAAGAAGCCGCGCAACATAATCAGTCCTCGTGCACGATGGTGATGTGTTCGCCGCCGGTCCGTTCGAGTAATTCGCGCGCCTCGACTTCGGTGAACCGCGGATCGCGCGCTTCGATGACAAGGAAAAATCCATCGTTGGTCGCGCGAGCGAATCGGTCCCAGTTAAAAATCGGATGATGTGGCCGCGGCAGGCCGTTCATGATCAGAACGGCGAAGAACGCGGCAAAGGCCGAGAAAAGCACGGTCAACTCGAACATGATCGGGAAAAACGCGGGCACGGTTTTCCAGTCGTACGGTTTGCCGTGCACGATGACTGGATAAAGCCCCCACGACGGACCGAATTCAACAAGAATGGCGGTGAGCAATCCCGAGACGCCGCCAAACAATACCCAGCCGCTCAACCACGATTTTCCGAGACCCATCGCGTCGTCCATTCCGTGAATTGGAAACGGTGAATGCACGTCCCAGCGTTTGAAGCCGGCATCGCGCACCATTTTGGCAGCGTCGTAAAGCGCCGCGGCGCTCGGATATTCCGCCGCCATCGCGTAAACTTCGTGACCGTAAGGCGTTCTCATATTCGCTCCATTCCTCCCGCTGCGGCGGGATGATGACCGTTAGGCGAATGCGCATGCACGTCCGCTTCGGGCAAAACGATTTTCACTTCTGACATCGCAATCATCGGCAGGAAGCGGATGAACACCAGGAACAGGGAGGTAAAAATGCCGAGCGTGCCGATGAAGGTCCAGATGTCGACCCAGGTTGGAATGAACAGTCCCCACGAGGACGGAATGAAGTCGCGATGCAATCCGCCCACGATGATGATGAAACGCTCGAACCACATGCCGGCGTTCACGCACATGCAAACGAAATAGACCACGAGGATATTGCGACGGCACCACCGGAACCAGAAGAGTTGCGGCGAAAGCACGTTGCAGAACAACATGCCGACCCACCAGTACCACCAATACGGCCCGAGCACGCGATTATAGAATGCGAACTTCTCGTAGGCGTTGCCGCTGTACCAGGCCACGAAAAATTCCATCGTGTAGGCATAGGTGACGAATGAGCCGGTCAGCAAAATGATCTTCGCCATTTTGTCGATATGCTGCGGGGTGATGATGTCGTGCAGCTTAAAAATCGCGCGCGCGGGAATCAGCAACGTCAGCACCATCGCAAAACCGCCGAAAATCGCGCCGGCGACGAAGTAAGGCGGGAAAATCGTGGTGTGCCAGGTCGGCAGGATTGACGTCGCGAAGTCGAATGACACTACGCTGTGAACCGATAGAACCAGCGGCGTGGACAGCCCGGCCAAAAGCAGGTAGGCCATTTCGTAATGTCGCCAGTTGCGGTTTGACCCGCGCCAGCCACAGGCGAAAACGCCGAATAGAAATTTTCTGATCTTGCTAATCGACCGGTCCCGCAGTGTCGCCAGGTCAGGAATTAATCCGGTGTACCAAAACAAAACGGACACCGTGAAGTAGGTTGAGACGGCAAACACGTCCCACATCAACGGGCTTCGAAAGTTTTGCCAAATGCCGTAGTTGTTCGGGATGGGCGCGAGGTACCACGCCATCCAAACCCGGCCGACGTGAACGCCGGGGAAAATCGCCGCGCACATCACCGCGAAAAGCGTCATCGCTTCGGCCGAACGATTGATCGACGTCCGCCATCTCTGACGCAGCAGATACAGAATCGCGGAGATCAGCGTGCCGGCGTGTCCGATACCGATCCAGAAAACGAAATTCGTAATGTCCCAGGCCCAGCCGACCGGATGATTCAATCCCCAGGTGCCGACCCCGGTCGAAATTTGATAGCCAAGACAGAACAAACCAAACATCGCGATGCTGCCGGTGATGGTGAAACAGACCCACCACCAGCGCGGCGCCGGTTGCTCGACTACGCCGGAGATGCGCTCGGTGATCCAGCTAAAATTGCGTTTGTTCAACACCAGCGGCGCGCGGGCTAGCGGTTCTACGGTTGTTTCCGCCTCGCCTTCAATCACATCTGTTGGTGTGCCGTTCATCACGAAATTGCTGATTGCCTAAGATCGACGGCCGACGAGATCGACAGTTTAAAATCCGAAATCGAAAATCGAAAATGCATTACGCTTTTTCCTCCGAACAGGCCACGGCAATATTGGCAGCGTCGGGCATTTTCGGATTCGGATTGCGAATCCGGCCAAGGTAACTCGTGCGCGCTTTGACGTTCAAGTAATCGAGCAGGCGATAATTGCGATCGGCCGCTTTCATCTTCGAAACTTTGCTTTCGGAATCTCTCGTGTCGCCAAAAACAATCGCTTCGTGCGGACAAGCCTGAGCGCACGCGGTGGTAAACGAATCGCGCGGAATGCGGGCTTCGGCCCCGGAAGTTCCGGCGCGAATGTGGGCCGCGATTTTCGCCTCTTCGATTCGCTGCACACAAAACGTGCATTTTTCCATCACCCCGCGCATCCGCACGGTCACGTTCGGATTTTTTTGCATCTTGGTGA
>CAZFZG010000168.1:0-4760 GCA_964523205.1 uncultured Chthoniobacteraceae bacterium | reverse complement strand
CTAACGAGAATTAGGCGAATAAATTTGTAAATGCACGTGTAAATACAAATGCACGAGCAGAGTTAGACTGGTAAGCATCGTTTTGCTACGATGAAGGGAACGTGTGCCCCGCGAAGAAACAGCCCTTCAACGGATTAGAGCGATCTTAACGACTGGAGCGCGGCCCGAAGAAGTTGTAGATGATTGGGTTATCAGCATGAAGGTCCTTTGCGTCGTCGAACATGGAAATGCCCCAAGCACGCGGCTGCGTTTGCGCGACTGCCTCGGCCATTATCAACGCCTCGGGGTCGAGGCCACGGTCATTCCGGCGCGCCGGTCCAGCCTAGGCGATCGTTTGCGCGTTCTAAAAGAAGCAGCCCGGCACGACGTGGTTGTCTTGTTCAAGACAATCGGCTTCAACGAGGTCGAGCTTGGCCTTCTCCAACGCGCAAATCGGCGAATCGTTTTCGATTTCGACGACGCGGTAATGTTTCGGGAGCAAAAACACCGGCGGCCGCTCCGGGCAAAGACGTTCAAGAAATTTCTGCGGACGGTGAAGCGGTGTGAAGCGGTAGTCGCCGGAAACGATTTTCTGGCCTGTTTCGCGGAAGCGTGCGGACGTCGAGCGGTGATTTTGCCAACGTCGATTGATCTGACGAAATACAAGTTGAAACGTCACAACGACGGCGTCGGCCTGACCGTCGGCTGGCTCGGTTTGAGCGATGGGCTGCCATACCTGCGCCACATTCATCCGGCTCTTCAGCAATTGAGTGCGCGTTTCCCAGGATTGAAGCTGAAGGTAATCTCGGACAAACCGCTTCAGCTCGATGGCGTTCAGGTTGAAAACGAACCGTGGCGTCTGGAAACCGAACAAGCAAACCTCGCCAGCTTCGACATCGGAATCATGCCGCTTTGGGACTCAGTCTGGACTCGGGGCAAGTGCGGCTACAAAATTCTGCAATACATGGGTGTGGGCACAGCGGTGGTCGCATCCGATGTGGGAGTCAACAGCCAGATCATCACTCATGGTGAAAACGGTTTCCTGGCTCGGAGCATCAACGATTGGGTCGAAACTTTGGCGAGCTTGATCGCGAACGCCGAGCAACGAAAGGTATTCGGCATTCGTGGACGCGAATTAATCGAGCAACGTTATTCACTCGAAGCCTTCGCGCAGGGTTATGTGAAAGTTCTGCGCGAAGTTGCGCAAGTTCCGGGCGATTCGCCGTCTGCCGTTCCTCGGAGCGCATTCAGACGGTGGAATTTCAGCAGCCGCGCCCGCGAGCTTTCCGGCGGCGATGCGATTGTTATTTCCGTCCCGAAGAGCGGACGCACTTGGGTCCGCACTTTTCTTTGCGCCTATTTTTGCCAGCGGGCCGGACAGCCATTCACCCTCAGGCCCGATCATTATCACGATCCGAGCATCCCCCGGCTGATTTTCTCGCACGATTTTGCCGAGCAACGAATGAAAGGCCGGCTTTGGGATAGAATACGTGGAAAATATCTTGTGCCAGCGCGAGAGCTGGCCCGTGCCCGCGTCATTTTGCTGGTGCGCGATCCGCGGGACGCCTTCGTTTCGCTTTACATGCAGCTGGTCCATCGCACCCGCGAGACACCGCAACAGGTGAAAGAAAAGAAAGTCGGCGATCTGATGCGTGACCGACGTTACGGGATCATGTCGATCATCAAAACCATGAACGATTGGTTTGCCGAGTTTGGACGCCGGAAAAATTTCACGCTCCTGCATTACGAGTCGCTGCGAGCTGCGCCTGAGCAGAACTTTCGCGCCCTGCTCTCGACATTGGGAGAAATCTCGCCCGATCCTAAAGCATTTAGACACGCGCTCGAATTTTCCGATTTCGCTAACATGCAGCGACTAGAAGCCGCGGGGGTGTTCGATTCGAAAATCCTGCGCTCACGGGACGTGCGAAATCCAGAGTCGTTCAAGGTTCGCCGGGGAAAAGTGGGCGGCTATCGCGATTATCTTTCGCCGGAAGACCAGGCCTTTGCTGCGGACGCGCTCAAGCATTTGGACGCTCGATTCGGTTATACGGCCTAACGAGCGACTGCATGAAAGACCCACATCGTCCGCCTGTGCTCATCATTGGTGCACATCGCTCGGGAACAAGCGCGACTGCGCGCGCGCTGGAATTGCTCGGACTGCAAATTGGGCAGCGATTGGATAGTCACTGCGAGTCGCGCGAGTTGCAAAAGTTGCACGAAGATTATCTGCGCCATGTAGGCGCGGCTTGGCACAACCCGGCGCCGTTTCTAGCACGAATACGAACGGCTGAAGGCACACGCGATTGCCTCGAATATCTCTGCTCAAATGTCGATGCCCATTTCGCCAAAATTTTTGGATACCGAAGTAATCCAATCGGCCTGGGGATTCGTTTGCGGTTAAAATTCGGCGCGGCCTGGGGCTGGAAAGAACCGCGGACCACTTTGTTTGGCCCGATCTGGCTCAAAATTTTTCCCGGCGCACGAATCCTGCACGTTGTTCGCGATCCGCTGGCGGCGGCTGAGAGCATTCGTGAGCGGGAACTGAAATTCCAAGCCGCGGGTGACCCGCCAACGCCGAATCTGGCGGACGTCAACTACTGCCGACAACTTGTGGAAGCGTACAGCCACGCCGGAGAGCGGCTCGCTGATTCAGGAAATTACGAGCGCCTTCAATTTGAAGAACTTCAGGCTAATCCGCCTATGATGCTCGAGCATTTGGCAAAGTTCTGCGCTTTGAACCCATCGACCGGGCAACTGGCAAAGGCCGCAGCGAGCATTCGCCCGCTGCACACGCGGCCGTTATCGGCGTAAATCAAAAATTACTTTACGTGCATCGCATCTTCCCACCGAATCGCCGCGCGCAAAAGTTCGGTAAGAGAATTCACGCCGAATTTTTCTTTCGCCCGCGCGCAGTAGGCCTGCACGGTTTTCAAGCTCAGCCGCAGGTCCTCCGCAATTTGCGACGGCGTGCGGCCCTGGCCGAGCAATCGAAAGATTTCCAATTCTCGGTCGCTGAGCCGCTCCACCGGTTCGGCGGCAGCTGTTTTACGCGAGCTCATCCGTTTGGCCATCGAATTCACAACCCGGTCACTGACGTAAATGTCGCCTTGGATAACACGTCGGATCGCGGTCAGGACATTCTTGGTCGTCTCGCGTTTCATCACGTAGCCCCGCGCCCCGGCGTGCAGAGCGCGTTCAGCATAAAGTGCCTCGTCGTGCATTGAGAGGACAATCAGGGCAAGCTCTGGGAAACGATCTTGGAGTGTCTTGACCAGTTCCAGGCCTGATTCGTTTTTGAGCGAGATGTCGATCAATGCCACATCCGGACGAGTCGTTCCAATTTCGGCGATTGCCCCGGCAGAGTCCTCGGCCTCACCGCATACGGTAAGGTCGTCCTGCTGGTTAATCAGGTTGGCCAGGCCCTCCCGAACCAACGGATGATCGTCGACGATAAAAACCCGGCGAGTCCGGGCGGTTCCATTACTGTTCTTTTGTTTCATAATTCTGAATGTTTAATCCGCACTCAATCTGCATGTAACCACTGTTCCGCCGGCGCGGTTGCGTTGAACAGAAAATTTCCCGCCAATCAAGGCGGCTCCGTGCGCCATCAAGCGCAATCCCAGGCCAGGCGGCTCCGGCAATTTTGCTGGAAATCCGCTTCCGTCATCAGATACGGCCAGGGTTAGTCGCTGGCCTTTTTGCTTCAGCTCGATGTCAATCTTGTGAGGCTGCGCGTGCTTGACCGCATTAGTAGTCGCTTCCTGGGCGATGTGATAAAGCTGCGTAGCAGTCGTGGAATCGCGAACTCTCACGACGTCATCTCCCTTGAACGTACAGGTAACTCCGAAACGCTCGCTCACGTTTTCCGCCAGACCCTGCAACGCAACACTCAGTCCATCAGCCTCAAGCTCGGGCGAGAAGAAACCGCGCGCCAAATTTCGGGTAAGATCGATGCCCTCCTCGAGGTAGCGAACCACTTTATCAGCATCCGCGACTTCGGTTGCCGAGCGGCCAGCCAATTTTTCACGCAGAACCTGAGCAGCGAGGGCCGTGCCGGTGAGATGCTGCCCAACGCTATCATGCAAACTTTGGCCGAGCCGCCGCCGCTCACGATCCGCCACTTCCGCGATTTCCTGATCAAGACGTTCGCGCTCTGCCATTTCCCGCTGCAACGCAATTGTTCGATCGCGCACGCGTTGATCGAGTTCGTGAAGCAACGTGCACAGCTTCCAAAGAACAACTGTAAAAGCAAAATAGGAAGCCAGCGTCATCCCAGCGTTCCAAAGTCGAACCGACGGAATACCCGCTGCCAAGTCCGACGCGACCCACACCACAACACTCAAAACCGCAACCGCTAATCCAAATGGTAACCCTACGAACCACGTGCCGAGCGAAATAGGCACCAAGTAAAAAAGAGATAACGATCGCTCGTATCCGGTTCTGAAATCGATATACCCAATGAGACAAACCAGCATCAAAGAGGCGGCTGCGATCGTGCCACGTCCGAATGACAAGGAGCCGCGGCGGCGCACCTTTCCCATAACTCCGGCCGCGCGAACGTTGGACAGATTGTCGATATACGTCTGCATCTAACTCACATTCAAAACAACGGAGATTAGACAAACTAGAGTCTCGATGCTCGATTTTTGCACGGGCAATTTGCGCAGGACGTGGCCGCACAGTATCATTGAGTCTACGGGGGCGCACTGGCTTCGACTCATCGTTGGAAGCGCAGGCGGCATGTCGAGGATGGTTCGTTGGCCTCGTAAAAAACCGGACCA
>CAZFZG010000167.1:0-4781 GCA_964523205.1 uncultured Chthoniobacteraceae bacterium | reverse complement strand
TCCATCACCCCGCGCATCCGCACGGTCACGTTCGGATTTTTTTGCATCTTGGTGATGTCGGGCGCGCCTTTTTGGGTGAACGGCGCGACGTATTCCTCGTAGATGCCGAACTGGCCGGCGATTTTCTTTTTGCCGACCGGCCGCTGATTGTAATCAAAGAAATTGAAGCGCCGGACCTTGAACGGACAATTGTTCGCGCAATATCGTGTCCCGACGCAGCGATTGTAAGCCATCACGTTCAGGCCGTCTTCGCTGTGAATCGTTGCGTTCACCGGGCAAACGGTTTCGCACGGCGCATTCTCGCAATGCTGACACATCATCGGTTGATGAACCATCTCCGGGTCTTGCGGAAATTCGCCGTTGTCCTCGTTGAATGGCTTGGCGCTGGCGAAATAGCGGTCGATCCGGATCCAGTGCATCGCCCGGCCGTGCGCCACCTGCAATTTTCCGACAACCGGAATATTGTTCTCGGCCTGACACGCAATTACGCACGCGCTGCAACCGGTGCAGACATTGAGATCAACCGTCATTCCCCACTGCTGCGCGGCAGTCAACGGTGGATGGCTGTAAAGTGACGGCAGATGTTTTTGCGGCTCATCGATGCCGGCGCATTTCTCGACGAAATGGTTGTCCTCGCGGTACTCGTCGAGCTTGGCCTCACGCACTACTCCGCGGCCTTCGATGCTCCAATGGTCTTGTGTAATCGACAGCGGATATTTCTTGCCAACTCTCGAAACCTGGATGCTCTCGATCGTCTTTCCATCTGCGACCGCGAAATGCGGCGTGGCCGCGGTTCGCAAGAAATATGCGTTGAATCCAGGAACATCGCCCGTCGGCGGATTGTTCGCCGCCGCGTCGCCCGCGTACGGCAACGGCCCGCGCGCGGCAACCCCCCGACCATAGCCAAGCGGAATGGTGATCGAGTTGTCGGCGTGTCCCGGCGCAACCAGGGCCGCGATCACCAATTCGCGCCGAATTGGTTGATCGTTCGGATCGCGGGCCGTGTCGGTGATCGCGATCTGAATGAGATCGCCGGTATCGACGCCAAGTGACTTGGCGAAGTCGGGACTCATCATCGCGCCGTTGTCCCACGTCAGTTTCGTAATCGGGTCGGGCAATTCCTGAAGCCAGCCGTTGTTGCTGTAGCGGCCATCGTCCACCGCATAACTGCGCACGAAAACAATCTCGGGAGATTCCGCAGTTGGCGACGGCACGGCGGACCAAAATTGTTTTGCAGGACCACTGGCAGCCCCGCCATTGAACGTGGCCGGTCGATCGTGCAATGCGACATGCGCGGCAAATCCGTCGTGCAGGAATTTCGACCATGCGGTTTGAAAATCACCCGGCGGTTTAGTGGCGCGGAAAGTTTCCTGCACCAGTTCCGGCCCCTGGACTTTTGGCCGGCCGAGCAGCGCGTTCATGAGTTCGATTTCGCTGAGCCCGCCAAACAACGGCAGAATCATCGGTTGGATCGACAAATACGAACCGTCGGGGGCGAGAGCGTCGCCCCACGATTCCAAGTAATGCGCCAACGGAACGTGCCAGTGGCTGATGGCCGAGGTTGCGTCTTCGTGATAACCGAGCCGCACCACTTCCGGCACCTTCTTTTGCAAGTCAGCCCAATCCAGCGGCCCTTTTATCGCCGGGCTCTCCGGATCGCCCGCAGACACAGTGACCACGCGAACGGACTGCGCGAGCTCGCGCGGCGCGTTGTAAACGGGATCGCCGCCGAAAATGAAAAGCGTTTCGATTTCGCCGTGACCCATTCGGTCCGCCAACTGGAGAATACTCTTGTTGTTTTTGTTTCGCGGAAATTCGCGGACCACGATCGTGCGACCGATGTTCTTTAACGCGGAATTGATCGCGTACGCGAGCAGCTGAACGACAACCGGCTGCTGCTGCCCGGCCAGAACAATGCTCGATCCCGATTTCGCGACGAGGTCGTTAGCCGCTTCAACCAACCATTGTTCGTCAAACGACGGTGTTTCGGCGGGCGGACCCATCGTTCCGAGCAATGAGAGCAACGCGGAATCTTTTGTCAGCGCGCCGATTTTTCCGGCGAGCAAGTAGGTGAAAACAGGAATCTGACTCGCCGGCAATCGCAATCGGTGGTCTGCCATGGCACCAGTGATGGTAAATCGGTTCTCGACTACGTAGAGCCGGTTCATGTTATCAGCGGCCGATTTCACACGGCGTCGCGAGGTGAAGGCGCGGGCTGAGGCGAGATCCACTTCGCCGCAATCGAGAAAATCGCTGTCGAGCGCGAACACGATGTCGGCACGATCGAAACGCGGAATTAATCGGAGGTTTTCGCCGAACGCGGTGCGGGTCGCAGAATTTTGTGCGTCACTCAGCGCCGCCTCATAGACACACCATGTCATTTTCGGAAATGCCTTCTCCATCTCGGCTCGCAATCGCTCCCGCGTCGGCGAATGAACTTCTTCTACCAGAAAGGCCAGGCCGTCTCCGGATCCGAGCCGACCGCGCAACTTGTCGATGTAAGCGTCAAACTCCGCGCGCGTCGCGTCTTTGCCGTGATTCACGAACCTTCGCGATCGCGTCGGATCGTACAGATCGAGCAGCGACGCCTGCGCAAACGCGTCGGTCCCGCCAGCTGATGCGGGATGAAACGGATTGCCTTCGAGTTTGATCGGGCGGCCATCGACCGTCGTCGCGATAAGTGGAATCGCGCCGGTTCGCCGCGGCATCGCCGTCGCGTAGTAGAGAAATTTTCCGGGAATGGTCCACTCGGCGCTCTTGGTGAACGGCACCAAATGTAGCTCCGGGCGCCGGCAACTGGTCAGGCCAATGCCGGCCAGCGCCATCGAGGCGCCCATCAATTTCATGAAATCGCGCCGCGACCATTCGTTTTCGTTGAGTTCAGACGCGCCAGCGGGAAATTCACGCTCCAGCCACTCGCGAAATTCCTCGGTGTTGCTGTACTCGCCGAGGCTTCGCCAGTATTTCCTGCCTGTCGCCGGGTCGGGTGGATGTTGGAAAACGCGTTTCATCGGTGACAAGTCTGGCAATTTACGCTCGGAGCGATGTTCCAACGTTCCTTCAATGTCTGACCGATCTCTTGCTGGGTCAGGCGCTTCTTCTTCGACCAATCCTCGGTCACACCTCTTGGTTGTCCGTATTTCGCTACGAACTCCGCCGGTTTCACGTCATCCGGTTTCCAATCGAGATTGAAAACTTCCTCCTGCGGCCGCAGGAAATTTTCGGGGTGCCGATGACACTCCAGACACCAAGCCATGCTGTGAGGTTCGGCTATGGACACGACCGACATATGATTGACCTGACCGTGGCAACTCGCGCAACTGATGCCGCGGTTCACGTGGGCAGCATGATTGTAATAAACGTAATCGACCGAGCGATGAAGCCAGACCCACTCGATCGGCTTGCCGTCTTTCCAACTTTGCCGGACCGGCTCGAGCTTCGGATTGTCCTTTTGCACCTGGGTGTGGCAGTTCATGCAAAGCTGCGTGTTCGGCACGTTGGAATGCGCGGCAACTTCCACGAAGCTGTGGCAATAGCGGCAATCCATCCCCAGTTGCGTAACGTGAATGTCGTGCGGGAACGGCACAGGCTGGATCGGTTGGTAGCCGACCTTGGTGTACTTGGGCGTGACGTAGTACCAGGTGAACGCGCTCAAACCGCAAACGATCAGGATGCCGGCGACGGCCATTTGCAGCGGCAACCAGTTGGTCCAGCGTGGAAAAAAGTTCGCCATAGATCAGCCGAAACCCTGTCTGCCCAAACACAGCCGACAATTTAGAAACGAACCAGAAGTAAAATTAGGATGTGCCTCGTTCAAACGCTGCGGAGTTAGGGTTGTTTGCTCGCCTGCGGGGACGCCAAGATTGTATAAATGCACGCGATGGCGGCAAAACAAAATTCATTGATTCTCATTACGTCGCGATCTCCTTTTCCGATACAGAAAAGCGCCCGATGCGCAAAGGCGATCACGTCAAAACTTCTCCAAACCGTCAAGTGAAAGCGCGCATTTCTTTCGTTTTTTATTTGTTAATGCTCATCGCGCCAATCCTGCCAATCCGGGCCGCGGAGGATGTCGATCTCCTTTTGCTAAACGGAAATGTTTACACCGTTAACGAAAAACAACCCCACGCCGAAGCGATCGCCATTCGCAAAGATCGGATCGTTTTCGTTGGTTCAAACCAAGACGCAAAGAAATTTCACGCCGCGCGAACGATCGATCTCCATGAGCACACGGTTGTTCCCGGTCTGACCGATTCCCATTGCCACATCTTTGGAATCGGCGAACGCGAGCTGACCCTGAATCTTGAAGGAACCAACACGCTCGAAGATTTTCTGGCCAAAGTCGGTACGCGCGCGACCAAAACCGAGCCGGACAAATGGATCACCGGCCGCGGCTGGATTGAAACGTTTTGGAAACCGCCCACGTTTCCCACCCGCAAACAGCTTGACTCAATTGCAGCGGATCATCCGCTGTTTCTCACGCGCGCTGATGGTCACGCGGCGATCGCCAATTCGGCGGCGCTCGCGATTGCGAAGATCGACAAGAACACGCCGAACCCGTTCGGCGGCGAAATTCTGAAAGACAAAGCGAGCGGCGAACCAACCGGAATGTTGCTAGACAACGCAATGGATCTTGTCGCGAAAAACATTCCGGCGCCCAAAGCCGCTGAGCGCGAACAAGCGTTGATCACCGGAATCAGTCGCGAAATCGGACTTGGCTGGTGCGAAATCCAAAACGCCGGCAGTCACAAGGAAGATATCGAGCTGATCAAGAAGGTTTA
>CAZFZG010000166.1:0-4800 GCA_964523205.1 uncultured Chthoniobacteraceae bacterium | reverse complement strand
CGTCCAGCACAGTACAACGCCAGTCGGATCTTTTGACGCACACAGGTTTCACTTTCACCCCGTGTCGCTGCGCGTCTTTCACGATCGTGGCCGGCGTGTAAAAGCCCATCGGCTGATTGTTGATGAGACTCGCGAAAAACTCGGGCGCGCGATGCACTTTCAGATACGCGCTGGCGTAAGCCAGGATCGCAAAACTGATCGCGTGCGATTCGGGAAATCCATAAAGAGCGAACGATGTGATCGCTTGAATGATTTTGTCGATCTTGTCCGGGGCCACGGCCTTGCGCTCCATCGCCACGCGGAGTTTCACGCTCACACGATTCATCCGTTCCTCCGACCGATGAAAACTGAGGGCGCGCCGTAACTCCTCAGCTTCGTCGCCGGAAAAATCGGCCATGATCATCGCGATCTTGAGCATTTGTTCCTGAAACAGCGGCACGCCCAGGGTGCGCTCCAGCACCGGTTTCAATCGCTCGTCAAAATAAGTGACTGGCTCTTTTCCGGCGCGCCGATTCAAATACGGATGCACCATGTCGCCTTGGATCGGGCCCGGCCGAATGATCGCGACCTCGATGACCACATCGTAAAAACATTTCGGCTTCATTCGCGGTAAGGTCGCCATTTGAGCGCGGCTCTCGATTTGAAAGACGCCGATCGTGTCGGCGCGCTGCATGATCTCGAACGTCTCCCCGTCGTCCTTCGGAATATGCGCGAGATCGAGTGGACGTTCGCGTTGTCTGCAAAGCTCGAGCGCATCCTGGATCACCGACATCATGCCAAGACCGAGCAGATCGACCTTCACGATGCCAAGGTCTTCGCAATCGTCCTTGTCCCATTGCGCAACCACGCGGCCCGGCATCGACGCGTTCTCCAGCGGCACGAACGAGCTGAGTTTATTCTGGCAAATGATCATCCCGCCGGAATGCTGGCCGAGATGCCGCGGCAATCCGTAAATCGCGCGATACAACCGCACGAACGCCGGCATCCGTGGATGATTCTTCGGCAAGCCCGATTGCTCAATCTGCGATTCGAGATCGAGGGTGTGCGGGAAATCTCCGTTCGCGAATAAATGCGAGAAGCGATCCAAGATGCTGGGCGAAAAATTCAACGCTTTGCCGATCTCGCGCGCGGCGCTGCGTCCGCGATACGTGATCACGTTCGCAGTCATGGCCGCGCCATGTTTGCCGTAGCGCCGGTAAATTTCCTGGATCACCGATTCGCGACGGTCGCCGCTCGGAAGATCGAGATCGATATCGGGCCAGCCTTTCCGGCTCTCGTTCAGGAAACGTTCGAACACCAGGTTGTTGCTGACTGGATCGACCGGCGTGATGCCGAGGCAATAACAAACTGCGCTGTTGGCCGCGCTGCCGCGGCCCTGAACCATGATGTTGTGCTCGCGGCAGAAATTGACGATGTCCCAAACAATCAGGAAATAGCCGGGGAAGCCGAGCCTGATAATCAGCGCGAGCTCTTCCCCGAGCTGGCGTTTCACTTCCGCGCTCACTGCCGCGTAACGTTGTTGGGCGCCGAACCAGACGATCGTCCGCAAAAACGAATCCATGCTCTGTCCGGGCGGTACCGGATAGTCGGGAAATTCATAACCAATGTTCTCGAGCGAAAACGCCAGCCGCTCCGCCAAACGCGAAGTGTTCTCGATCGCTTCCGGCAGATCGCGAAAAATTGCGCGCATCTCGCGATCGCTCTTCAAATGCCGCTCGGCGTTTTGGGTTAACAGTTTGCCCGCGGCATCGAGATGGGTGTGCTCGCGAATACAGGTGAACACATCGAGCACTTCGCGGCCGTACGGTTTGGCGTACTGCACACCGTTAGTCGCGATTAAGGGCAGTCTGTTCGCTCGGGCAAGATCGACAAGTTGACGATTGGGCCGTTCTTCCCCGCGCACGAAATGCCGCTGAATCTCGATGAACACGTTTTCTCGGTCGAACCCGCGCAGCAGAGCCTGAATTCGCGTTTCGAAACTTGAATGCAATATACATTCAAGTTTTTGCGCAAACATTTGTCCAACAAAAGCCACCAAACCTTCCGCAAACTGCGGCAGCTCTTCCCATTTGATTTCGCATTTTCCTTTTTCACTTCGCAAATGCGCCTGGGTTAACAACTCGCAGAGATTTTTGTAACCGGTTCGATTTTCTACCAGCACTGGCAGAATCCCGCCATGTTCCATGGACAATTCCGCGCCAATGATTGGTCGGACTCCATGTTCGCGCGCGGCAACGGAAAATCGTTGCGCACCGTAAACGCCATTGCGATCGCAGAGCGCGATCGCTGGCATTTCCAATTCGGCCCCGGTGGGTGCCATGTGCTCGGGAAAACTTCCGCCGGGCAAAAAGCTGATAGCGCTGGAAGGGTGACATTCGCAGTAGCTCATTGCTGTTGAGATGTTGAGTCGTTGAGAAGTTGAGTCGCTGATTTCACTGGTGCTGCCTTTTCTCGTCACTCGTCACATGTCACTCGTCACTTTCCTTAGTCATAAATGCCGTCGATTCGCCATTGCTGATTCGACTCGTGAGCACGGACGAGTCCGCCGAAGGACGGATCCGCCGTGGCGGACTCGCCATTCTCGAGCTGCATATCCCACTCGGCACGGGCCCACGATTTTTCGTCCCACCAATTTCCGGAAAGCAAAAATGGTCCGGCTTGATCGATTATCTCGCCGCGAAGTTTCTCGCTTTCGAGATAACCCTGATCCGAAACGAACACCGACGTGCTCGCGGGCGGCCGAAATCTGCGAAGTGCGATTCTGGTTGTAGAGGCGGCCGTGTCGGCCGCAATACTGCCAGTCCGGCTCGGACTCGCCCCAACCTGCCACGCGAACGTTTCCATCCGGAATGCGTCCGGCCGATGAGTTTCTTCCAAAACAGGTGTCCCAACACGATCGCTTCCGAGCAACGCGGTCAAGCGCGCCAGCGTTTCATAAAGTTGGTGTGGATTTCGAAGCGCGGTTTCAAAGAGTCCGAACTGTTGTGATATCGGGCGGATCGGTTGCGCGCTCAGCGAGACGGCAACGATCGGATGTTCAGATCCGGCAGCTGCCGGACTGTCCAGATGCGTCTGGAGCATCCGGAAGAGAAGATCGACATCGTTGGTCGGCTGCGGGATTTTGAAAACGCGTTCGTACGTTCCTTTGTTCGCAAAAGTGATCCGCAACGTCAGCTCGCGCGCGACCAGATAAATGCTGCTCAATCGGAAAGATAACTGTTCGAGAAACCGGTGGAGAATGAATAGCAACGGTTCGGCGGTCTCGATCTCATGATCGAAATCAAAACTTTCGTCGAACGTTTCCGGCGGCTGAACAAATTTCAGGGGTCGGGTGGCGGTTCCACTCGCTCTTTCCCAAAGCCGGACAGCCTCCGACCCAAGCCGGTCTCGCAGCTCCTCTTTATTTAGAGCAGCGAGCTGGCCAAGGGTATAGATCCCCCACTTGCGGAAAATCTCCAGAATTTCGGCGATTTGGCTTTGGTTATTGGATTTTGGAGATTGGGATTTCATCTTTACTAAATGAGAGCCCTTCACAGGCTCAAAATTACAGCAAAGTGCATTATATGTTCAAATGAACATTTATAGCAAACCCCAACAATGCGGTAATGTAGACGCGGATCATGCCCGGACAGATCAAAGTAAGTGAGGAAGGAGCTGCGCGGGAAATTCTACTGAAACGCGCGGTTAATGCCTCCTTCATAGCCGGGGGCATTCTGTTTGCGGTCATTGCCGTTGGGCTTGGGGTTTGGCTTGGCAATAACGCGCCCGTTGGAGGAGTCCCAGAAAGGAGCGTGGCCGTTTTGCCCTTTGAAAGTCTGAGTGCCGATCCAGAGGAGACGTTGTTTGCCATGGGCATTCATGCTGAAATCCGGAATGACCTGGCCAAGATCGCGGATTTGAAGGTGATCAGCCGTACCTCGGTGCTGCAATACAGGGCAGGAGTGAAACGCAATCTTCGTGAGATTGCGGATGCTCTCGGAGTTGCTCATGTCGTGGAGGGTAACGTTGAACATACGGCCGACCGCGTCCGGTTGCGCGTGCAACTGATCAATGCGAGGACAGGCAATCAGCTCTGGCAAAAACGTTATGACGGTGCGCTGGACGAGGTGTTCGCGATTCAAAGCAAAATCGCCAAAGCCGTCGCAGAACAGCTTGGGGCCAGGGTCTCGGCCGGGGAAAAAGAGACGATTGAGGAAAAGCCGACCGATCAGCAACTGGCGTATGACCGCTACATTCGCGCGGGAATTCTTCTCGATGGGGTGGCGTTAGACGCGCGTTCTGCAGAACTTCGGTACGAAGCTGTGCATCTCCTTGAGCAAGCCGTAGCTCAAGATTCGAAATTTCTGCTGGCTTATTGCCGGCTCGGCTTTGCCCACCAAGGACTCTATTTCAACGGTTATGACCACACTCCGCTGCGATTAACCCGAGCAACCGCAGCGGTGGAGACCGCCCTTCGGCTCGGCCCGGACCGGGGCGAGCCGCATCTAGCTGCGGGGTTGCTGTACTATTACTGTTATCGCGATTACGGCCGGGCTCGTTCCGAATTGGCGATTGCTCGCCGTCTGCTCCCTAACGAGCCGTTGGTCTACGCCACCCTCGGCTGGATCGACCGGCGGCAGGGCCAGTGGCAGGACCACCTGCGCAATGTGAACCGAGCTCTCGAGCTTGATCCGCGTAATGTTTTTATCCTTCACCAGGTAGCCGGTACCTATCAGATACTGCGCCGTTATAATAATCTCATGGCGACATTCGACCGGGCGCTGGCAGTTACGCCTAACGATGCCGTTGCTCGGGTGGCCA
>CAZFZG010000165.1:0-4848 GCA_964523205.1 uncultured Chthoniobacteraceae bacterium | reverse complement strand
GGGACGCTAGCAGCGTCCCCTACAGCCCGGTATTTGTTTCACGAATATTTCCATGCCGATACCGGTGCCGGCCTGGGCGCATCACATCAGACCGGTTGGACCGCGCTTGTCGCGAAACTGATTCAGCAACAAGGCGAATTCGGCACGATTACGTCGTGTCCGACGTCTTAAAGCTCTTTACTCGGCGCCAAATTCCAGGCGGGTGGTGGCAGCGGGCGCAACGGATAAAAACCGATTGTTCGTCAGGCTGCCGGTGACAGAAGATTGATCGCGCCCAGCTGGTACAACAGATACAGCTGGTCGCACACAGATCCGCGCGCAGTCCGAACCGGGACTGACCGCAAAATGTCGTCGATGGAATCTTTTCCGTTGCTGCGACGAAGAAGTTCGACCTGCCATTCCCGTGTCCACAGCTCTACATGCGTGTTCGTGGACGAGCTTTTCAATTGCAGATCGCGAAGTGCCCGCCGGCGCCGCGTTTTTCGCGGCCAGTTCCATTTGTAAAGCTGTGTGACAACTGGTCGCCACTTTTGCAGTTTGCTCAGTTCTTTCCAAGGCGGCCGCAGCTCCGCTCGTCGCGACAAAATAAGACGATGAAATCCGCTCGGTCTTAGCGTTTCGAAAAGCTCCGCCACTTCGGCACGGGAACGAGGCATCAGAGAGCGATACAACCCGTCATGAAAACCGGGACGCAGCGGCCGAAAGACGCAGTAGCTGCCCAATAGATGCAGCCCCACATCTCGACTGAGCCTAACCCACTGTGACAACGGCCAATTCTGAATCAGTGGCCCGAAGAGGTCGCCGGCAAGGTAGCCAGAGCTAGCGTCTGCGATGAAACCGCGACGATGGCCAAACAATATATCGAAAAGCCTAAGAAGCTGACGAAGCGATCGCGTGTCCTGAAAACCAATTAGGTTTACTCCGAACCCGGGCAACACCCGACGCCAGGTCTCGCTGAAATGGGTCTCGCCGTTTACGCCAAGGTAAAGCACACCCTCGGTTGCCAGGCACTGAGAAAAATTTCGCAGCACCTCGCTGGCGCGCGGTATGTAGCTGAGAACGCCATGGCATGACACAAAATCGAAGTCGCCCCCGACAATTTTTGGAAGTCGGGGATTCGTAAGGTCGCATACAACAAAGCGAACGCCTCGGAACTTCCGATTTCTCCGTTGCCGTTCTTTTGCAGTCCTGATCGACCTCGAACTGAAATCGATTGCTACAATTTCAGCATCCTCAAATCGGCGGCGAAGCGCAAAAGCCTCACTTCCGGCGCCGCAGCCGGCGATCAGAATACGGCGCACGGGCTGCTCCCGTTGCCAGATTGCTTTAATCCATGGGAGCGGCGGCAATTGCCACCGCCCGTTGTCCACGTTAGAGGAACGCAAATTCGGATATGGTCGCTGTTCGTAAATCTGGCGGACTGCTCTCGCAATATTCATCCAAGAGGCGATTTGAAAATCGCGCTAGTCCAAACGGTATTCGAGAAATCAACGACCCGGGAAATTCCTTACTCGACCTCAAAAACCATAACCTCTTTTAATTGCGATGTGATCTGCGAAGTCGCCACCTTTGGGGTCTTTTGGCGGCTTTAAGTCACGGATTTTAATGCTTGGCTTGGTAGCTTTCTTTAATGCCTTTTTTTGCTTTTTCATTTGGTCCTGTTGTTAATTGTTATTGTTCTGGCTGCGTCCGTTCACAGGTGTACTGTCCAAAACCCGGCCTGAGGTTACGCGGAAAGGTCGACTTTTTTTACAGAAGACAAGAAGGGAAACTACTCAGCTAAAACCCTTCGTTACCTTCGTTACCTTCGTTTCCTTCTATTTAATTTGTTTCTTACTTCACCACAATCGCTGCGGATCTTAACCAGTCATGATCGCTTTCTTGTAGTGGTCGCCGGAAGCACAGCCGGTTCCTGCTTCACGTCTTTGCTCGGCTTCAGATCGCGGATCTTGATGTTCACCTTGGGGTTCTTCTTTGCGCTCTTTCTTTAATTCTTCATAAGTGTCGTTCTTTGTAGGTTCGTTCTGGCGTAAAGCCCGAAATCGGACGCGCGGTTACTGTGGAAATTGCTTCTAGCTTCAGCGCGGGCGCGGATACGGCATCGGTGGAGGCCTGGGCGGGGCTGGTATTGTGCACCCGTCGCCACCTCGGACGTTCTTGGTCGATCCGAGGTCGCGCAGTTTGATCCGTCGCTTTGCGACGCCTCTCTTCAATTTTTTCATGCGGGTCTTTCTGATGATTTGTTGTTGTCCGGGATGTGCTGCTTGTTCACGCGTGCACCGCCGCAACATGCTTTTTCAATGACGATGTTCAATTCTCCCGTAGTTGAGCGACAAGTTTTCGGTAGGGCCATCGCCGCCTTTGGAATCCTTTTTGGGTTTCAGATCGCGGATTTGGACTTTGCTCTTGGCCTTCTGTTTTTTCTCTGTCTTCGGCTGTTGGTTCATATGGGTATTTGGGTGGATTGTTGCTGTCCCCGGCCTGTGCTTGTTCACACATGTACTGTCCGAAAGTGGGCCCGGAGTCACGCTGAAAGATCGAGATTTCGATGGCCGCCCGCGGAAAGCACGCAGCGAGTTCCTCTTTCGGTGCGAGGGTGAATCGACATCCCGCGTTCAAGATCGTTGACCAGAAAATGCTTCAGCGACGTGAGCAGGTAGGATCGCAATCGTCCTTTTTCTTTTCGAACTGCGTCGAAATCTCGTCGCTCTAACAACCGAGCGAAAAAACTCTGAGTCAGATCCTGCGCGTCTTCGACCGATCGTCCGTGTCGCGCCGGACGAAGTTTTTCCAGCGCTTCATCGGCCGCGGGCGATCGCGTTTGCGCGGCGAGGACAACGCTCCAGTGCGTCGTGGTAAACGCAACGCCACCGGCATCGACGCTCGCCTGGGAGACGGCCGCTTTCATGGGAAAACGCCGTCTATTACACGACAAAGGCGTCGGCAGAGCAACGTCGCACCGCGTCAGGCCCTACCTTATCGACGCAACGACTTCGGCACGATTCAGCGTTGAGTCAGCTTTTTATCCCGCGCTCGGCGCATTTCGACGGGCCGGCCGCCGCTGCAATTATCGCACCAATGGCGCTTGAACCGATCAAGCCGTTTGCGCGCGCCGCAACTATCGCAAACAAAAAGATCGGTTTGCTTTTTCTTGTATCCCGGAGGCAGGGCCACGTTTCTCTATTCGAAATTTTGCTCTCCCGCGGACGCCTGATAACACTGTTTTATCGCGAAAACTCCGTCTGTCGGAAGCATCATTGGACTGCGAATTTCCAAACCGCCAGTCCCGTAAGCAGGCCAAGAACGATCCCGGACGGCACAACGTAAGGCGCGTCTTTCGATTTAAATGCGCCCTTGGCCAGGAAAATTACCAGAGCAAAGGCGAATCCATAAAGCATACCGAAACTTGCTGCCTGTAACCAGGTACTTTGCTTTGTCAGTGAAAGCGCAGTCGTGACGCTGACGAGAATACCTTTGAGAATCGCAGCGAACAGGATCTCGACCTTGTAAGGCTCTTTCGGTTCGAAAAAAATCCCGACGCCGTCCAAGAAGCCAGCAACGCTTCCAATTAAGATGACGAGACCAACGTTCATTCGGTCTGGCGTGGGCGGCGCATGATGTGAATCGCCAGGATGCGGCTCTGGTGGCGCGCGAGAAGATAATCAATGAAATCGCCGATGATAGAGTTCGGTTTGTTGCCGAGTTTGGTCACCACCCGGCAAATCAACGTGTTGCTGCGCCCGTGCCATTCGAGATTGATCGCGCCGTGCGCGTCGCTCGCGCTATGAAGTTTCGCCCAGCCATGCGGACGCCCAGGTTGCTTCGACCAGACTTTGATGAACTTGAATTTCTTTTCCAGCTTGGGATCGCGCATGATCTGGCTGCGCAACGAGCCGCGCCCAGTTGCGATCACGTGAATCACCGTCTGCATTCGGTCGTTAGGTTGAATCGCGTCGTGACTTTTGCAATTATTCTTTACGCCCGCGAATCACGCCAATTTGCGCGAATCGAGTTTCAATTAACACCGGCTTTCAAGCCGGGGTTTGCAAAGATATTCTCATCGGAAAGCCGTTTAAACGGCTTGAGCAGGTGTCCCAGTTTTGTTCACCGACCTGAAAGCCGGCGTTAAGCAAAAAGGCACATTCTTCTTTCGCGTTTATTCGCGTAATTCGCGGGTCAGAGCGTTTGATACATGACGTAAACATCGACATATCCCCTGATCGGGTGGCGGAACGCGCCCGGCAACGTGCCGACAATCTTCATTCCAAGATCCTGCCACAGTTTCACCGCCGATTCGTTGGTTGAGACCACGAAATTAAATTGCATCGCCCGAAAACCCAGCCGCCGCGCTTCCTTCAAACAGTGTTCGCCCATCGCGCGCCCGATCCCCCGCCCGCGCCCATCTTTCGCGACGATGAAGGCTGCGTTCGCGACGTGCGCACCGCCAGCGGCCTGGTTTTGATGGAGCGTGTAACTTCCGACGATTCTATTTTCATTTTCGGCAACACAAACGTGCGCGTCATGCTTGAACCAGTAAGCCAGCGCCTGCTCGCGCGGAATGTCGCGATCGATCGGATAAGTCTCCCCGGCCGCGATCACTTCCCGAAAAATTTCCCAGATCGCGTCGTGGTCCGAATCAGTTGCCGGACGAATCGTACGGGACACATTGAAATTGTAGGGCAACCGCATCGGTTGCCAATTCCTAGATCGGCAAGCGGAGCGCTTGCCCTACAACACTCTCAACCAAAGCGAGCGCGGCGAGCGTGCTATCAACTATCAACTTTATCCGGATCCCAGAACGGTCCGGTCAAACCGAGCGAGGCGAAGATCGACACCATTTCATCGGCA
>CAZFZG010000164.1:0-4853 GCA_964523205.1 uncultured Chthoniobacteraceae bacterium | reverse complement strand
TGAGCCTGATCGCGTTTTTTTGGACTGGGCTGGTTGCATTGGCGCACTTTTTCCCGACCGCGCCGTTTCTTTCCACGATCTGGCGGGGGGAGCGCAGCTTTGCCGACCTGTTACGTCGTGAGGGCCGCAAGACCACGACGCATTCGGATTTCGTTTTTCTCGGGATCGACCAGACGAGTTTGTCACTAAAACCGGAAGAGGAAGACTGGTCCAACAATCGTCCACTGCAATTAATGAGCGAGCACGCCTATCCGTGGTCGCGCGAGCTTTGGGGGCTCTTGCTCGACCGACTTTTTCAGGCAGGCGCGCAACTGGTCATGTTCGACATCGTTTTCGGTGAGCCGAAAGAAGGTGACGCTCTGTTTCGCGCCGCGCTGGATCGTTACCGCGACAAGGTCGTCATCGGCGCGAACTTCGATCTATCTCAGGTGCGACAACTCGGAGGCATGATTGTGAACGTACCGCCGGCCGAAAGTCTGATTCCACCTCCTCAAATGCAGGATGACCGCGTCGGCTGCGTGATCATTTTTCCTGACCCACTCGACAACCGAATTCGCTCTGTTTGCTATCGGTTCACGGATCAGCAGTTGCTTGGGAACGATCCATTGCCTGACGAGAAACCGTACGAAGCGCTAAGCACGCGCGCGTTAAGGAAATTGGGACGCGCAGGTGACATTCCGGATGATTTGGAAGGACATCTGGTGCGCTTTGGAGAGATGAATGCCTATCCACCGCATCCGCTTTGGGAGGTTTTTGATCCGCGATCGTGGAAGGCGAACTATAAGGACGGCGCCTTCTTTAAAGACAAGATCGTGGTGGTAGGTGCGTCGTCGCAAATTGCGCACGACGTTTTCGACACTCCGATTAATCCGCAAACCCCGGGGCCGGTTTTTCACCTGTACGCGCTGGCTGCCGCGCTGGACCACGAGTTTTTGCGGGAAACGCCCATTCGCCTTGATTTCGTTTTGGTCTTGATCGGCGGCGCAGTGGCATGGACGCTGGTCGCTTTTTTGCGCCGGCCATTTCTCGCGTTTGTCATGCTGCTTCTGATTGCGGGCGCCTATCTCGGGTTGGCGCGGATTCTCTACGATCGAATCGGTCTGTTGCTGACGGTGGTGGCGCCGGTTAGCGCGTTTCTCGCCAGCGGATTGTCGGGGCTCGGTTTCGAATACGCCCTCGATCGGCTGGAGAAATTGCGCACTCGCCGGACGCTCGAGCGCTACGTTTCAAAAAATCTGGTCAAAGAAATTCTCGATAACCCGGGCGGCTATTACAGCTCGCTCCTGGGCGCGCGCAAACCGGTCACGGTGCTGTTTTCGGATCTGGTCGGGTTCACAAGCTGGTCTGAAAAAGCCGATCCGGCGGCGCTGGTTTCGCAATTGAATCGGTATCTCAGTGCGATGGTGCCGATGGTTTTCGATAACGGAGGCACGCTCGATAAATTCATGGGCGACGCAATCATGGCGGTTTGGGGAAATGTGAGCAGCCACGGCGTGGCTGAAGATGCCAAAGCAGCGGTGCGAGCCGCGCTCGGAATGCGGAAGGTAATGTTTAAACTGAATAAGGCTTGGGTCGCTGAAGGCGTTAAACCACTGGCGTTCGGCGTAGGGATCAATCAGGGCGAGGCGGTCGTGGGCAACATCGGTTCCTACGAGCCGCACGAACGACTCGATCCGACGGTGATTGGCGATGCGGTCAATCTCGCGTCGCGATTAGAAGCGCTGACCCGCATTTACAGCGTCGATATCTTAATTGGCGCCAGCGCGGCCGAACTGGTCCGCGACGAATTCCATTTGCGGTCGGTCGCGCGGGTCCAGGTAAAAGGGAAAACCGAACCAGTCGACGTCTTCACCCTGGTAGGCGCGCGAGGCCACGGTGTCGATCCGGAATTATTGAAATGGCTCGACGTTTATGAGGATGCGATTCGGAAATTCCGCGAGCGCCACTTCAAGGAATCGAAGATCCTCTTCTCGCAGTTTCTCGAATTTTATCCGGACGACGCTCTGGCGAAAATGTATCTCGAGCGCGCCCTCGAGTACGAGCAAACGCCGCCGGATGAAGCCTGGAACGCGGTCGAAGTGTTTAAGAAGAAATAGCACCTCGCACAACGGCCACAAAGGGCACAACGAAGTTAAAGGTTCCGTGGCCTTTGTGCCCGCTGTGGACTTTGTGCGAGGATCGCTTCTCTGTAGCCAAAGTCGTAGACGCGGCGTAAAGAAGGCGCGTGACCAAAGGTGCGCCGCAAAAATTCCATTTCATCGGGATCAGCGGCACGGCCATGGGCGCGGTGGCGGCGGCTTTACGGGAGCGCGGATTCAAAGTCAGCGGCTCGGACGAGAATGTTTACCCGCCAATGTCGACGTTTCTCGAAGAGTGCGGGATCAAACTAAGCGCCGGCTATCGCGCTGAAAATATTCGGAGCGATGCCGATGTGGTCGTGATCGGCAACGCGATGAAGCGGGGCAATCCGGAAGTGGAAGCGGTGCTGAACCGAAAACTTTTTTACCTCTCGCTGCCTGAAGTTCTGAAAAATCATTTTCTGCGCGGCAGGCACAACCTCGTGGTCACTGGCACCCACGGAAAAACCACCACCACGGCGATGCTGGCCTGGATCATGGAAAAAGGCGGATGCAAACCCGGCTATTTGATCGGCGGTATTCCTAAAAATTTCGGCCAGGGGGCGCGGCTGAACGATTCCAAATATTTTGTGATCGAAGGCGACGAGTACGACACCGCATTCTTCGACAAGCGGTCGAAGTTCGTTCATTACCTGCCGGAGCTCGTGATCGTGAACAACATCGAGTTCGATCACGCCGACATCTTTAACAACATCGACGAGATCAAACTGAGCTTTAAACGCCTGCTCAACATCATTCCGCAAAACGGAATGGTGCTGGTCAACGGCGATGATCACAATTGTGTGGAAGTCGCCAGGGATTGCCTCGCCCAACTGGTGGAGGTCGGTCTTTCGAAAAACTGCGCCCAACGGATTCGCGAAGTCGCTTACTCGCGGAAGGGTTCGCGCTTCAAACTAGGCGACGACGTTTACCAAATCCCGATGGTCGGCGAGTTCAACGTGCGCAACGCGGCGATGGCCGCGACCGCGGCCCGATTTTACGATGTGCCGAAGGCGAAGATCGACACGGCGCTGAAGGGCTTTCAAGGCATCGCGCGGCGGCAGGAAATCCGTGGCGAAGTGCACGGTGTTACGGTCGTCGACGATTTCGGTCATCACCCAACAGCGGTCGCGCAAACGCTGGAGGCGTTACGGCAGCGTTTTCCCAGTCAACGGCTATGGGCGATCTTCGAACCGCGCTCAAACACTACGCGCCGCGCAGTGTTTCAGGACGAATTGCCGGAGGCGTTCAAGCTTGCGGACGGCGTTTTCATTTCACAAGTCGCGCGGCTCGAGCAGATTCCCGAAAACGAGCGATTGCATCCGGAAGCGGTAGTGAAGGCCATTTCAAAAGATGGTCGTCCGGCGTTCTACGAAAAGAACGCGGACGCGATTGTCGATCGAATCATGCCGATGTTGAAAGAGAAAGACGTCGTGACTGTGTTCAGCAACGGCGGCTTCGACAACATCCACGAAAAGCTGCTGCGGAGACTCAGAAATCTCTAAGGAAACCAGGAACGCAGGAATTTTTCCTGACTTCTACGGCGTCGGCCTTGGTGTGACGGAGGGGGTTGCGGTCGGCGTGGGTGTTACGCGCGAAGCGCGCGACTTAGGAGTTGGCGTCGGGGTCGCTGTCGGCGTCGGGGTTGGGGTAGAAAACGTGTCGTCTTCGTCTGACAACAATGACTCGGTTTCAATTACGTGTTGCGACGACGTTGTCGACGACCCAACCGACTTTGTTGTAGATGAAAGCGATGTCGACGCTGAGGTTGCGGTGGAAGTTGAACCTGCAGTCACCGTAGGCGTGGGCTGAATCGGCTGCAGGCTTTTCCTGTATGTGATTGAAAGCGTAGCGCCTTGAACCGGATCGATGGTTAAGACGGCTGGCCCAGCGATAACAATTGGTTTGATGAATTCTTCTGAAATTGCGGCGCTGACGTCGCTGATCGAAGCTGTATGAACCGTTCCAAAGATTGGCGTCGGCGTCGGAACGGGCGTCGGGCTTGGAGTTGGGGTCGGCGTCACTGGACAGGGCGTTGGCGTACAAGTCGGCGTAGGTGTCGGAGTTGCGGTGGGAATGGGCGTTGGCGTTGGGGGGAATATGCCTGCCACAATAACGCCACGCTGCCCCGTATCCGTGTCTTGCGTGAAGCTTCTAATCGTCAAGAACACACCCTCTCTTACGTGAATCGTGAGAGTTGCGCTCTTGATTAGACGGGTCTTGAAGCGTGTATCAACCGCGAATGCAGTGGCTACAAAAACCGAGATGGCTAGCACAGTTCCGAGCAGCGTCTTCATCGTTAAGCTCACGCTTGGCAATGGAGCGAAACTTAGTCCTCGCCTTTACGGTAAGTGATAAAACAGCTGGTGAAATCCCCGCATGTAACCGTCACCGTTGCCGGACCGGCTACAACAAAATCATTGACGGGTTCTAACTGGAAAAAAGTCGAAGGGTCGACAATAGTCGCGGTAAATGCGTTTGCGATAGTCAGGCCGTTCGTGGTAACGGAAACGAAACCACGATTAAAGCCACCAACCTCTTGGGTGAAATTCCGAATCACTAAAAAGTGATCTCCCGAAACCGTTATTGGTGGTAACTGCTGATTCGCCTGAAGCACCATGCTGACGAAGTCGCCGGCGCGAACGGAATTAACGGCAATCAAAACAAAAATCGCTGCGAGAAGTCGAAGTGACGTTTTCATAGGTTGGGGACCCGTTGAGAGAGCAAAGCGAATTG
>CAZFZG010000163.1:1489-4866 GCA_964523205.1 uncultured Chthoniobacteraceae bacterium | reverse complement strand
GATGTAGCGGGACTTGTCCGATATGCAATTCGCTCCGGCTTGGTTTCGGCTTAAGGAGGAGGAGGCGATTGTTTTCGTGGCCGATTCACTGCGTAAACCTGCAGTAACCCTCGTAGGTCACCACCGTTCGCTCTTTCTTGCTTGATTTGATGCCTGAGTTGAGAAACGAGGAGGCTGGATTCCAGATGGAAGTTCTCCCGGCAGCGTTGGCGAATATGCCAACGGCGTGCGCCGGTGAGAACCGGCTTCTGTCCGTCGATTTGCCTAATTGGTCCAAGGGCTTTGGGCCGCGACTATCGATGGCACGGTCTTCGCCACTACTGTTTAACTGTTATAGTGAACGCAATGTTTGGTCGCACTTTTCTGATTTTCGGGATGCTTGTCGTCGCGAGTGCGGCGACTCGCGCGGTCATCCTTTACGGAACGGCTGATCCTTCGGCAAATACCACTGCGCCGACCGGGGCCTTCAGCCAACAGCGGCTGGCAATTTGAAGGCCAGTTCGACGGTTTTCTAGGCACTGTCATCGCGCCAAATTATTTCATCACGGCCAAGCACATCGGCGGCTCTGTCGGCGACACATTCAGTTTTAACGGCACGAATTACACGACGACGGCAGTGTTCCCGGATCCGTCGAGCGACCTGCAAATCTGGCGGGTGTCCGGGACATTTCCGATTCAAGCGCCGCTGTACGCCGGCTCGCCGGGAAGTGAAGTGAACCTGTTTCTGACCGTGTTTGGTCGCGGCACTCAACGCGGTAATTCCGTTTTTGTCGGGCCTGTCTCGCACCAAGGCGGGTGGCTTTGGGGCACGAGCGACGCAGTCCAGCGCTGGGGTACGAATGTTGTCGGATCGATTGTCAACGATCCAACGTATGGCGCATTGCTACGTGTTCCATTCAACAATAACGCCGGAGTGAATGAAGGGCACCTGTCGGTCGGCGATTCCGGCGGCGCCGTTTTTGTGTACGACATGACGACGAATCGCTGGGAACTTGCCGGGATTAATCTGGCCGTCGATGGACCGTTCAGCACTTCATCCAATGGAACGAACGCGTTCAACGCCGCGATGTTTGACACCACTGGTCTTTTTGTTGATGGCGGCAGCGGAACCTGGGTGGCCGCGCCAAACCCGAGCGCGTTCTATGCGACTGAAACCGCCGCGCACCGCCAATTTATCGAATCCACGGTGATGCAAGCGACGGATCTCGTCTCACGCAAAACTCACGGCAATGCAGGCACATTCGATCTCGACCTTCCGTTAAGCGGCAAGCCCGGAATCGAATGCCGTTCCGGCGGCGCGACCAACGATTACACGCTGGTGTTTACGTTCGTTAATAATGTGTCGGTGCAAAGTGCTACCGTAACTGCCGGCACAGGCAACGCGACCAACTTCACGGTGATCGGAAATATTGTCACAGTAAGTCTGACGGGCGTCACCAACGCTCAGACAATTACAGTTAGATTGGCCGGAGTTAGCGATGGAACAAATTCAAGTGATGTGGAGGCATCGATGAGCGTCCTGATCGCGGACACGACCGGGAATGGGACAGTCAATTCCAGCGATATTGCCCAGGCTCAATCGGAGTCCGGACACCCTGTGACCCAAGGCAATTTCCGCGAAGACGTGACCGTAAACGGCGCGATCAACAGCTCCGATATCGCGCTTGTGCAATCGCAATCCGGCACGGCGTTGTCTCCTTCGCAAGCGACGCAGACAGCCACCGAACCGGCGAAAGTGACTCCGCTCGACATTCATATTAACGCGCCAAATAAAGTCGAGAGCAGGTCCGACAACAAACGTCGTGAGTTTTAGTTAATACCGGCGCGCCGCACTTGTGCTTGCGGTCATGTTGGTCGAAGTCGCCATCCCACCCGAACGGCCAACTCTCATTCGACACACGGGGATCTTAATTGTCTCCGCGCGCGAGGCGAGTCGTTAGTGGTTGCCGCCGTCGGGTTTGGTGGTAGAGGATTTTTCGGTCGAGCTCGACGAAGGCTTTTCGTCAGTCCCGCCGGACGTCGATCGTTGCTGTTTGGTCTGAGCGTCGCCGACAGTCGGGGTAAAAACTCTGGACTCCTTATCGTTAGTGGCCATTTCAGATTGTTTGGAATCTTTCACCTTGTCTGTATGGGACTCTCTTGAGGCTTTCGAATCGCTTTCGCTGTGAGCGCTACGCAATTTTTGTTCGTCCAGCTTCGGCTCGGCTCCAACGATCCCCATGTCCAGAAGGCTACCGCCGAAAGTCGTGTCCTTGGTAGTCTTGCTCTTCAACTCGGCCGCGTTCACTTGATCCTTTTTCTCGCCTTTACCGTAGCTCTTCGGTGCCGCGGTAAGGGAATTGGCAAGATCTCTAGGGCCGTTTTGGCTTTGTCCAAAAGTGGTTTTATCAAGTACGCCCTGGCCTGCAGCCGGCCACGGCGGAAAAGCGATCACATAGACAGCGGCCAAGAGGACGAGCTTGACGATTGATTTCATTGTTCAGTGGGACGGTCCGTTTGGGCATCAACTAATAGCCAGTTTTTGCGTTCGAGGCAAAAACTTTCGAGTGCGAGCAAGTCCATGCGGGTGCGCAGAAAACAGTCGGAATTCGAAAACCGCGCCGGTTGCTCGTTAATAGCTAATTGCTGCCCGGTCGATCCGGGTAACCCACGGTTGAAATCTATTGCGCCCGCTTTCGCGTGATGCTCGCACGCGGCTATCGCAAATTCGCGAAAATGGTTTGGTCGCCGTACTTAAACTGGACGACTCCATCACGGATGCTGACGACGTGGAGATCAGCTGTGCCATTTGTGGTGTGAACTTGAACCGTGCCGCCTTGCGTAACTGCAACGCCGTTGACGATGGCGACTGGCGTCCGGCCGAGTGCGATGGAACTCACTTTGAGCATGTCCGATGAAACCGGCACCAACAAACTGGGATCGATCGTTGGAGCCGGCAGGCCGACGATCGAGCTTGCGACGCCGGCTTGGCGATGAAGTTCACGGATCAAATATCCAGAGCCGCCAACAACGGTCGCGGTGAGGAGCGCCAGTCCAGCCATCAGGCCGATATGGCCGAAGCTGACGAACGCGCGAATATTTGTCGTACCGAACCTCCCACGGCCAGGTAGAAGCATGTCGATATGTCTAGCCTATCGCGTGCCACTCATAGTCGACATCGTCGCCGCAATGACGGGCTATTTGCACGCCATTCCGTAGCCCGGGCCAAGGCCGGCTATTCGTTTTCGTTAAATGGAGTTTAGCGTGTCCCTTTGGGGGTTTGGAGCTTAGGGTTTGGATTTGGTGTGTTTTTCTTATACTCTTCGTTTGGTTCGTTACCTTTGTAAGAATTTCAGGAGGAGGCAAGCGGAGCGCTTGCCCTACAATTTTCTAATCAC
>CAZFZG010000163.1:0-1389 GCA_964523205.1 uncultured Chthoniobacteraceae bacterium | reverse complement strand
GTAAGAATTTCAGGAGGAGGCAAGCGGAGCGCTTGCCCTACAATTTTCTAATCACTCGTCACTTGTCACTCGTCACTTCCTCGGCAGAGTGCCGCGTATGCCTTACAAAGATATTGCGCCGCCTGCCGGCGAAAAAATTACCCGCGATCAGCGACTGAACGTTCCCCCTAATCCGATTATTCCGTTCATTCGCGGCGACGGCACCGGGCCGGATATTTGGGCGGCCAGCGTGCGCGTGTTCGATGCCGCGGTGAAGAAGGCGTTTGGCGAGAAAAAGAAAATCGCGTGGTTCGAAGTCTTCGCCGGGCAGGCAGCCAAGGACAAGTTCGATACCTGGCTGCCGGACGATACGGTAGAAGCGTTCCGCGAATATTTGGTTGGTATCAAGGGTCCGCTGACCACGCCAGTCGGCGGCGGCATCCGTTCGCTCAACGTCGCGCTCCGGCAACTTCTCGATCTGTTCGTTTGTTTGCGGCCGATCCAATACTTCCAAGGTGTCCCCTCCCCGGTGAAACACCCGGAGAAAGTCGACATGGTGATCTTCCGTGAAAACACCGAGGACATTTATGCTGGGATCGAGTACGCAGCGGGCACGCCGGAGTCGCAAAAGGTCCTCGATTTTTTCGCGAAAGAATTTCCAAAGGAGTTCGCCAAGATCCGGTTCGGAACGAAAGAGAAGATTGCGGAATTTTGGAAACGCGTCGGGGCGCCTGAAAAGACCGATGTGATGGTCGGGCTTGGACTGAAACCGGTAAGCCGCTCCGGCAGTGTGCGTTTGATCCACAGCGCGATTAGTTACGCGGTCCTCAATCAGCGCAAGAGCGTAACCCTCGTGCACAAAGGCAACATCATGAAGTTCACTGAAGGCGCGTTTCGGGATTGGGGTTACGACGTTGCGAAGAGTTATTTCGGCGCCGAAGAAATTGACGGCGGACCGTGGTGCAAGATTCCAATGGGCAAACCAGGCGGCGGCATCGTCATCAAAGATGCGATCGCCGACATCACGTTGCAGCAAGTGCTGACCCGGCCGGAAGATTTCGACGTGATCGCAACGTTGAACTTGAACGGTGATTACTTGAGTGACGCCCTGGCGGCGCAGGTTGGCGGAATTGGGATCGCACCCGGCGGCAACATTAATTACATCACCGGCCACGCCGTGTTCGAAGCGACACACGGCACTGCGCCCAAATACGCGAATCAGGACAAGGTGAATCCCGGCTCGGTGATTCTTTCTGGCGAAATGATGTTCCGCTACATGGGCTGGACCGAAGCGGCCGATCTCATTCTCAAGGGATTGAAAGGCGCCATCGCGAGCAAACGCGTGACCTACGATTTCGCGCGCTTAATGACCGGCGCGACCGAAATCAAATGTTCACAGTTCGGCGACAA
>CAZFZG010000162.1:1620-4892 GCA_964523205.1 uncultured Chthoniobacteraceae bacterium | reverse complement strand
CTCCTCGCTGGAAGAAGTCTATTCACCAGAGAGTTGGTTGTCTTTTCCAGAACAATTCCCCACGCGCTAAGGATTGCCAGCGTGATCAGAAAAACAAACAGGAAGGTCAGGATCGACAGCGGCCGGATCCGAAGGCCGAGCCAGATCACGTAAGGTTGGTGAATCAGATACAGTCCGTAGGAGTACATTCCGACGAGGCTCAAAACTTTAGCGAAACCGCCGAGGCGCGATATGAAACCTGCCAGGCCGACGATCACCAAGAAGCAGCACGCGCCGGTAGCGAAATCGACAAAAACGTAGTTGATGTCGTAAAGCCAAAGTGCTGCCGGATATAGAACCAAGCCGGCGATGAGACCGGGTCCGCGCAAAAGAAACCATTCCGCGGGCGATGATGATCCGTTCGACTCGCTGGGCTCGCTCAGGACAGGCTTGGCGTGCCAGATTCCGATGGCCATGCCGAGCGCGAACTCAGGCAACCGGCAAATCGCGAATCCGCCGAGCACCCACAGTCCGTTCTGAGGCCAGACTCCGAGCAGGAGATAACGCACAAAAAATCCGAGCAAGCAGGCGGCGATCAGAAAAATTAACGCTCCGAATTTTCGTGCGACCCAAAAGAGCAGGGGAAAGATCAGGTAAAATTGGATGAGCATCGAGAAGTACCACCAGGCCGCGTTCAGGTACATGAAATTCATTTCGATGTTGATGAAGCGAAGGCCGAGCAAACTGAGAATGATGCGCTGATCGACCGGTTCCAGCCGCGCGACGAAAGGCGAAACCAGATAGACGATGTGCGCCACCCAGTACATCGGGTAAAGCCGGACGAATCGGCCAACGAACCATTGGCCCCAGCCGACCGAGCCGGATTGCGCGCGGCGCAACGCCGATTCGGTTAGCGTCCAGCCACTTAAGATGATAAACGCGCCGACGGCGTGGAAACCGAGGCCGGAAACCTGCCACCAGACCGAGCGCAAGATCGACATCGTTGCCCCTGCGAGATTGGTCCAATCATTGGGCGGAAGCTCGTAATGCTCGAAGACCGTTCGAAAGAAATGAAAATAAACGACGAAGATGATTGCCAACGCTCTTGAGATATCGATCCACGCAAGTCGTTTCATTACTCGCGGGTAAGGAAAGCAGGAATCGGCAAACTAAGACAGGATTAAGAGGACTCCTTGGCCAGTTGCGCAGCTGCGACCGATTTGTATAAGCTCGCGTCGATGAGTTCCGGCGGTTCGTCGAGGTCGTCGCGGGGGTTCGGCGTATTTTTGCGCGCCGAGTATCCGTTTTTCATCGGACTCGTGACGGTAGCGATTTTTCTCGCGCTCGGCAGCGAGCGGTTGGAGGGCGTGGCGCATCCGAGCGCGCTGCTCGCGATTCTGATTGTGTTGCTCGCGGCCGTTCTCTGGTCAGCGATCGCCGCCGTGCATCACGCGGATTGTCTCGCGATCAAATGCGGCGAACCGTACGGGACGCTGATTCTCACCCTGTCGGTAATCAGCATCGAGGTCATGATGATTTCCGCAGCGATGTTGCATGGCGCCAACAATCCAACGCTCGCCCGCGACACCATGTTCGGCGTGGTGATGATCGCGCTCAACGGGCTGGTCGGATTTTCGTTGCTGCTCGGCGGATTGCGCCATCGCGAACAGGATTACAATCTGCAAGGCGCGGGCGCGTATTTGAATACGATCATCGCGCTGGTGGTGCTCGGCCTTGTTCTGCCGAACTTCACTACCTCGCTTTCCGGGCCACGGTTCACAACGGTGCAGGAAGTATTCCTCGTCACCGTCACGGTAATTCTGTACGGGATTTTTCTCTTCATCCAAACCGGGCGACACCGGTCCTATTTCAAAGACGCTGATCTGGATCCGCGGGATCATGATTCGCCGATTGGTTTGCGTTCAACCGGGTTCCACGCGGCAATGTTGTTTCTTTATTTAATCATCGTCATCGTGCTTGCGGAAAAATTCGCAATCCCGCTCGACAACTGCATCGAGCAATTTGGCGTGCCGCAGGCGTTTGGCGGCGCAATCATTGCCGCATTGGTTCTGACTCCGGAAGCGCTGGCCGCGATCAAAGCCGCGACCGGAAATCGTTTGCAACGGTCGATGAACATTCTTCATGGCTCGGTCCTGGCATCGATTGGCCTGACGATTCCTTCCGTGCTGACGATCGGCATGATCACCAAGCGCGAAGTCGTGCTCGGAATCCAGGGTGGGAATTTGCCGCTGCTGGTTCTGACTTTGGCAGTGAGCATGGTCACATTCGGGAGCGGCAAAACGAATATCTTGCAGGGCTGCATCCACTTGCTGCTGTTTGCCGTTTTTCTGTTGCTGATATTCGCTCCGTGATTCGCGGCCAAATCACTCCCCGGGCGATGTTGATCTTCGTTCGATGAAGACGAGGAAGATTCCGCCGAGAACCGCGATGGAGGCGATGACGTAACGCAAGGTTATCGGTTCGCCGAGCAGAAGAATTCCACCAGTGGCGGCAAAAACCGGGACGCTTAGTTGAACCGTGGCGGCGCCGGCGGCTTTCAGGCCGGAAAGCGCCGCGTACCAGATCACATAACCGATGCCGGATGTGATCGCGCCCGAGATGACAGCGTAGACTATGCCTAACGAATGGAAGTTCGTTTTCGGTAGCATGGCGACGCTAAGGAGCGCGGCGAATGGCACTGCGCGTAAAAAATTGCCAGTGGTTGCAGCGATCGCGTTGGCCGCACTCTTGCCGCGGAGCGAATAAATTCCCCAGGCGATGCCGGCGCCTGACATCGATACCGAACCAATTAATGGCGGCGCAGAAATTCCCGGGAAGACGAGCACAACCAAGCCGGTCAATGCCACCACCAGACCGGCGATTTGAATCGCATCGAGCCGTTCGCCTTTGCGAAAGCCCCAGAGAATCATCGTTGCTTGAACGGCGCCGAACAAAAGCAGCGCGCCGGTCCCGGCGGAAAGATCGACATAAGCAAAAGAGAACGCCGCCGCATAAGCAAACAGCGCGAGCCCGGATGGCCAGGTACCACTGGTCAGTGACGAGTGACGAGTGGCACGTGACAAGTTTCCAGAGCTCTCAACAAAAGGCGCAGCCGTTCGATCAACTATCAACCTTCTTCGACTCTGAAAAATAAGCCACAACGCAACTGCGCCGGAGAAGACGCGAGCGAAGGTAAATGTGGCCGGGTCAATCGTGGTGTCTCTGAGCGCGGCCCGGCAAAGGAGTGAATTGCTGGCGAAGGCGATCATCGCGAGCAGGGTTAGGATGAAGAC
>CAZFZG010000162.1:0-1520 GCA_964523205.1 uncultured Chthoniobacteraceae bacterium | reverse complement strand
AGGAACTTCTTCAGGCCAAGGAAGCGCTGGAACGAAAAACAGAAGAGCTAGCCCTTTCGCTCTCGATGATGCAGGCGACGCTGGATTCCACTACGGACGCAATCGTGGTGACCGATCTCAACGGTAACGTGCGAGATTTCAACGAAAAATACGCGGAGATGATGGGCGTGACGCGCGAACAACTGAAGGCGGCGGACGTTCACAAATTGCGGCTGAAATTCAGTCAGCGATTCAAAGATCCCGAGCGATTCGTGTCGCAAGTGATGGAAATCTATCGGACCAAGCCGGCCGAAACTTTCGATGTCCTGGAATGGAAGGACGGAACGATTCTGGAGCGATATTCGCAAATTCAGTTGCTCGATCAGAAACCGGTGGGCCGGGTCTGGAGTTTTCGAGACGTGACCGAACGCAAGCGGGCCGAAGAAAGTCTGGAAGCGGCGAAGATCGCCGCCGAAAAAGCGAACAAGGCGAAGGATGATTTTCTGGCGTCGTTGAGTCACGAGCTGCGCACGCCGCTCATGCCGGCAATGATCGCGGCCAGTTATCTGGCCGAACACGAAGACCTCTCTCCGGAATTTCGCGAGGAAGTGACAACCATTTGGCGCAACGTCCAACTCGAAGCGCAATTGATTGATGATCTGCTAGACGTTACGCGGATCACTCGGGGCAAGATCGAAGTGCACCTTGAAGTGGCCGACGTGCATCGGTTGGTGCAAAACGCGGTGGAGATCGTCAAGAGCGACATATTCAAAAAGGAGATCGAGCTCGTGATCGAACTAAGCGCGCCCGAGCATCACATCTGGGCCGATCCGGTGCGCATTCAGCAGGTTTTCTGGAATCTGATCAATAACGCAGTCAAGTTTACTCCCAACAAAGGTCGGATCAGCATCCGGTCACTCACTAACGGGAAACAGTTCCTGTTTGAGATCAGCGATACCGGAATCGGGATTGAACCTGAATACCAGGCCAGCATTTTCGAACCCTTCCATCAGGGCGAGCGTTCCATCACCAGGCAATTTGGCGGACTTGGCCTCGGTCTGGCGATTTCAAAAACTCTGCTCGACCTGCACGGTGGCACGATCAGTGTGGAGAGCGGCGGCAAAAACCAGGGCACGACGTTGCGAGTTCTTCTCGATCTTTTGAGCGAACCGGTTGCCGTACCGAATGATGGAACCACCGACCGTGTGGTGAGTTCGAAAAAGCTGCGGATCCTGCTGGTGGACGATCATGCCGATACGCGCGGTCTTCTTTCGCGCCTGCTGACCAAAAGCGGGCATGAGGTGACTGCAGCGGATTCGGCCGACAGCGCGTTGGCGATTCTCGACGGACAGAAGTTTGATGTCTTGCTCAGCGATATTGGTTTGCCTGAGATCAGCGGATACGAACTGATGCGGGAAGTGAAGCAGCGTCAGCCGTTGAAGGGGATCGCGCTTTCGGGGCTTGGAATGGACGAGGATTTGCGGCGAAGCAAGGAGGCCGGGTTTGACTATCATTTGACCAAGCCGATCAATTTCCAAAAC
>CAZFZG010000161.1:0-5002 GCA_964523205.1 uncultured Chthoniobacteraceae bacterium | reverse complement strand
GATTTCCTTACACGGTTTTGATGTTGATGCTCTTGATCGCGTGGTTGGCGATTAGAGCAATGTGGGAGGGACCTCAGTGTCCCGACCAAAGTCGCGGCACTAAGGCCGCTCCCACATTTATGTCGATCTTGCCGATGTTGTTCGGAGCCGCGCTGGGTTTTGGGATGTCGGCGCCGGCGTGGCTGGCAATTTTGGACTACGCGCAAGGTTCCGCGCGCGAACAACTGCAATCTGCAGACGCGCATCGGCAATGGATCGTCCCGTGGCGCGCATTGCTCGGATTCATTTTGCCCTGCTGGACGGTCAACTGGGCGGACTTTTCCACGCGCTATCTTCCTCACACCGCAACTGAATTGGCGAATGGTCTGGTCGCGCCCGCTGCGCTGGTCGCCGGATTTCTCTGGCGCCCGCGGATATTGATTCGCCGAATGAAGTGGGAACTGCTCTTGCTCGCAATCCTGCTCTTGCTCTGCATGCTCCCGACCGCCGGCGTTTTCCGCTGGAGTTTCCGCTGGCTTCCATTTTTCCATCTGGTCCTGGCGCTTTGCGCCGCCCAGGCCCTGCAGCTTAGACCACGCTTGGCAGTAGGTGCGGCCTCTTTCCTCTTGCTGATCGCGGTCACGATTCCGATGTCGGTCTTCAATCTGGGCGGCACCTATGCGCCGACCGTGACCTGGATTTATTTTGAGATCGCGGCGGTCTGGGCGGTTTTCGAATTGTTTCTACCAATAACAAAATTGCGCGCGTGGGCTCCGCCGGTGGTGACCTTTGGCGCTCTGCTGGCGACCTACATTTGCATTCCACCGAACTGCGGTGTGCCGAAATACAATTTCTCGCGAGACCTGACCAAGCCCGAGCCGCTGGATCGAAACCGTCTTTACCTGGCGATCTACTCCCCAGCGGAGTACGCCTATCGGCGTGAATATCGGCGTGGGCCGGTGGGTCAGGTCGCGCGTCCAGGCAGCACGCCGATGTGGGCGCAACTGCGTTTTGTTAACGGCTACAGCCCGATTCTAGCCGCGGGTGTGGCACGCGAATTGAATTTTTTTACGCATGGCGAAATCGACGGTGACATCGGCCGCTATCTGGTGACGAATCAGGCAGGAGAGGGCGGTTTGCTTGAGCAACTTGGAGTCGATGGGCTTGTCATCGCCACGGAAATTTCGGTCGCACCACCAGGCGACCTTTGGCGACAGGAATTTTCAGATGATGAAGGACGCGTGTACCACCGGGTTGGCGAACCGTTTCCAACCGTCCGTTCAGTGCAGTGGATCGATTCGTTGCCGGAGGAGGAATTCGCCATTGCCAGCATTTCAAACATTGACGAGACTCGAAATCACGTCGCGCTCGATGTCGATGTCCCGGCGAACGGATCGCCGGCGCTCCTGACTTTTTCGCGGCCTTTCTTTCGTGGTTACCAGGCAAGCTTCGGAAATCGTGCGCTTCAGGTCGATTCCTATCGCGGCTTATTTCCGATCATTGAAGTCCCTGCCGGAACGCGCGGACGACTTATGCTGATTTATCGGCCGTGGTGGTTAGTTTTCGGAGGAGGGTTGTCGATCTTATGCGTGGGAGGTTTTCTATTCTCGGTCGTCTTGGCCGTGCGTGAGAAAGGTATTGATAGACTGATCAGGTTTTCGCCTACGCGTCTAATATACGTCGCGCTTGTAACGCTTGTCGGTTTTCAGTTTCTCGACATAAGCGTTTGCTTCTTCGACTGATTTGCCGCCCTTTTCCTGCACGATTTTGCGTAATGCGGCGTCCACGTCCTTGGCCATCCGGCGCGCATCGCCACACACAAAGAACTGCGCGCCGCCCTGATCGATCCATTTCCAAATATCCGTCGCGTTCTCGAGCAATTTATGTTGGACGTAAATCTTGTGCGCTTGATCCCGGGACCAGGCGCAATCGAGTCGAGTGAGAATTCCTTCGCGAGTGAAACGTTCCCAATCTTCTTTATAGGCGTAATCACACTTCTCGCGTTGGGCGCCGAAGAAGAGCCAGTTCTTGCCTTTCGCGCCCAACGCCTGTCGCTCCTGCAAAAACGCGCGAAATGGCGCAATCCCGGTCCCGGGACCTATCATGATCAACGGCGTGTTCGGATCTTGTGGCATGTGAAAATGTTTCGCCGAGCTCGGATAAACCGGCACCGGCACCTTGTCCGCTCGCTCGGCCAGGAAAGTCGAGCACACCCCTTTGCGAACCCGCCCGCGACTTTCGTACTGGACCACATCGACAATCAGGTGAACGCAATCCGGGACAACGCGCAGACTCGATGCCACTGAGTAAAGTCGCGGCTGTAGTTTCGTCAGTAACGCAACGAATTCCTCCGGCTTGAATTTTGCCGATGGATGATCGAGCAGGAAATCGATGACCTCCGCGCCCCACAAATAGTTTTCCAGGTCATGTTTACGGTCCGCGTGCAACAATTCCTTTAGCATCGGAGCGGCTGATGCGCGCTCGACGATTGCTTTCAAGAATCTCGGCGTCGGTTGAGTGATGGAGAAATCGCGCAGCAATGCTTCGCGCAGCTGCTTGGTCGTTTTCGCAGCAGTCACTGGTTCGTTGCCGTTGGCCCCGAGCGCATGAATGATCTCGTCGACCAAAGTCGGATCATTCTTTGGATAAATCGCGACGGAATCTCCCGGTTCGAAACTCAATCCCCAATCTGTCAGATCGATCTCGAAGTGGCGCGTGTCCTTCTCCGAATCGGCGGTACTCAATCGCCGATTAACCACTAGTTTTCCCGGATATGGATTTTGGCGCGTCCATTTCGAAGTGGATGCGGCAGGTTTTGGTGGTGCGCTGATTTCTGACATGATTGAAATGACGAATGACTAATGACGAAGCAGGAACGAAGCCGGAATAAATAGAATGGCGGGGCTGCTATCGCAAGTTAGGTATTCCTTCCCACCGCAAGATTCATCAGGTCCGCCCGAAATCGTGACGGCGACGCGCCAGAAAGAGCACTCCAGCGCGCGTAAGCTCCCCAGAAACTTCGTTGCGAGCGTGCGCGGTGCTTCTACACTCTCGCGCGAACATGGCTGAACCGATCGATCGTAATCCAAACCAATATGATCCTCCGATCGGCGACCGTCCGGAGATAACCGGCGCGATAATTCCGCCGCCCCATGATCCTTACGCGGCATTTCGTTCGCGCGGCTTCCGCTTTTTCACGACCGGCAATTTATTATCGCTCACCGGCCGGCAAATGCTCGCGGTCGCAGTGGAGTGGGAAATCTATCGCCGCACCCATTCGGCGACGGCCCTCGGTTTAGTCGGGCTCGTGTTCGCGATTGCCGTCGTCGGCTTCTCATTGCCGGCCGGCCATCTGGCCGATCGTATCAGTCGCAAACAGATCATTCTTGTCTCGCAAGTTTTCAGTGCCATTACGTCGGCGTTGCTCGCACTCGTTTCCTGGCAACATCTCGCGATCCCACAGTTGTCGATCTTGCGGGCATGTAACGGCGGGCTGACTGCGATTGCCGGAATTTTCGAAAAACACGATACAACATTTCATTTCAACGACGCGTCGATCCCGTTGATTTATTTGTTGCTCTTTCTCGGCGCAATCGCGCGAACCTTTTCCTGGGCCGCACGGAGTTCATTTTTTCCAACGCTCGTGCCGCGCGACGCGTTTTCGAACGCGGTTACCTGGAACAATAGCGTTTTCCAAATCGGGTCCGTCGTCGGTCCAGCCTTGAGCGGGTGGGTAATACACTACTACGACTTTTGGATCGTTTACGTTATCGACGCGATTACCGCCTCCGCGTTTTTTCTGCTGGCATTGCCGATCCCGCGGGCGCCACAAATGCGCCGAACCGAGAAAAGCACTTGGCGAAGCCTGGCCGCGGGCGCAAAATTTGTATTCAGCAAGAAAGTGATTCTCGCCACGATCACGCTCGATCTTTTCGCCGTATTGTTGGGCGGCTCGGTCGCGTTGCTTCCGATCTTTGCCGATCAAATTCTCCATTGCGATGCCAGAGGTCTCGGCTGGATGCGGGCAGCGCCGGCGATTGGTGCATTCGCAATGGCGCTGACCGTCGCTTATCTGCGGCCGATGCGCGAAGCCGGGAAAACATTGCTCTGGTGCGTGGCTGGCTTCGGACTCGCCACAATCATTTTTGGACTGTCGAAGGCGCTCTGGCTTTCGTTGGCGATGTTGTTTGCCGCCGGTGCACTCGACAGCGTGAGCGTCATCGTTCGTGGCTCGATTGTCCAACTCGTGACGCCGGACGAAATGCGCGGTCGCGTTTCCGCCGTGAACAATATTTTCATCGGGACATCGAACGAATTCGGCGCGCTCGAATCCGGATTAACCGCCGCGTTGTTTGGTCCGGTCATCTCAGTGGTCGGCGGAGGAATCGGAACCATTCTGGTGGTGATCGGTGCCGCCTGGAAGTGGCCGGAGATTCGGAAAATCGGCGCACTCGACCGGAATTTGAAATAAACTGTGGAGGCAGCCGTCCCCGGCTGCATTTAGAGAGTATTGCGAAGAATGTTGCAGGCGAGACGCCTGCCGCCACAGAATCGAGAGATGAAAGTCGCAGCCGCTCAGATCTCCTGCGTGCTCGGCGATTTCGACGCCAACATGCGCAAAGTTCGCGAGTTCGTGGCGCTCGCGAAGAAGTCACGCGCGGAGCTCATCGTTTTTCCGGAAATGATCGACACTGGTTACTCGATGCCGACGATTCAGAAGCAGGCGAAAAATTGGAGAGACGGCGCCGTTCTCCAGATCAAAGAGATCGCGAAAGAAAATTCGATCGCAGTTGTCGCTGGGATTTCCGATCGCGAAGGCGATTCAATTTTCAACGCCCAGATGGTGGTGAAAGCAAGCGGCGAAGTTCTCGCGAAATATCGCAAGACTCATCTCGTCACAGCCGCGCCACTTGATGAGCGCGTTTGTTTTTCACCGGGAAACGAATTTGCCAGTGCGAAGATTGACGACTTCGTTGTCGGACTGAGCATCTGTTACGATCTTCGTTTTCCGGAAATGGCGCGC
>CAZFZG010000160.1:0-5047 GCA_964523205.1 uncultured Chthoniobacteraceae bacterium | reverse complement strand
GAGAGCCGGCACGCCGATTTGCGCGAGCAAAATTTAATTCGGCAGGGTAAAGGCCACTTTCACACCCCGGGAATGGGTCATGAAGCACTCGCCGCCATTTCCATTCAGATGGATCCTGGCGATTACATCGTGCCTTTTTATCGTGACCGCGGCCTGGCGCTCGGCCGCGGCATGACCACGCGTCAGCTTGGGATGGAATATTTTGGCAAACGCAAAACGGGCAGTGGCGGACGGATGATGGCATCGCATTACAGCGATTTCGATCTTCACATTTGGAGCGTGCCGACGCCGACGGGCTCGCAACTTCTTCCCGCCTGCGGAATGGCCTGGGGCATCAAACTCGATGGCAGAAAGAATGTGGTCGTCACTACAGTCGGCGATGCGGCCACGCGGCAGGGCGATTTTTTCGAAGCAGTCTGTTTCGCCAAAGAAAAGAACCTTCCGGTGCTGTTCATTGTCGAAGACAACGGCTATGGAATCAGCAGCCCCACCCGGAAAACCAATCCGCTGGCGCTCGGCGTTCTCGAGCCAGAGGAATGGCTTCAAGTCGCCGGCGAAGATGTTCAAGGAATTTACGATGCGGCGGCGGCTGCAATCGAAAAGATGCGGGCCGGCGGCGGACCGCTTTTTTGGTGGGCAAAAATGGAGCGCCTTTCTAGTCACACCAGTTCTGACGATCAAAAACTTTACCGCAGCGCGGAAGAATTGGCTGAATGCGAAAAGCACGATCCGCTGAACTGCTGGAAAGCGAAGCTGATCGCCGAAGGAGCGATCACTCGCGAAGAGTTTGCAAAGCTCGACACCGAAATCAAAGAACGCGTTCGCGCGGAATACAGTGAAGCTGAGAAGGCGGAAGATCCGTCGCCGAACGAATTAACCGCGAATGTCACCGGGCCTCTGCCGAAGATCGACAAGGAGGTCTTGCCGCCAGGGAAATATCGAATCGGCGATACCGTGAACCAGACATTGCGTCTCGGGCTCAAGGAAGATCCGCGCCGCGTCATCTTTGGCGAGGACGTCGAAGATCCCAAAGGCGGCGTGTTTCGACTCACCCAAAAGCTTTCGACCGACTTTCCAAAACAGGTTTTCAATTCGCCGCTCGCCGAATCGACGATCCTTGGCGTTGCCTGCGGTCTCGCCGCTTACGGTCGGCGTCCGGTGTTCGAATTGCAGTTCATCGATTTTATCTATCCGGGCTTCAATCAACTCGTCACCAATATCTCAACCTTGCGATGGCGCACGTTCGGCAATTGGAAATGCCCGGCCGTCATTTACGCGCCCTATGGCGCATACCTTCCCGGCGGCAGTTTGTGGCACAGCCAGGCGAACGAATCCGCCCTGGCCCATTATCCTGGATTGATCGTCGTCATTCCGAGTACGCCCGAAGACGCAGCCGGTCTGCTCTGGACGGCGATGCATGCCGAAGATCCCGTGCTCTTTCTAATTCCAAAACATATGTTCTGGGCCGAGCGCGAATCGAAGGAACCGGTTCGCGCCGTCCCGTTCGGTCAGGCGCGGAAATTCCGCGACGGATCAGACGTCACGCTGGTGGCCTGGGGCAACACGGTTGAAAAATCGCTCGAAGCGCTGGCCAAGATCGGCAAGGAAGCAAGCGTGGAGTTGTTCGATCTGCGTTCGATCGTGCCGTGGGACAAAGAAGCGATTGCGGCTTCTGTTCACAAAACCGGACGCCTGGTCCTTGTTCAGGAAGACACCGAGAACTGCAGCGTTGGCCAAATGATCATCACCTACATCACCTCGCAGCCCGACCTTTGGAATGAGATGGTCAGTCCGCCCATCCTTGTCAGCAAAACCAACGTGATGATCGGTTACAACCCGATTTATGAATACGCCGCGTTGCCGGATGTCGATCGCATCGTCGCTGCGGTGAAGCGCTCTGTTGCGACGAAACAAGAAAGAGTAATTGTAGAGGCGGCCGTGCCGGCCGCGACGTTGGAAGAGCGCGGGCGACACGCCCGCCCCGACATCCCAAGAGTCGAAATGCCTAACGGAAACATCCAACCAATCACCGTCCCGATTATGGGCGAAGGCATTCGCAACGCGAAAATCGTTGCGTTGTTGAAAAATCCCGGCGATCCGATCGCTCTCGACGATGACCTCTGCGAAGTTGAAACCGACAAAGCGGTTTATCCAATTCAATCTTCCTTCGCCGGCACGATGGGCGAATGGAAAACGAAAATCGGCGACACCGTTGACATCGGCCAGGAGCTCGGAACGATTCTGACCGATGGCGTTGCGGCTGCTCCGCGAAAAAGTGTAGAGGCGGCTGTGCCGGCCGCACAACCAATCGAAAGCGGGCGACACGCCCGCCACTACAGCGGAATTGAACCGGCGCTTTCGCCAACGATCACGAGAAAACTTTCCCGCGTGATTCCCGCCAATCTCCAAATGGACGCGCGCTGGGATGCGATCCGCAAAGCGCGCGACGCGGCCAAAAAGAAAAACGGCAAGCAAGCCCCCTCCCCTTCGGTCATGATCGCGTGGGCGGTCGTGCGGGCGATGGAGAAACACGCGCCGTTCCGGCGTTTGATTCTGGAAGACGAAACCATCGTCGAAAACGAAAACTTCGATCTCGGAATCGCGGTTGCGCTCGAGGACGATCGGCTCGCCACCGCCGCGCTTGTCGATGCAAACCAGAAAAGCTGGCCCGAGTTCGTTAAAGTTTACGAGGAAACGATCGCAGCGACACGAGGCGGTCGGGTCGATGCGATGAACGCCCCTGTAGTCATCACGAGTCTAGGCGCCCTCGGGGTGAAGGCTGGTGCACCAATCGTGGTGCCACCGTCAGTCGGCACGCTGTTCATCGGCGTGGCTCACCAGGAAATCATTCCGAACGGGAAGAAAAACGAAACCGCTGAAGTGATCACGCTTTCGCTGACGTTCGACCATCGGGTTGTCAACGGCGCCGGCGCCGCAAGTTTCGTTCGCGACATCAAAGGACAAATCGAATCGTTCAAAATTCCGGGAACCGTGGGCGCACCACAGTGAGGTGAAACGAACACTGGTTTCGATCGCGTTGTCGACAGCCTCGGTGCTATTGGCCGCCGACCAGAGCGATCCCCGTTTTGAAAAATGGATGGAGAGCTCGCGCAAAATTTTTGCGAGCCATCACCTGATCGCCTACGTCCGACTGGCACATATCGGACGGAAAGGGGGAGAACTTGAATTTCGTTACGATCGGTACCCGGACGGGCCGGAGCGCGTTCAACGCCCGGATGGAGCAACACTCGCTCGAAAAAAAGGTAAGAAGTGGATCGAATCGGACGACTGGGGCGAAAGTGGTGAGCCGGTAGATGAGAGCGTGGCCGAACAAACTGATGCGATTATCGGATACGTTGATCTTCCGCTGAAAAGTAAAGGTGAAAGCCGGGACAAAAGTCAGGGCGCCGTGGTGGTTCGCGTGAGTGATCAACGAACGACGAAGGAAGGAAACGAAGAGATTGTTTTCGAACAAGGCCGCGAACATCAGACCGGAATTAACTATCCTAAGTTTACCTTCTTCCGATTCAAAGGCGCGGGGCCTGATGACGTTACTCTCTCCGAATTCTCAGGACCGGTTTACGATTCCGGGGGAGCCAAAGTGCAGCTCGACGTTCGATACGATTACATGATCTCGGTGAAGATGGATGAGACGAACCTGAAGATCATCACGCCTTCGCCGACCCCGGCCCATCAATAACCCGGTTGGGGTTAGGTTATTTGGGGCAACATGCTTCGTACAACGCTTTTGTCTTGTCCGCGATCGTCGTCCAACTAAAAAATTCTTCGGCGCGTTTGCGCCCGGCCTTGGCAAATTTTTCTCGCAAGGGTCGATCTTTCATGAGCTGATTGATCCGCGAAGCAAGATCGCGCGAAAATTTTTCTGGGTTCGCGAGCCTGAAAGTTCCTTCTACGAAATCGATCGGAACCAAAAATCCAGTCTCGCCGTCGACGACTACTTCTTTGATTCCACCAACTGCGCTTGCCACTACCGCCGTTTCGCAAGCCATCGCTTCGAGATTGATGATCCCGAACGGTTCGTAGATCGACGGGCAACAAAAGACTGCCGCGTGAGAGTAAAGTTCCACCACCGCTTTTCGATCCACCATTTCTTCGATCCAAATAATGTCGGAGCGCTTCCTCCGCGCGGTTTCGACAGCTTCATTCATTTCGACCGCGATCTCAGGCGTGTCCGGCGCGCCGGCGCAGAGCACGATCTGAAAACCCGGATCCAGATACTGGATCGCGCGAACCAAATGCACGATTCCTTTTTGTCGCGTGATCCGGCCGACGAAGAGCAGATATGGTTTGTTCGGATCGATCCCGTCGCGGATGAGGGCGCCAGTCGAGGTAACTTTTCGATACTCTTCGAGGTCGATGCCATTGTGAATCACATGAACGCGCTTTGGATCGATATTGAACAGCCGCTCGATGTCACGTTTGGTTTCGTTTGAAACGGCGATGATAGCATCGGCCATTTCCAGCGCGGTCTTCTCGACCCACAGAGAAAAATCGTAACCGCCGGCGAGTTGTTCACGTTTCCACGGACGCAACGGTTCGAGCGAATGTGTCGTGACCACGAGTGGAATTCCGTAATTCAGTTTCGCCAGAATCCCACCGAAATGACTGTACCAGGTGTGACAATGAACGAGGTTGGCGTCGATGTTGGTGGTATTGAAATCAACACACCGCTGAACTGCGCTGAACACTGATTGCAACGGTTTCGGGCAAGTGAATCGGCTAACATCAACCTCGTAACCTTTGACTTTGAGTTTCCCTTTTTGGAAATCCTGATCCCCGAAGCAGCGAACTTCGACATCGATGGTCTTGGCGAGCTCGCGTGACAGATAGCCAACGTGCACACCGGCGCCGCCATAAATGTGCGGCGGATATTCGTTGGTCAGGAAGAGAACCTTCACGCGATTCTTCTACTAATCGTGCGGCGGAATTTCAGCAAGCCGTCTTGCTGATCGCTGATGTTGTAGCGGTGCTTGTTCTCAAGCACCGAACTAATAAACAGGCGCTTGGCACAAGCGCCTCTACAACT
>CAZFZG010000159.1:2024-5066 GCA_964523205.1 uncultured Chthoniobacteraceae bacterium | reverse complement strand
GCGCTTGAAGGCGTGGTAATGGAATTGCACGACTGCGCGTTTCCGCTTTTGCAATCGACTGTCCCAACCGCGGATCTTGACGAAGGCTTTCGCGACATTAACTGGGCATTGCTGGTTGGAAGTGTGCCTCGCAAGGCCGGAATGGAGCGCAAAGATCTGCTCGGCATCAACGGCAAGATTTTTGTTGGCCAGGGCCAGGCGATCCAGCGCAATGCCAACGCCGACGTGCGTATTCTGGTGGTGGGCAATCCCTGCAATACCAATTGCCTGATCGCGATGAACAACGCGAAAGAAATCCCGAAAAGTCGATGGTTCGCCATGACCCGGCTGGATGAAAATCGCGCCCGGGCCCAGCTCGCCCACAAAGCCGGCGTCGAAATCCCCCGCGTGACCAACCTGGCGATTTGGGGAAACCATTCATCCACCCAATATCCCGATTTCTACAACGCCAAGATCGACAACAAGCCGGCCGACAAAGTGATCGGCGACGAAAAATGGTTGAGGGAGGATTTTATCGCGGCCGTGCAACAGCGCGGTGCCGCCATTATTAAAGCGCGCGGACTTTCCTCAGCTGCTTCTGCCGGCAATGCAGTAATCGACACCGTCCGCTTTCTCACCAGCGACACGCCGAAAGATGATTGGCACAGCCTGGCGATCTGCTCGGACGGGAGTTACGGCGTCGAAAAAGATTTGATCTCGTCGTTTCCGTTGCGCGTTCGCAGCGGAAAATTGGAGATCGTGCAAAAACTGCCGATCAACGATTTCAGCCGCGGCAAGATCGACAAATCAGTCGCCGAATTGAAGGAAGAAAAAGCGGACGTCGCCGAGCTGCTGAGGTAATCTGTGGAGGCGGCCGTCCTCGGCTGCACACGAACGATTTTGCAGGCGAGACGCCTGCCGCCACAAAATTAGATTTTTAATTTGTCTCCGGTCAGTCGCTCGAACGCTTCCGCGTATTTCGCCGCTGTGCGCGCGATCACGTCGCCGGGCAATCTTGGACCGGGCGCGGTTTTGTTCCAGTCAAGCGTCTCGAGATAATCGCGGACGAATTGTTTATCGAAGCTCGGCGGACTTTGCCCTTCGGCGTAATGATCGGCCGGCCAGTATCGCGACGAATCCGGAGTCAGTACTTCATCGATCAAAAGCAAATGACTATTGACCGTTCCGAATTCGAATTTCGTGTCGGCGAGAATAATCCCCTTCTTTTCGGCGTGATCGCGCCCAGCGGAATAAATTTCCAGACTCAGCTGCTTCACTCGCTCCGCGATATGGTTGCCGAGAATCTCGGCGCACCTCTTCAGGTCGATGTTCTCGTCGTGACCGGTATCGGCTTTAGTTGCCGGCGTGAAGATCGGCTCGGGCAATTTCGACGCCTGTTTCAAACCCGCCGGCAGTTTGATTCCGCAAACGCTCTGGGATTGCTGGTATTCCTTCCAGCCGGAGCCGGCGAGATAGCCACGCACAACGCATTCCACCGCCAGTGGTTGCGTCTTCTTCACGATCATCGATCGACCGGCGAGTTCGTCGCGAAAAGGACGCAGTTGCTTTGGGAAGTAATCAAAGTCGGCCGCGATAAAATGATTGTCGATCTTGCCGAACTTGTTGAACCAAAAGGCCGAGAGCTGATTCAACACCGCGCCTTTTTTCGGAATCGGGTCGGGCAAGATGACGTCGAAGGCCGAGATGCGATCCGTGGCCACAAAGAGCAGGGTGTCGCCGAGGTCGAAAACTTCGCGCACTTTCCCGCTACGCAGTTTTTTGATCCCCGGAAGATCGACCATCGATTGGGCGTCGGTTTGCATGGGTTCATCATCGCGATTTGCTGTTGTAGGGCAAGCGCTGGTCGCAGTTGAATGTTGGACGTTAAGCGTTGGACGTTGGACCTTGGCTCCCCAAACATATGGCTGGAATCGTCGTCAAACCCCGCGCCCGAATTTTACATGGACACGACTGGGTCTTCTCCAGCGAAGTGCTGAAGGTTTTCGGGAGACCGGCCGATGGCGACGTTATTTCGCTTAAGGACGGCCGCGACAAATTGATCGGGAGCGCGATTTACAATTCCAAATCCCAGATCGTGGCCCGCCGATTTTCGCGGCAGCGTCAGGACCTCGACCTTGATTTTTTCAAACGCCGGATCGCGCAAGCGTCGGACTATCGCGACCGGCGAAAGATCGATCCGACGCTGCGTAGAATCGTCTGGAGCGAGAGCGACGGGCTTCCCGGGGTAATTCTCGACCGCTACGGCGACTATTTCGTGCTCCAAACCCTCACCATGGCGATGGATTTGCGCAAAACGCTGATCATCGCGGCGATTGTCGACCTTTTTGGATGGAAAACGCTCATTGAGCGGAACGATGCACCCGCGCGAAAAGCCGAAGGACTCGAATTGCGCACCGGAATTTTGGAGGGCGCCGCGCCGGCGGCGCCAATCACCATCGAAATCGGCGGCTTGCGGTTCGATGTCGATCTCTTGCACGGGCAAAAGACCGGATTCTATCTCGATCAGACGGCGAACTATTCGATTGTGTCAGGCTTCGCTTCCGGCCGCCGGGTTTTGGATTGCTTCGCCAACCAAGGTGCCTTTGCCCTCGCTTGCGCTCGGGCCGGCGCGGCCGACGTGGCGGCAGTCGAAGAGAATTCGGAGAACGTTGCGGCCGGAAAACAAAACGCCGAGCGACACGGGCTCAAAGTCCGCTGGATCGAGCAGGATGTTTTCAGTTTCTTACGCGGCGCTGAAAAAGCCGAAGCGGAATACGATTTGATCATTCTAGACCCGCCGTCGTTTACCCGAACGAAGAGCAGCCTTGGCGACGCGCTTCGCGGTTATCGCGAGCTGCACCTGCGCGCGTTCAAATTGCTTTCCAAAAATGGTTTGCTGGCGACTTTTTCCTGTTCGCATCATGTGACCGATACCGCCTTTGCCAAAACGATCACGGACGCTTTGGTCGATGCTCGGCGTTCAGCCAGACACTTGCGTCGTTTCGAGCAAGCTCTCGATCATCCGGTGTTGCCCACCATTCCCGAGACCGAGTATTTGAAAGG
>CAZFZG010000159.1:0-1924 GCA_964523205.1 uncultured Chthoniobacteraceae bacterium | reverse complement strand
TCTGGAAATTTGCGCTCGTGTCGTTAATATCCGCCCAGCGGCAACCGCTCGAGGGGTGAGAAACGATTGAAGAAGTTTGACATGCCGGAAAAAATTCGACCGATCGAACAAATGCTGGAACTGAGTGAAGAGGAGCCGCTGTCACCGGAGCATCTCGATTCCCAGGTGCAGAGAGCGCAGGAGCAACTGCTTCAGCTCAAGCGGCAACAGGATCAGATCGAAAAACAAAAGCGCGAGCTTGAGGAGCTGAGCCGTAAGCAGGAGGAGCTCGAGCGCGGCCGGGCCGAGATGAGCGACAAGCTCACCCGCTCACTGGTCATATTGGAACGCGAAGCCTACGACGCCCAAAAGCGTCTCGAGCAATTGCGCGCGATGCGGGAAAGTTTCGGGCAACATTTGGAATTGATCGAGGCAATCGACCCGAAAAGCTGGAACCCGTCGGATCTGCACAAGGAATTGAGCCGGGCCTTGAGCACGGTGGAAGGCGCGCGGGTAGAATTCGGTCAACAGCGCAGCCGGTTGCAGGCCACCAGCGAGGATGAACAGGGCGAGCCGCTCGCCGAAGTGGAACCGGTTTTTTCCAATGCCGGTCGATCGGTCCTGCAGTGGATGAAAATCGGGTTCGCTTTCAGTTTGCCGCTGATCGTTTTCGGGTTCATCGCGCTCTTCCTCTTTTTCTGGATGGCGTCAACCGGCCGGTGACGCCGCATGCATCGACGCTCGCCTAGATCGACCACCGCGCTCGATCAGACCAAGGAAGCTTTGGCGCGCCAGGAATCCGAGCTGCGCGATCAGATGCAAAAACTGGAGCGCATGATCGCCGACGCGCCGCGCGTGGCCGAGGAAGCCGAGAAACGACAACGTGAAGAGTTACTGATGCGGGCAAGTCAGGGCGGCAGCCGGCTCGATGTTTCAATGACGTTGCAAGATTGGCGGCATGGCGAAGCCGGATCGGGCAAACGTCGCGGTTCGCTTCGAAAAGAACGGCGGGAAGGGCGGATTCTTTTTCTGGTGTTGGTGATTACACTTTTGGCGGCGGCCATTTGGTTACTCAATCATCTCCGTTTCTAATTTATGGCCAAACCAACCGATCTCGACGTTGGATACGTGTCGAAACTGGCGCGCCTGAATTTGAGCGAGGACGAAACCCGCCTTTTTCAAAAACAACTGGCCGACGTTTTGAAATACGCCGAGAAACTGCGCGAGGTCGATGTCAGCCATGTCGAAGCGGCGGCCCACGCTGTCCCGATGTTCAACGTTTTTCGCGAAGACGAGCCCCGCGACTGGTTCAGTGCCGAAGAAGCCCTCAGCAACGCGCCGCACAAAGCGAACCAGCTCTTTATCGTTACCAAAGTCGTCGAATGAGCCGGGCCGATCTGCCGGCGTTGACCATCGCCGATCTCCAATCCCTTCTTCGCCGCAAAGAAGTTTCACCGAGAAATGTGCTCGAGTCGCTCCGGGCGCGCATTGATACCGTCGAATCCAAAATCGACGCTTATCTATCGATCGATTTCGAGGCTGCCTTAAAGGAAGCCGAAAAAGCGAATGTCGATCTTCCGCTCGGCGGCGTGCCGATCGCGATCAAAGACATCATCAATGTGACCGGTCAGCCCTGCACCTGCGGTTCGAAAATTCTGGGCGGCTATCGTTCGCCTTACGATGCGACCGTGATTCAGAAATTGCGCGCCGCCGGCGCGATTCCGTTCGGCAAAACCAACATGGACGAATTCGCCATGGGCTCGTCCACCGAAAACTCGAGCGCGAAAGTGACGCGCAATCCGTGGGACCCGTCCCGCGTTCCCGGAGGTTCCAGCGGCGGCTCGGCCGCCGCGGTCGCAGCCGATGCCGCGTTCGGCGGACTCGGGACCGACACCGGCGGATCGATTCGGCAACCAGCTTCGCTCTGCGGCATTGTCGGCGTGAA
>CAZFZG010000158.1:0-5152 GCA_964523205.1 uncultured Chthoniobacteraceae bacterium | reverse complement strand
AAAAACGATTTTGTGGAACGGCCCCGTCGGAATTTTTGAGATTCCGGATTTTGCCAGTGGAACAATCGCAATCGCGGAAGCGATGGCGAAGTCCGGCGCAACGACGGTGATTGGCGGCGGCGATTCGGTGACGGCAGTGAAACAAGCAGGGCTCGCCGATAAAATGACCTTTATTTCCACCGGCGGGGGAGCGTCCCTTGAATTGCTGGAAGGAAAGAAACTTCCCGGTGTCGCGGCGTTGAGTGATAAAGATTAAATGGTTCAGCCCGGAGATCCGTTGCCTCGGCCGGAATTAGCGGGCGGCTACGGGACGCGTTACGCGCACCACGCGCGATCGATCTTCAATGTAATCGTCGGTCTGGGCGCTTTCGTCGCTACCTGTCTTCTCCTTCGCGCGCTGCTTCCATTTCCTCAGGCGCCCGAGGTTGCCGGCAAATTCCGTTTCTTCGTCCGTCATAAAGATGAATTTGACACTCTCTTCATCGGTTCGAGTCACGTCTACCGACACGTCATTCCCGAAACTTTTGATCGAACCGCCGCCGGTGGTGGCGTCCCGACGCGCAGTTTCGATTTTGGAATTCGGGGAATGCATCCACCTGAGAGCTTTTCCATTGTCGACCAGATTTTGCACGAGCACTCGCCAAAACTGAAATGGGTGTTTATCGAACTGGAGGAGGTTCATCCTTTATCTCGTCGGGGGCACGCTGCGCAGCGTCGGGCGCGGGCTGGGCAGCGTCCACGAACGCGGACCGCGCGGCAGAACCGACAAGATGAAAATCAGGGTACGCGGCGGTTCCTTCACTGGCACAACCCCGCCCTAACCTGGATGGCGCTCACCAAAGCGGTGAATGCCGACGAGCGCCGCGCTTGGTGGGAAAATGCGTGGTTTGCTCTGCGCTCAGGGAGCGTCCCCTTGCATCTCGCAGTCTGTTTCAAGAATCTCGCGAACATCGGCGCGGTTCAGGATTTCGAGGAGATCTTCAACAGCTCGTCTGAGTCCAAATCGGAGCTGGATCAATTGGCGCAGCAACGCGGTTTTGAACCGCTTCTCGATAATATGCCATCGAGCGACTTCTCGGGTTATCGCGAGGAAATCGCAAAACATGTGGCCGAAAGCGAGCCTCGCTTGCTGGATCCAGTAAGTGAAGCTGCGTATCGGAAGTACGCGCAAAAAATTCATGACTACGGCGCTAACGCCATCTTCGTGGTTCCACCTCTGGTCGATCAAAGTGAGGTGCGGTTCCGCAATGAAGCTGGCGTCGGCGCGCGGGTGTTCGCTTTCAACAACGCAAACGTTTATCCCGAGCTCTACGATCCTCGCGTTCATGCTGACCGAGAACATTTGACGCTCGAAGGGGCGGAAGCTTTTACGCGCTTGTTAGCGGAGAGATTTACTGCCGAAGTGGCCTCGCCACGTTAATCATGCTCTTCGTTCAATTCCGCTTTTTTTTGTTCTTTCTTGTCGTTTTCGCAATCTATTGGTCACTTCGCAACCACACCGCGCGCAAAGCATGGCTGGTGATCTGCAGTTATTTTTTCTACGCTGCGTGGAATTGGAAGTTTTTGTTTCTGCTGATGGCTTCAACCGCGCTGGACTACCTCGTCGGCCGGATGCTCGCGAAAACCGAAGACCCGCGGCGTCGTCGGGTGTGGTTAACGGTGAGCCTTTGCGGAAACCTCGGCACGCTCGCCTTTTTCAAGTATTACAATTTCTTTGTCACCTCGGCCGCGCAGCTTCTGCAGTGGCTTGGATTACCGGCGAGTCTGCAGACCCTAAACATCATTATTCCAGTTGGAATCAGCTTCTACACGTTCCATTCGATGAGTTACACGATCGACCTCTATCGGAGGAAGTTGCGTCCGGTATTGAACGTGATCGATCTGGCATCCTTTATCGGTTTCTTCCCGCAAATGGTCGCAGGGCCCATTGTGCGAGCCGCGCAGTTCTTGCCACAGCTTGAGACACCTAGGAGATTTTCTCAGGTCGACGTTCGCGGCGCGCTCGTTCTTTTTCTGGTCGGTTTCATCAAGAAAAGATGCATCGCCGATGCCATTGCGCCCACGGTCGATCGTTATTTCGCCGCGCCTTGGGACTTTGATGCGGTCAGCTCATGGGTGGGGGTTCTGTTCTATGCGGTGCAGATCTATTGCGATTTTTCCGGTTACACAGATATGGCAATCGCGTGCGCTCGCCTTTTTGGTTATGAGTTAACGCTCAACTTTCGATTTCCCTACATCGCGCGAGAGGTGGCCGATTTCTGGCATCGCTGGCATATCAGCCTCTCCAGTTGGCTTCGCGATTATCTTTACATTTCGCTGGGCGGAAATCGCGGAACCTCCTGGTTTGTTTATCGCAATATAATGATAACCATGCTGCTCGGTGGGCTGTGGCACGGCAGTGCCTGGACGTTTGTCATTTGGGGCACTTTGCACGGCTGCGCTCTTGTTGCGCATCGGGAGTGGATGCGTCATGCCGGAAGATGGCCTGCCATTGATCAAACCATCAACTGGATCGCCTTGCCGCTCACTTTGTACTGGGTATGTCTGGCCTGGATTTTCTTCCGGTCGCCGGATCTGCATCATGCGAACTCGGCGCTGAATGGTTTTCTGTTTTTTCGAAGCAGCGGGACCGCGCACTTGGCTTGGTCGTATCTCCTGCTCCCGGTCGTGCTTGGTTGCCTCCATTGGTTGAATTCGCGACAACCCTTTTCTAACTGGTGGCGCAAAGGCCCCGATGGAACGTTCGCATTCGCCTATGGTTGCGTCGCGGCGGTCGTGCTCTTATTTATTCCGACCGAGTACGCTCCGTTCATCTATTTCCAATTTTGACCTGTTCTTATGAGAAAAAAAATCGTCGCCGCCAATTGGAAGATGAACATGACGCAGGCCGAGTCAGCGCGCTTCGTGCAGTCGCTGCTGCTCGATCTCGGCGACATGACCGACCCGGAAGTTGTTATTATTCCGCCGTTCACCGCGCTCGCCAAGGTGATGGAAGCGCTCGGCACGTCGCAGGGAATCAAGGTAGGCGCGCAAAACATGCACTGGGAGCCGAACGGCGCGTTTACTGGCGAGATCAGTGCTGCCTTGCTCCGCGATTTGCTTGTCCGTTATGTCATCGTTGGTCACAGCGAGCGGCGTCAATTTTTTGGCGAGACGGACGAGATCGTTAATCGAAAAGCGAAAGCCGCCCATGCGGCGAGCCTGCGCCCGATCGTTTGTGTCGGCGAAACGCTCGAACAGCGGGACAAAGGCAACGTGGGAAAAATATTGTCAATCCAGCTCCGGGGGAGTCTGAAGGATCTCTCCGAAAAAGAACTTCAGGAAACAGTCATCGCTTACGAACCGGTCTGGGCCATTGGCACCGGTCGCAACGCGACACCGGAGCAGGCCCAGGAAGCGCACTCATTCATCCGCCACACGTTGCGCGAAATATCCGATGAAACAGCTGCCGAGCGGATGCGCATTCAATATGGCGGCAGCGTGAAACCGGAGAACGCGCGCGATTTGATGTCACAACCCGACATTGACGGCGCTCTGGTCGGTGGCGCGAGTCTGGATTCGCGCAGTTTCGCGCAAATTGTCAAAGCCGCGCGCGACGGGTAGCGGTGATTGACCCCAATCGCCAATGGCCGTTCAGTGACCGGCCGCTACCTCTTGATTTCGAGATAAGTGCGCGCCTGCACCTTGTTCGTTCCCGGTTGCATTTCTTCGACGCGCATTTGTTTTAGAAACCAGCGGTTGTCGATCTTCTGAGTGGAGACAACTTCGAAGCGTTTCACGAGTTTGCCGTTCGAGTCGTAACCCTCCATCCGCATGAGCGCGCCGCTCTTTTTGTCGACCCAGAGAAAAACCTTGGCGTATTGTGAGTCGCGTGATGGCGCCGCCAGTTGCAGTTTCCAACAGCTGCGGGCGTGGACAGTTTCATCACCGAGCACGCGCCCGCCCGGCCAATAAAGAAATTTTAGAGCGAGGTCTTCGTAGGTCACGCCGGTGTCGCGGATTTTTTCGCTCAGTTTCTCGGCCGGCAATTTTTCATTACCCACATCGGTGACCAAATCGAGTCGCGAACCGTTTTCGCTTAGCCGCAATTCAAGGACTTCGTCTGGCTCGCTGAACGAATAACGAATCAGCGGCCCGTTTTGAGTGATATGAAATGGAATGACCGTGTCGTTTTGGCGGAGCTGGCCATCGAGGTCGAGCTGTTGGCGTGATTCGAGCATCCGGACTGACTGAAGAATCTCCTGGGCAGACGGCACTGGCGCTCCGTGAGCCGACAATGTGAACAACAGTGACGACAGGATTAACTTTCGCATGATCTTAGAAAGACAGGATTAACAAGATTTTACAGGATTGTTTCCGGAGCGATTGTCGATCCTGGTATCCTCTCAATCTTGTAAATCCTGTCTAAGTCTTTTTGATGGATCAGCAGCTTTTTCATCTCATCAATGAGCGATGGACGAATCCCGCTCTGGATTTGTTCATGGCTGTGATTAGCGATGCCGATGTTTGGAAGCCACTGCTGATCGTGGTGATTTTTGCTGCCCTGGTATTTGGTGGGTTCGACGCGCGCGGGTGCATTTGTTGTTTGCTGATTGCAATTGTGATCACCGGACCGATCACAAACACCTTGAAGTCGTCGATTGATCGCAAGCGGCCGAAACACGTGGATTCGGTCCGGATGGTGCGATTGGAGAAAGGTCGCCCCGAGTTCATGTCGATTTTTAAAAAACCGGTCGTGCGCCGATCGGATGCGTCGGACCGTAAGCGCGGTGATCCTTCGTTTCCATCCGGTCACATGGTCAACAATACAATCGCCGGGATTTGTCTGACACTGTTTTACCGGCGCGGCTGGCTCTACTGGATTTTTGCGGTGCTGGTCGGGTACTCTCGGGTTTACTTGGGAGCGCATTGGCCGAGCGATGTGATCGGGACGGTGTTTTTGGCCGCCGCTGAAACCTTTTTTATTCTGGCCGCGCTTGAACTGCTTTGGCGCCGGCTCGCTCCGAAATTGGCCCCGCAGGTTTTTGCGCGGCATCCGACTTTGGTGGTTAATCCGGCTGAATGAATAAAACCCGCGCAGTTTGGCTGTTCATCGCCGCGCTCACCCTGGTGCGATTATCGATGTTGGGCTCGACCGATCTCGAGTTCGACG
>CAZFZG010000157.1:0-5152 GCA_964523205.1 uncultured Chthoniobacteraceae bacterium | reverse complement strand
TTCGATCCCTGCACGGTGCACGGTAACATGCATCCACAGATCAATCTGCGATAATCTGCGTAATCTGCGGACTAAATGAAAATCTCCGTCGGCCTTCCTGTTTTCAAACGAGCGCAACACCATCGTCTTCGCCTGAACACCAAACAGGCTGCGTTGATGCCACGGCTGGGCAAATGAATCTTGACTGAAACTTCCCGACTGGGCAGAAACAAAGCGCCGCGCGGGGAGTCGGCGGTTCACTGTGGCAAAAAATCGCTTTAACCTTCTGGCAGCCGTTGCCTGTGCGGGGATTATCTCAATCTTCGCAAAGCCGGTCTCTGCACAAACAGTCACCACCGGTGTCGATCGTGCACAGTTGATGCAACCCGAAACACAGCCGGGGTATACGCCGGAAGGATTCGTGGACGGACGCGCAGTGGCCAGCCCGAATGACCCCGACATCGGCCAGCAGGAGATTTTGAAACGAGAGGTGCAATATCAGCCGTTCACTTTTTCGCTGGCCACGCCGGTCTTCTGGACATCGAACGTCGCACTGACGCCAAACAATGAAAAGAGCGACGCTGTCGTCGCTCCGGCGGTAGGCGCGTTTTACGACCCGCGCATCGCCACGACGCTCTATGCGCACCTGGGCGCGCGCGAGCAGGTGTTTTACTACGGCAAGTACACCACCTTCAATTTCGCCAGTCTCGATTGCGAAGCCGGGCTGAGTTATTTCCTGCCGGAGGTTCATAATCTGCTCTTGCGCGCGTGGTACGATTTCAACCGGCTCACGATGGGAGATCGCCTGGGCGATGAATTTTTTTCCAATCACTCGATCATTCTCAATGCCGAGCTGCCGTTTCGATTCAGCCGGTCGCAGCAGATTTCGCTCGGCGCCGATACAAATCTGAGCGTCGGGGCGGATCATCAATCACCGCGCCGGAATGATTATGAAGGCTATCTCGGTTATTCGGTTGGCCTGACCCGGGCTCTCTCTTTCAACGCGGTTGGCCGCGTGGTGGTGCGCGATTATCATCAGAACGGGCGGACCGACGTGAGCGAGATCTTGTCTGCCGCGGCCATCTATCGGGTCACCAACTGGTGCTCCCTTAGCGCAATCAGCTCCTTCGCTCATAACGACTCCAACCAGGACGCGTTCGATTACGACGTCGGTAATGTTGGCGGTGCGGTCGAATTGTCGCTGAAATTTTAGAGATGAAGCTTAGAATCAATCTCTATGAAAACACGCATTCCACATTCGAATCTGGTCACATCGGTCGTTTTGCTTGCGACGCTTTTTGTCATCGGCCGATTCGTCGTCGCCGCTAATCACAAACAGGCCCGCGTCACTGAAGTCATTCGCGACGTTAATGTGCTGACGCAGCAACGGGCGGCACATCCGGCCGTCGTAAATGAAACCGTCCACGAAGACAACGCCGTGCGCACCGGCACCGATTCGCGCACCGAACTCCTATTTACCGATCAAACCGTCACTCGGCTCGGGGCCAATACCGTCTTCAGTTTCGGCGTGGCCGCACGCACCTATAACCTCGGCAGCGGCGCGATCTTGATGACGGCCCCAAAGGATGCCGGAACCGTAAGAGTTTCATCCGGAGTGGCCACCTGCGCGATTAGTGGGTTTACCGCCATCTGGGAAGCGCACACTAAGTTTTGGAATAAAGTTCTGGTAATCGAAGGTGGTGGAGACGTGTGGCTAAATAGGAATCCAGGTGATAAGCGGCACATGCATTCGCGGCAGATCCTTGTTTTTCCACCAAACGCCAAAGTTCTACCCCAGCCTCAAGAATTCGACGTTTGCAAAGTAATCAATAACGGCCTGTTGATCACTGGATTTAACCACCAACTGCCGAGCTGGCCGCTCTGCCGGGCGCAATGTGACTTGCAGCGCAACGCGCCTGCGACCACTCAATTAATCGATCCTACGCGCCAGGACATCGTGGACCAGAGCATCAGTGCGCGGCCGACCCCGGAGCCGTCCGCCATGCCTAGACCGACGATTATTCCGTCTGGCACGCGTTTTTCGCGACCCTGAGCCGACACTCGCGAAATGGTATTTTAATCGCCGAGCGGAATCTTTAAGGTCTGGCCCGCTTTCAAATTGTCGGGATCGTCGATCTTCTTTTCATTAGCATTAAGAATTTCCCGCCAACGCTTCGAAGTCTTGTAAAATCGGCGGGAAATCGAAGCCAGGGTGTCGCCTTCCTGCACGGTGTAAGTCTGCGAGTCCTCCGACTTGGCCTTGTGCCGCGATGGAGATTTGGTGGCAACTGGGCGCGGCCTTCCTTCATCGATCTGTCGGTGCAAATTGAGATTTTCGTTTCGTAATCGAGCTGCTTCCGCCCGGGTCACCACCGAATCGCCTGACCAGCTCGTCCCGAGCGCGATTTCGTCGCGATGCATGAAATCCTTTACCTCGGCTGCATGCGAACCTTCAGGATTGAGCACGAGATAACGTTTGAAATGATGAAGGGCGTGAAGTGGATCATTCAGCTTGTCATCATAAAGCAAGGCGAGTTTGAAATGCACATCGGCCGACTGCGGCGTCCCATCGAGGGCGGATTCGTAAAGATTGATCGCCCATAAATAATCACCCTGGGCCGCCTTCCAGTCGGCTTCCTTGACTGTGCGCGTATGACGCGACGTCACCATGCGTTCGCAGCCGCTCAATGACGAGACAACCAAGAGGCAGAGCAGAAAATTTTGGGTTGCTCGACGTCGCGCCATTTAACCAATTAACGATTCAGTGAATTAGCGATTGCCTTGGTTATAGCTTCGTCATTTCTTTCGTTCGCTCAATCGCTAAATCGCGAGCTCGTTAAATGAAAAGGGTTGTTCTCGTCGCGAGCTGCCCGGTGACACGTTGACCGAGCGCAGCCGTTTAAACGCCTTTCGCAAACCGTTAAAACGGTTTGGGGCAAATTCATCTCGCGTTTAACCGCGCTGAAGCGCGGTGTGACTAAGATCTAATATTGCGCTATGTCGGAATCGATTTCGTCCGACCATTTGGCGATTCCGCCTTCGAGATTGAAGACATTGGCAAAACCGGCATCGCGCAAAATTCGCACTGCCTGCGCGCTGCGCTGGCCGGTGTGACAATGGACAATCGTGAGTTGGGTGCAGTCCAGTTCATCCAATCTATTAGGCAACTCACCCAGCGGAATCAGCCGCGCGCTATCGATGCTGGCAATCTCATGTTCAATCGGCTCGCGGACGTCAACCAACTGGAAAGACTCATGCGCGTCGAGTTTTTGTCTCAGCTCGCGCACAGAAACCGTAGGAACGGCGTCCACTGAGACTCCACAGAATTGCTCGTAATCGATTGGCTCGGTGATGGTCGGCGAGTCGCCGCAAACCGGACATTCCGGATCGCGCCGCAGATTGAATTCGCGAAACTTCATCTTCAACGCGTCGAAATAGAGAAGGCGTCCAATCAGCGGTTCACCGGCATTAAGAATTAGCTTGATCGCTTCGTTTGCCTGAATCGTTCCAACAATGCCCGGCAAAACGCCAAGCACGCCGGCTTCCGCACAATTCGGGACTGAGCCGGGCGGTGGCGGTTCTGGAAATAAACAGCGGTAACATGGCCCACCCAAGTGCGGCGCGAACACGGTGGTCTGCCCGTCGAACCGGAAGACCGATCCGTAAACGTTTGGCTTCTTCGCGAACACGCAGACATCATTCGACAAATAGCGCGTCGGAAAATTATCCGAGCCGTCGACGATTACGTCGTACTCAGAGACAATGTCGAGCGCGTTCGCGCTGGCGAAACGACCTTCGTAGGTTTGGATTTCAACGTTTGGATTCGCGTCGAGCAATCGGTCGCGCGCGGAGTCCAGTTTTTTCCGGCCCACGTCCTTGGTGCCGTGCAAAATCTGCCGCTGCAAATTACTAAGATCGACATCATCGAAATCAACCAGGCCAAGCTTGCCGACGCCGGCAGCGGCGAGATACAGCGCAGCCGGCGACCCAAGCCCACCTGCTCCGATGCACAAGACCTTTGCCGCATTCAAACGCCGTTGTCCTTCGGCGCCGACCTCGGGCATGATCAGGTGTCGCGAGTAACGCAGTTGTTCGTCCTTCGTCATACTCCGGGTGAAACTAACATACTAACGCCGGCGGTGCTTCCCCGATACAGCCGTCCCTCCGGCTCGGACTCATCGGGTCTTAACCAGATCCCAGTTGATTCCAACGACTCGCCGGTTCTCGAAACGCTTCAACGATTTCGAAAAAACGAGATAACTCGCTCCTTTCTGTTCCTTGAAGCCAATCATGCCGAATTCACTGCCCGTTTCAGTTTTCAAAATCGTCATCACACGGTTGTTTTTGATTTCGGATTGCAGACACCGATCTTGCGCCGGCTTTTGCCAAAGCGTGTATGGCTCGGGTTTACCGGCTGCGTCGACGACGTCGGCGAAGCGTTTCGTCTTAGTCTTCAGTAATTTCACACAGATGTTGAGAGGTTGAGTTATTGAGAAGTTGAGGGTGACATCATCTCAACGTCTCAACCTCTAAACGCCTCAACAAAGAAAGTCCGCCAGAGAACTACGGCAAGGAGGATCAAACTACCGTTGCTGCATTCCTGCCCTGGCGGGGTTGGTCAGTCCTCAATCCATAGCCCCTGACGGAAAGGAAACTTACCGGCAAGCTTGTCCTGAGCAATAGCCTGCCTCGATTTAACCGAACGGCAGGTTCGCTTTGACCCGCGCTTCGTCGGTCTTGTCGAGCACGGCCATCTTGCCAAGCTGTCGTTTACGCTTTGCTCGCTTCCAGGCTAGCAAATGGCGACGGGAGGATTGGGCACGCAAAACTTTGCCGCGAGCGGTAATCTTAAATCGTTTCGCGACGGCTTTGCGTGTCTTACTGCGAGCAATTGGCTTCGGCATAAGGCGCGAAAGATAGCACATTTGGCGATTTAGCGAATTAAGGATTTAACGATTGTGAAATCGTTAAATCGCTAAATCATTAAGTCGTCACATGAACGCCAAACCACATGCCGTGATCATCGGTGCCGGATTCGGCGGACTCGAGGCGGCGAAGAAGCTCGCGCGCGAACAAGTTCGCGTGACCGTAATCGATCGGACAAACTATCATCTCTTCCAACCGCTTCTTTATCAGGTCGCAACGGCCGCGCTTTCGCCGGCCGACATCGCCG
>CAZFZG010000156.1:0-5187 GCA_964523205.1 uncultured Chthoniobacteraceae bacterium | reverse complement strand
ATCGCCATCATGGGAGTGCAGGACGAGGCCAAAGGCGAAGCGCTCGTCCTTCTCAGCGCTATCGATATCGATCCGGCACAATTGCGCGATAAACTTCGTGACGCTGGGATCGCAAACTTGTGGATTCCCAAAAAAGTTCGCCGCGTTGACTCGATTCCGGCCCTCGCCTCGGGCAAACTCGATCTCAGGAAATGCGCCGAATTAGTGCAGGCAGACAATTAGCGGGCGTGAGGATTATCGGATACTCGCTGATTCCTCTGGCCCGGCCTTTTTTGCAATTCCAAGAAACTCGATGCTTGGAAGGACGGCATTGAACGCGGCCTCGGCCAAAGCCAGGTGATCTTCCCCCGAAGGATGCCACGCGTCTACGGGATGAATCAGGTCCACCCGACTAAAATCCACTTTCGTTAAACTGTCGGAATATTGCAGACGGACGGCAGGAGAGTCCCGCAGCGGCTGGCTCAGCTCCCCGACCATCGTTGGTAGTTCGCCATTCAAGCTCGCCCAAAGCGAGAATAGCCCAGCGTTTTAACGCTGGGTTTTGCCGACCAAAGACCCAATCAAGTCCCGGCAGGGACGAAAGCAATTTTGTCGTCCCTTCGCGGGACTCGTTTCAATTTCAATCGCTTTCCCAGCCTTGAAAGGCTGGGCTATTATCAGCCGATGCTCTGCAGTTTTCATTCCATCGCCAACCGCGCGGCGGCGCTGTTTATGAAGCTGCTGTTCGGTTATTCATCGCGCATTCACGTGATCGGGCGCGAAAATGCAGAGCGGGCCGGCGGATTCTTGCTCGCGTCGAATCACATTAGTCATTTCGATCCGTTCATCATTTCGGCGGTCGTACGCCGCAAGATCGATTGGATGGCAATGGCGGAATTTTTCCCGATGACGGTCATTGGTCAGTTTCTGCGCGCGGTTGATGCCTTTCCGGCCGAACGCGATCGTGCGGACCGGAAAACGATTCGGACCGCGATTGAGCGTTTGAGAAATGGCCGGGTGGTCGGCGTCTTTCCAGAGGGAGGAATCCGTGACGGCGCAAAGTCGCTACTGAAAGGTGCACCTGTACGTGCCGGCGCGTCGACGCTCGCGCACATTGCCCAAGTTCCGGTTGTTCCGTCCGTGATTCTGGGAAGCGATCGACTTTACGCGAAGCGCAGTTGGTTGCCGTTTCGACGTACGCCGGTCTGGATCGGATTCGGAAGCGCGATCTCGCACTTTCCGGAATTGGATAAAGACACTGCGCGCGCGCGCATTGAGCAGGAATTGACGAACGCTTTTCAAAGTCTCTACCGAGAGTTGCGCACGAAGTTTCAGCTCACGTCCGACGATCTACCGCATCCGCCTCGCGAGCGCATGAAGGGACCTGTTTTGCACCACGAAGGTCACGAAGCGCACGAAGAAAAAATAGGTGAAGAAAAGCCTGCTTCTCTTCGTGATCTTCGTGTCCTTCGGGGTGGAAAAATCTCTCTCGCAGTACACCGCGCCCGCGCGTCGACCGTCGATTTCGGGATGTGCGCGGCCATGAATCTGTTGCAATCACGTCACTATTTAAACGGCCAGAGCGCGGAGGCAATGGAGCGTTATGTGGCCGAGTGCGAGAAACTCGCACCACGTGAATACTACGCTGCGCCGGACGATGCCGATCTCGCCCGGGCCATCGCCGACACGGATAGGACTGCGGTCATTTGGCGCAGTCCGATTCAAACGGAATTTCCACGAAACAATACCGCGTGCGCCGAATTTTTCCCGAGCTCGCACCCGCGCACTGCGCCGACGGTCTTCATGCTGCACGCGCTAATGTCGGCCACTCATATTGGTTATCGCCGATGGGCGACCCATTTCAACGAGCTTGGCTGGAACGCGTGCTTCGTTCATCTGCCATATCATTATTCACGAGTGCCGCGCGGTTACTGGAACGGCGAGCTCGCGATTACGGCCGATCTCATTCGAAACGCAGAAGGATTACGCCAGGGTGTAATGGAGGTGCGCCAATTGATCGCGGCCTTACGCGAAGATGGCTGCCGTGACTTTGGAATTCTCGGGACGAGCTACGGAGCGTGGATCGGCGCTTTGCTGGCCAGCGTGGAAAGCGATCTGCGTTTTCTCGCGCTCATGGCGCCGATTGTGAATGTCGAACACGCCATTTGGCAAAATCCGGCAACAGTCTCTATGCGCCGCAAGTTGCACCGGGCAAAGATCACACCACAACTCGTGGCCCGGCATTTCCGTCTCAGCTCGCCCTCGCATACCGAACCGATCTGCGACCCGGCACGCGTGCTCTTTGTTTTGGGCGAGTTCGATCTGATCGCGCGTCCTGTCGACATCGAAGCGATCCACGAGAAATGGCGCGGCTCGGAACTGCTCCGAGTTCCCCAAGGCCATTTCGGATACCAGATGATGCGCGAGACAATCGCGCGCCTTAAAGAACGCGGATTGTAGACTTTCCATTAACACCGCGCTTCAGTGCGGTGCGAGTGATGAAAACCGAAGTTGAAGCCGTTTAAACGGCTTGCTCCGCTGTTTTTCGCGTAGCACCTGGCTGAAGCTAGGTGTTAACCAAGGTGAGTAATGCCGAGAAATTCTAAACTCGGAGCGAGATCGCGGAACGCAGCCTCGGCTAAAACGTTATGGCCCGCGGCTGACGCGTGCCAGCCATCAACAGTGTGAAGTAATTCGGCGCGACTCAGGTCGGCCTGCGCCAGAGCATCAGAATAGCGCAGTTGCAACGTCGGAGACGGTTCGTGGTTGAATTCGTCAACGATGGAACGCAGTTCGTCGTTCACCATCTCGGCGAGCCGAATCAAGTTCCCCCGATAATCGGGATGAAACGAGATCAAATACTTATAAGTACCTTCCAAGTGTGGATACAAAGTGGAATCTCGCGCTCGTAACTCCTCGGCTTCTTTGCGGCCCTTGAAGTAGGATTCGAAGTTAACCAAACCAAAAACCAAAATCGCCACGCGTTGATCTTGTCGGCGGGCGTGGTTGACGAGTCGCTGCAGGTTCTGCGCGAAAGTCGTTCGGAAGTGCTCGCATTGCCGCTGCAAACGTTCCTCTGGTTCTTTCAGTTCGTGCGGCGGACACCGCTCGGCCCAATCAACGTTGTTGTGTCCTATTGAAATCAGGATCAAATCAGGAAACCGGGCCGCCGTGAGTAATTGCACGATCTGTCCGGAAAAATTGCGCGTGCCGAGAATTCGCCGAGAAAACCGCAGACGTTCACCCTCGTCATCGACCAACGCGCCAATACCGCCGCAATGGCTCGCTACCAACGGCGTCAATTGCTCCAAGCGTTTGGAAACACTCTGGATCGGTGTCGCCGGATCGACATTCCGAAACCAATTTCGATCACGGCAGCCTCGCGCTCTCCAAAGCGTGCTCCACGGCGTTGAAACATGAATCCCGGTACAAACGCTGTCACCAATCATCGCGACGCGCAGCCGCCGCGATTGTGATCCAGCGTTCCGCTTCAGAATATCGTCAGGCTTGGTCGAAGCCGATCTCATTGCGATTCGCTCACGAGCGATTGTCGACCTTGTTAATCAAGCCACGCTTTCGCGGCCAGCAATTGGCGGAGTTCTTCATTATCGGCCGAGAGCGCGGGCAACCATTCGCCGACCAGTTCGCGTTTCCACCAACCCTTTTCTCCCAGGGGCGCGAACTGATACCGATACAAGCGGGCCCGGACATAATGCGGCGGCGCATCCGGGAATGGATTGTTGGCCAGAAGCGACAACGTGTTCTTGTCGTTGTGCAAAAGTTTCCAGACAAAATGGAATGTCCACGGATACCGGGCGGGCTCCGACATCGCTGCGAACCAGATTTGCCAGTCGATCCGCGGCTGGTAAGGCGCGATGAATGGCGGACGACGGTTCGGATCGCCCGGTTTGGCCACGAATTCGTATTCTTTCCATTTGGTCTCGCCAATGATGACCGCGTCCTCGGTTCCCTCGAAAACTATTTCATCGCGCTCACGGCCGACGGTACCGAATGCACCATAGGTATTCACTAGATCGAGCGGATCGAACGAATAATTCATCAATTGCCGGCCGCCGACGAGATTTAGCACCGGCGCGATGCTCAACCACGCCACCAGGATCCCCAACGCAACGGTCAGGCCGTTGCGGACGCGTGATGGCTGCGATTGCGCCGCCGCCCGCTCGGCGCGCCTGACGAGTGCTTTCGGCACGAACCGGCGCAGAAACGTGTCGTCGAAACAGGCAAGAAACGGAATGATCGTCAGATAATTTAGAAACGAGAGATTACCGCTGATAATTAAAATGACTTGGAAAACAACCAGCAGCACGCCGGCAACATGGCGGGCTGTGCGCGGCCCGAACGAAAACCAGGGGACGATCAACTCGACAAAGTGGTTCCAAAGAACTTCGGCTTTGTGAAACCACTGCGGTAGAAATTGCAGATAACGACTGATCGGATTCGGGATCGGCTGCGTTTCGTAGTGGTAATACATGCAGGTTAGATCGCGCCAGCAATCGTCGCCCCGCAGTTTGATCAAACCGGCGCCGACCATGATTCGAAAACCAAGCCAGCGAAAAAGCCAGAAGACCAGAATCGGCGGGCGCGATTTCGGAAACGGCCTCGGATCGATCAACGGGCAGAGAAAAATCGACAAGAAACCGGTCTCGAGCAGCTGGATTTCCCAACCGTACCCGTACCAAATGTTACCGATGTGAACGATCGACATGTAGATGATCCAGAGCGCCGTGAGCAGAATCGCGTTGGCGTAACCGGCGAGAACGATCAGCGAAAGGACCAGCCCGACCCAGGCAAAGATCGACAACCCCAGATCGGATACGCCAAACCAAAAAAGCGTTGGCATGTGCAACATTCCTTCGGTGCGCGAACCGTAATGGGAGTGCACTCGCGACAGAAAATCGTGGGCGGGTGTCAGCCCAGTGGCACCAATCAGGGGCACCAGTTGCTTAATCGCTACCAGAAAGGCGATCGTGTAAACGAAACCGAGCAATCGCAGGATCACGAACCGCGTCAGCCAATAATCATTCCCCCGCGCGAAAAATTTGTCGATCTCCTCATTCATCGGCTTCTCGTCACGTTGACACTGTCGTTGATGCGATTCAATTTTGCTGCCTTCACGCCAGGGTAGCTCAGCGGTAGAGCAGGGGACTCATAAGCCCTTGGTCGGGAGTTCGATTCTCCCCCCTGGCA
>CAZFZG010000155.1:0-5221 GCA_964523205.1 uncultured Chthoniobacteraceae bacterium | reverse complement strand
TGTTTGAACCTTTTCCGCGCCACCTATCTGTCCGTGCTGAATATTCACGACGAAGCCGGCGTCATTCGCCAAAGGCAAAGAAAGTTGTAATGCATGGTAAATTGACGTCGTGCAAAGCACGGGCGCGATTCTTCTTCGCAAACGCAAGTTTAGCGACACCAGCCTGATTGTTTCCTGGTGCACAGAGTCGTTAGGCTGCATTCAAACGGTGGCGAAAGGGGCGCGGCGCGCGAAGACTCCCTTCGCGGGCAAACTCGATCTTTTTTTCGAATCGGAAATCTCAATCGTACCGAGTCGAAAATCGACCCTCCACACTCTCGCTGAAGTGGTCCTGCGGAATCCGTTCGCTGGAATTCGCGAAACCTACCTGCGCACTCAAGCCGCGGCTTATTTCGTCGAGCTGATCGAGCTCTGCACCGAACGCGATCATCGCGAACCGGAGCTCTACTCACTTTTGCGGCGGGCATTCGGTTACTTGGACAAGAACGATCCAAACCTGCGCGCGGTTTCTCATTTCGAGACCGAACTCGCGCGAATCACCGGTGTGCATGATGCCAGGAAATTGAAAGCCGATCCGGCGTTTGCTCTTGGCAATCTGTTCGGAAAACTACCGCTGTCTCGCACGCCGCTCTTGAAAACGCTCGCATCCGAGACGAAAACCAAAGCTAAGGAGAAACCATGAGCTCGCGAATTTTTGTCGTTCTGGTCATCCTCATTGGTGCGGTTTCGTCAGGGTTTGCAACCGAGACCTACAAATTCGATCAAGCGCAGTCGACGATTGGATTTTCGGTTCACCAGTTTCTGGGGACGACTCATGGCAAATTCGCCAAATTTGGGGGCAAGATCGACCTCGACCGCGACAGCCCAGAGAATTCGTCGGTGACAGCGCGAATCGATGTGCGCAGCATCGATACCGGCATCGCCAAACGCGACAATCATTTGCGGAGCGCGGAATTTTTTAACGTCGAGAAATATCCGGAGATCAGCTTCAAGAGCCGCAGCGTGAAACAAACCGGACCGCAGGGCGGCGACATTCTTGGCGATCTGACCATGCACGGCGTGACCAGACCGATCACGTTGCATGTGAAATTGCTCACATCGCCTAACGAGCCATCGACGCGATGGGCGGTGACGACTGATCCGCTGAAACGCAGCGACTTCCATTTGATGTTTGCCCAGGCCGCGGAGGCGATGTCGGGAATTAGTCAGACAGTCACGGTCAACATCGAGATCCGGGCGACGCGCGCGCAATGAGATGATTGAGGTTACACCGCTCGGTGACTCCGCGCTGCTGATTCGCGTCGCTGAAAATTTTGATGAAACGCCTGAAGATGCGCTGAACAAAGTGCTGGCGGCAAAGTGTAGTCTTGAAGCCGCCAAAATTCCCGGCGCTGTCGAGATCGCGCCTGCTTACACAACCGTTGCTGTTTTTTACGATCCGGTGGGCGCGATCAACGCTGGAGCGCCGGCCCAAGACATGGTCGGCTGGTTTAAGCGCCGAATTCGCGAAGCGTTATCGAACGACAAATTTGGCGACACCGATCTGACCGAAAAAGGGGTAATTGAAATTCCCGTTTGTTACGCAAGTGAATTCGCATTCGATCTCGAGGACGTAGCGCGACGGGCCGGGCTCGATCCGAAAACAGTTGTCGATCTTCATTCCGGAGCGGAGTATCGCGTCCATTGCATCGGATTCACGCCCGGTTTTCCGTTTCTGAGCGGTCTGCCGCCGAAACTTGCCACGCCGCGCCGAGAAACTCCGCGCACGGAAATTCCTGCCGGCTCGGTCGGGATTGGCGGAAAGCAGACCGGGATCTATCCGATTAAATCACCCGGCGGGTGGAATATTATTGGCCGCACCCCGGCGCGATTGTTCGACCCGCAGGAAGATCCGCCGGTGCTTTTGCGGGCCGGCGATCGCGTCTGTTTTCGTCCGATCAGTCGCGAGGAATTCGAACGACCGACCGCGTCATGAATGGAACTGCGATTCGCGCCGGCTTTTTGACAAGCGTCCAAGATTTGGGACGCGCTGGTCTTCGTGAATTTGGCGTCTCGTTAGGCGGAGCGCTCGACGCGCACGCGTTGCGGGTAGCGAATCTCTTGGTGGGCAATGAGGAATCAGCCGCCGGTTTGGAGATTACTTTCGGCGGATTGCGGCTGCGATTTGTTGACGACCGAATTATTGCCTGGTGCGGCGGCGATTTTGCCGCGCAGTTTGGTTCAATCGCGTTGCCTCCGGGCCATCCGGCTTTAGTCCGTGGCGGCGAAGAATTTTTTATCGAATCGCCAAACCTCGGTTGCCGCGCCTGGCTCGCCGTCTCCGGCGGCATCGATGTTCCAGTCATTCTCGGCAGTCGCTCGGCGGATTTGAGAGCGGGATTCGGCGGTATAACCGGCCGTCCGGTACGCGACGGACAACGATTTCCCCTCGGACAGACTTCCGAGCGGTCGCAAACGCTCGTCGAAACTTTAGGCGGCAACAGAATCGCGCCCTGGAAACCGCCGCACGATTGGTCGAGCCCTGCCCGTCGGCAGCCCCAGCTGCGATTTGTGCGGGGCAGCGATTTGAATCGATTCAACCCTTCGGCGCTTGAACGCCTAACGAGTGAAATCTTTACCGTTTCGCCGGATTCAGACCGGATGGGCATCCGACTCGATGGTCCACGGCTCGAGCGAAGCAGCGATGCCGATCTTCTATCGGAAGCGGTCGCGCCCGGAACAGTTCAAGTACCGCCAAGCGGTAAAGCGATTCTCCTGCTCAATGATTGCCAAACCATCGGCGGTTACCCGAAGATCGCCCATGTGATCACTGTTGATCTTGGAATTGCGGCGCAGTTGCGAGCAGGTGACCGCGTTGGTTTTTGCGAAGTCTCGCTTGCCGACGCGCATCGCGCCCTGGCGGAACGTGAACGTGATTTGGAACAATTTCGCCTCGGCATCGAATCGCATTTCAAATGAAAATGATTGTCGATCTGAATGCTGATCTCGGGGAGGGTGCCGGGCACGATGAAGAGCTGCTAGACCTGGTGACCTCTGCCAACATCGCTTGCGGTTTTCATGCCGGAGATGCCGACACGATGCGTTGGTCAATCGAAGCTGCCCGCGCTCGTAATGTTGCGGTTGGCGCGCATCCGAGTCTCTTCGACCGTGAAAATTTTGGAAGGAAAGAGTTGCCGGTGAAACCGGACGAGATTTTTGACGCGGTCGTGTATCAGCTCGGCATTTTTCAGGCGATCGCAGAAGCGGCCGGAGTCCAACCCAATCACGTTAAGCCGCACGGTGCACTTTATAACATGGCGGTGCGCGACAAACCGCTTGCGGATGCCATTGCGCGAGCGACAGCCCACGTCGACAAAAAATTGATTCTTTTCGCGCCTCAAAACACTGCACTCTCGCGCGCGGGGGAGAAGCACGGATTGCAAATTACGCATGAAGTTTTCGCCGACAGAAATTATTTGAGCGACGGCCAGCTGGTTTCGCGGACGCAGCCCGACGCGCTGCTGCACGATCCGGCTGAGGCCGCACCGCGCGTCCTGCGCATGCTGCAGGAAGGCAAAGTTCGCTCGGTTGACGGTGTGGATGTCGATATTCGCGCGGAGACCATTTGCTTGCACGGCGATAATCCGGAAGCGGTTGAGTTCGCACGTGCTTTGCGGGTGCGCCTGGAAAAAGAAGGGGTCACTGTTCGCGCTCCCAAGTTCGCCAAGTGAGCAACGAACAATCGCAATCGGGCTTGGTCCGTACTCTCGGACCGGTCGACGCCACCATGATTGTGATCGGGTCGATGATCGGCTCGGGCATTTTTATCACTTCGGCCGAGTCGGCGCGGTTGAGCGGCGCACCTGGCTGGCTGTTGCTGGCGTGGGCGGTCGCCGGCCTGCTCACCATCACTGGCGCGTTGTGTTGCTCCGAACTCGCCACCATCATGCCGCGCGCCGGCGGTGTTTACGTTTTTTTTCGCGAAGCCTACGGTCCGGCGATGGGATTCTTGTACGGCTGGACGCTGTTCATCGTCATTCAAACGGGAACCATCGCCGCCGTCGCGATCGCGTTCGCAAAATTTCTCGGCGTGTTCGCTCCGGCGATTTCGCCGGACAATTATCTGTTCACTCACAAACCGATATCGTTGGGCGGCGGTTACGCGATCAGTCTCTCAACCCAGCAATTGGTGGCAATCGGGTTGATTGCGCTGTTGACTTGGACAAACACGCGCGGTCTCAAACTCGGCACCTTGGTCCAAAATATTTTCACTTTCGCAAAGACCGCAGCACTCATCGGCGTGGTCCTGGTTGGCCTCTTTCTCGGGTGGAGTGGGACCAGCGCGGCTCGGACATCTTCGTGGTGGAATTCATGGGCCAACGGTTGGTCTCCGCAATTGGCCCAGTCCGGATTTACTTTCACCGGCGGCGTCGCACTGGCTCTGCTTTTTGGAAAATCAATGGTCGGTCCGGTATTCGCTCAAACCGCGTGGACAAATGTCACATTCCTCGGCAGCGAAGTCCGGGATCCGGCGCGCAACCTTGTCCGCGCCCTGTTGCTCGGTTGTGGCGTGGTCGTCGTTTTATACGTGCTCGCCAACGTTTCCTATCTCGCGCTTCTCTCGCTTCCCGAAATCCAGCAGGCGCCGCAGGATCGGGTTGCGGTTGCGGCGATGAGCGCCGCTCTCGGAAATCCGGGTGCGTTGTGTGTTGCGGGAGCGATCATGATTTCGACATTCGGTTGCAACAACGGGCTAATTCTTGCCGGCGCTCGGGTCTATTTTGCAATGGCGCGTGATGGTTTGTTTTTCCGAAATGTTGGAACCATTAATCGACATCATGTTCCGGCCATGGCGCTGATTGCGCAGGGAGTTTGGACGGCGCTGCTCACCTTGCCGCGAACTGTGACCACGAACCAGGCAACGCAGACTGTGAGCTACGGAAACATTTACACACAGTTGCTCGAATACATCGTTTCGGCAGATCTCGTCTTTTATTTGTTGATGGTTGCAGCGGTAATTGTTTTGCGCCGAAAAGAGCCAGCCGCCGACCGACCTTACCACACCTGGGGCTACCCGGTCGTGCCTATCCTGTCGATATTTCTGTCCGCCTTGCTCGTTGTTGATCTTGCCTTTCTCGCGCCGGAGACGTCCGGAATCGGAATGCTGATCGTGCTGACCGGGGTTCCCATTTACTTTTTGTGGCGCAAACCGGCGCACATTTAAGCGAAATCCAACAGCGCA
>CAZFZG010000154.1:0-5250 GCA_964523205.1 uncultured Chthoniobacteraceae bacterium | reverse complement strand
GTTTCGTAAAGCTGTCGTTATGCGTATCAGGTCTCTGGTTCTCGCAATCACGATCGCATTACCGCTACTAGTGGCGGGCGTATCGGCGCAAGATCCGGCCGTTGTTAATGCCAAAACGATCCAAGTCCGATTCGAAAATGATCGTGTGCGCGTCCTTGAAGCGATGTTGCCGCCCGGCGTCAAAGAGCAGGTGCACTCGCACCCAGCCTACCTGATTTATGTTTTGGAAGGCGGCCGGTATCGCAACTATGCGTCCGATGGAAAAGTCACCGAAGGCGAGTTGAAGAGCGGCGATGTTCTCTATCGCGACCCGTTGACTCATGCCGCGGAGAACATTGGCGTTAAGCCTTTGCACATGATTCTCATTGAGCTCAAAGCCGAGACCGGCGCTGGGAAATAACTCGCCGCCGCCAGCCCTGTCGGTTCAACCCGTAAACGCAGTTAGGTCGATTTAGTTTCGGCAATCGACTTTCTCGTTGTCGATCTTTTGATCGGGGCGTACGTTGAAGCAGCCAAGTGAGCGTGTTTCCGCGTTCCCTTAAACGAAGGATCTATTATGAGTACTGCTGTCGCCGAACCGAAAAAAACGAAGCTCAATCAGCTCGAACAACTAAAGAAGTTCACCAAAGTGGTCGCCGACACGGCCGACTTTGAATCGATCAAGGATTTCAAGCCGGAGGACGCTACCACCAATCCGAGCCTGGTTTATGCCGCCACCCAAAAGGACCAGTACACCCATCTGCTGGACGAAGTTTTGAAGAATCGAAAGAGCTCCCGGTTGAGCGGACAGGCGCAGATTGAAGACATCTGCGATCATCTCTTGGTCCAATTCGGCACCGACATTCTTGAGATCGTGCCGGGACGCGTTTCGACCGAAACCGACGCGCGGTTGTCCTACGATGTCGAAGGTTCGATCAACAAAGCCCGGCGCCTGATCCAACTTTACCAGGACCGTAAAATTCCGCGTGAACGCGTTTTGATCAAGATCGCGTCGACGTGGGAAGGACTTCTTGCCGCCGAGCAACTGCAAAAGGAAGGGATCCGCTGCAATCTGACCTTGATGTTTTCGCTGGTGCAGGCGGTGCGGGCAGCCGAAGCAAAGGTGCAGCTGATCTCGCCATTCGTCGGCCGGATTTACGATTGGTACAAAAAGGAAATGAAGCGCGATTACGCCGGGCCGGAAGATCCCGGTGTGCAATCTGTCACCGAGATTTACACCTATTACAAGAAATTCGGCATCTCGACTGAAGTGATGGGCGCGAGTTTTCGGAACACTGGACAAATCCGCGAGCTGGCCGGTTGCGATTGTCTAACGATTAGTCCCGAATTGATGAAGGAGCTTTCCGAATCGAGCGAGCCCCTGGAGCGCAAACTGAATCCGGAGAAGTCGAAGGCGGCGAAGGTCGACAAGCTGCAGCTGGACGAGAAGAAATTCCGCTGGCTGCTCAACGACAACGCGATGGCTTACGAAAAAACGGGCGAGGGGATCCGGAAATTTGCCGCCGACGTGGTGAAGTTGGAAAAATTCGTCGCTTCAAAGCTCTGAATCTCTCAGGAACCCAAGAAAGCAGGAAAAGACAAAACCAAAGTTCAGAATTCCTGCGTTCCTGCTTTCCTTAGAGATCAATGTTTAACATTGTTTTGGTCGAGCCGGAGATTCCGCCGAACACCGGCAACGTCGGCCGGCTTTGTTTGGCCACAAAATCGACCTTGCATTTGGTAAAGCCGCTCGGTTTCTCGCTGGAAGATCGCCAACTGAGGCGGGCCGGCCTGGATTACTGGGACGATGTCGATCTTAAGGTTTGGGGTTCCGTGGGCGCGCTGCGCGAAAGTCACCCGGCCAGTCGATTCTTGCTTGTCACCACGAAAACCAAGCGCGCCTATTGGGACGTCAAATTTCGGCCCACCGACTTCCTTGTTTTTGGTCGGGAAACGAAAGGATTGCCCGAAGGTTTGTTGGCCGCCCACGATGAGGATTGCATCACCATCCCGATGCATGGCACGCGCAGCTTGAACTTAGCCACGGCCGTGGGAATCGTTTTATTCGAGGCAATTAGGCAGCAACACCTGGGGCAAAAGAGAGTTGAATAACCAGGGCTTATACATGTCTAATTCAACGCAGGAGGCAAACTAATTAACTATGAGAAAGCTTTTAACATTAACCTGTTGTGTGGGCCTGGCGTCGCTAGTCGGTGCCGCTCAACACGACAACGACCAAAATCAGAACAAGAAAAAGGGAAGCGGGCAGGCGCAACAGCAGGCAGTCGCGCCGCAGGGCGTTCCGCAAACCGGCAAGAAGTTCAAAACCGGTCCGGGCGGCGGTCCTCACTACAACGCTCAGAACTTCCAGCAACCAAACACGGTGGGCAACCTCGGTAACACTGGCCACAAGGGCAACAAAGCGAAGTGGCAGCAGGGAGCCGTTACCGGCCAGACCCAAACCAATGACATAAAGATTGGGAACAGGTCCCAATTTTCGCAAAGCGCTGCGAGCACCACGTTCAATAAGTCGAAGAAATTCCAAGGGGGCAACGTTGCTAACGCAACCGGCGGCGGCGGCGGGAAGGCGATGAAGTTCCAAAAGCAGCACTTCAATCTGCAGACGACCAACAAACAAGTCGTCATCAACAAGTACAAGACGGTGAACTTCAACCAAAACTATAAGATCGCCGGGGCCTACAACTGGAAAGGCCCGAAGTACGCCGTCTTCGTAAACTACCATCCGGTCTGGCAGTCTCAGTGGTGGTGGACGTCCCATTACAACCACATCGTGTTCATCTATGGCGGCTGGTACTATTGGAACACCGGTTACTGGTATCCGGCATGGGGCTATGCTCCTGAGTCCGTTTATGTCTATGACGGACCGATCTACGCCTCGAATCCGGAAGAAGATCCAGCTCAGGTGATAGCCAACGTTCAATCTGCTTTGCAGCAGCAAGGTTACTATCAGGGCGACGTCGATGGTGTCCTTGGACCAGAAACGCGCGCGGCTCTGGCGGAATATCAAACGGCCCAGGGCCTGGAACCGACGGGCGCGGTGGACGAGCCGACCTTGGAAACACTGGGAATGGCATAATCGAAGTTAAGTTTGATTGCGAAATCGCCGCGGAACCTTTTCCGCGGCGATTTTTTTTAGGCGCATCTCAGTAACACCGCACCCGAAAGATTGGGCCCAAGCCCTTTAAACGGCTTCAGGTTAACACGGAATTGCCGAATCACCGGGCTGAAGCCAGGTGTCACTCACGTTGCAGCGCGAGCAATATTAAGAGGAAGAGGAAGATTATTTGCGCGATGTCGATGTTAGCGGAGTAATTGTCCTGTGCCGCAGCAGTTGATCGCTCGGGATTTGTTTCAATCGTTTCGGATGGGCTCGCGCCGGATTGAAGTATTGCGCGGTATTTCGCTGGAAGTCGGGCAGGGCGAGATCATTTTTATCTGCGGCGCGTCCGGCGCCGGAAAAACGACGTTGTTATACACCCTGGCTGGTTTGGAACGGCCCGAATCAGGTACGGTGGAATTTGAAGGTCGCAATCTTTACAACGGTCCGGCAGCCGCCGGAGCCCGGTATCGCAACAAGAAGATGGGTTTTGTTTTCCAGGGCTATTTCCTTTTGCCGGAACTTACCGCGTTGGAAAATGTCTCGCTTCCGGGAATGATCGGCCGTGCTTCCAGCGGAAAAGCGGCCGAAGAAAGTCTGGCCGCAGTCGGCCTGGCCGACCGGATGCAGCATTTGCCGGCGGAACTTTCCGGCGGCGAGCAACAGCGCGTCGCGATTGCGCGCGCCTTAGTGAACGATCCCGAAATTATTTTTGCCGATGAGCCCACCGGGAACCTCGATTCCGCCACCGGCGCGGCGATTGTCGATCTTTTGTTGAAGCTTGCACGAGACCGCAAGAAGAGCCTGCTGATTGTCACCCACGACACCAGCCTAGCCACCCGCGGCGATCGCGAATTGCACATTAAAGACGGACGACTTGAATAAACGAGCGTTCATTTTGTTGCTTGAATTGGGCGACGAAACAACGAGGTTTTTCCAGCGCTTATGAAAACCTCTGATGTCGGTGGGACGGTGTTAGATAAACCAAAATCGGGTGAAGCAGTAAAACCAGCGAATGCGACAAGAGCAACGGCGAAGGAATCGAAAATTTACATCGACGGAAAATTTTATTCGGAAGGGGAGGCCAAGGTTTCCGTATTCGACCACGGCCTGCTCTATGGCGACGGAATTTTTGAAGGCATTCGCTTTTACAACGGCCGGGTGTTCCGATTGGAAGAGCATCTCGACCGGCTCTGGGATTCGGCGCGCTCAATTTGTTTGGAGATCCCGATGTCGCAACGCGCGATGAGTGAGGCGTTGCTCGAAACCATCCGGCAAAATGACTTACGCGACGGTTACATCCGTCTCATCGTTACCCGCGGTGTGGGCAATCTAGGTTTGAATCCTGAGCAATGTAAGAAGCCGAGCCTGATCATCATCACGGCGCAGATCGCGCTTTATTCGGATGAAATGTATCGCAAAGGTTTGACGGTCGTAACTGTCCCGACGCGCCGGACGAACCCGAGCGCGCTCAATCCTGCGGTGAAATCGCTCAACTATTTGAACAATGTGATGGCGCGAATCGAAGCCAACCAGGCAAACGCGGATGAAGCGTTGATGTTGAACGATGAAGGCAACGTGGCTGAGTGCACCGCTGACAACGTTTTCATTGTAAAGCGTGGGCAAATTTTCACGCCACCGATCACGGCTGGCGCTTTGCGCGGAATCACCCGTTCGGTCGTGTTCGAGATTGCGGCTGAAACCGGAATCCGAGTCATCGAAGCGGACATTACGCGCCACGATGTGTTTGTGGCTGACGAAGCGTTTCTCACCGGCACCGCGGCGGAGATTATTCCGCTGGTCAAGTCCGACGGCCGTCCGATTGGAACTGGCAAACCGGGGCCGATTACGACGCGGATGATTGCCCGCTTCCGCGAGATGACGAGAGAGACGGGGACGCCGATTTATACCTAAGATCGACATCGGAAAATCCACCTCGGCGCGAAAGGTGCTCGACAAAAGCCGGTCTTGAATGTTTAAGCCAGCAGGAAGTCTAATTAGTAGAAATGTTGTGCGACGTTTGTAAATGCAATGACGCAACGGTCTTCCTGACTCAAATCATCGAGGGGAAGATGCAGAAGGTCAATCTCTGCGACGCGTGCTCGAAGGAAAAGGGCGTGCAGGACCCGACCGGTTTTGCCCTGGCTGACCTC
>CAZFZG010000153.1:3465-5263 GCA_964523205.1 uncultured Chthoniobacteraceae bacterium | reverse complement strand
CAAGTCGGCACCCTGCTCGGCTTGGTTGGCGCCTTTGGAGTAGTCTGGTTCCAACCGAACGGTCATGATCAATCCCGCTACGGCGGGAACTGGCCGGGGTTGCTGATTGCCTTCACCGCGTCGCTCTGCTGGGCCCTCTACGCCGTCTTGGTTAAGCGCCCGTCCGCGCGCCTCGGCCCGATCCGCAGTTTCGGCGTGGTGAGTGTTATTACTTCGGCACTCCTCTTTCCATTGACCCTCGCGTTCGGAAACATTGCTACTCCGATTCACGTCGCCGCAAACGTGAATTGGATTCTGATCATCTCCGCGGTGACCTGCATCACGCTTGCTCACGTTTTGTATTACGTTGCTATCCGCGAAATCGGCGTCGCCCTTTCTCAGAGCCTGCAACTTCTTTCCCCCCTGGCCGCGCTCGGGCTTTCCGCCCTTATTTTTCGTGAACGCCTCACTCACGCCCAATTTATCAGTTCTGCTGTCTTGCTGGTCGGCGCCTTCCTCGCCATGCAAACCAAACCCGCCGCTGTCGTTGTCGAGACCGCCGAAAATATTTAAGATTTCTTCAGCGCCTGCGCCTTTCGCACGAGTTCGATGAATCCTGCACGATAGCCATTCGGATCACTGCCTTTTCCTTCCTGCGCCCATTCCAGGACAGAACCGAACGTTCCGTTTCCTTTGTGTTCCGAATCACGGAGCAACATTCCGAATTCCGCAACCGCGGCTGCGAACTTGAAATCCGGTGACGTGCTCGCGAACGCCGCGTTGGAATCAATCACCGGCTTTTCAATCAACTCGCTTTTGTCGCCGTCCGGTTTCTTGTAACGCAACTTCACTGTCAACATCTCCGCCGACGCCGTGGTCGAAACTGGTCTTTCGCTCGTAGAATATTTTAATGGATCGACCGGCGGCACGCTCTCGGCTGGATTCGTTTTGGCGCCGACCGGAACGACTTCATACAACGCTGTGACGGTGTGACCCGCGCCGATCTCGCCCGCGTCCACTTTGTCGTTGTTAAAGTCTTCCTTTCGCAGCATGCGCTTTTCGTAACCGATCAAGCGATACGACGCCACCAGCGCCGGATTGAATTCGACCTGGATCTTCACGTCCTTCGCGATCGTGATCAACGTTCCGTTGATCTGTTGGACAAGAACTTTGCGCGCTTCATCGAGCGAATCGAGATAGGCGTAGTTGCCGTTCCCTTTGTCGGCCAATTTCTGCATCGTCGAATCTTTCAGATTGTCGGTGCCAACACCGAGCACGCTAAGGAACACACCAGACTTCGCTTTCTCTTCGATCAATCGAATCAAATCCCCCTGATTCGTAACGCCGACATTGAAATCGCCGTCGGTCGCGAGGATTACCCGATTCACGCCGCCTTTGATGAAATTGTCAGTCGCGATCTTGTAGGCGAGTTGAATTCCTTCCGCGCCGTTGGTCGATCCGCCCGGCTCCAAACTTTCCAGGGCAGACAAAATTTTTTCCTTCTGATCCCCAGTTGTTGATGGTAACGCCAGCCCGGATGCGCCTGCGTAAACCACAATCGCCACGCGATCGTTCTCCGTCAGCTTCTCCACCAGCAATCGCATCGACTGCTTAATCAACGGCAATCGCTCTGCCGGTTCCATCGAACCCGAAACGTCGAGAAGGAAAACCAGATTGCTTGGTCCGCGCTTGTCGGTCGCAATCTCTTTTCCTTTCAGCCCGATTCGGACCAGCCGATGCGATTGCTCCCACGGGCAGCTCGCAAGATCGACATGCACCGCGAACGGTTTGTTGTCCGTCGGCTGCGCGTAGTCGTAAG
>CAZFZG010000153.1:0-3365 GCA_964523205.1 uncultured Chthoniobacteraceae bacterium | reverse complement strand
GTTAATTTTGGATCATCAATGTTCATGTCGTTCGGGGTTCAAATGGCAAAAAATCTTTCGAAACTTCACGATAACGCTCTCGCAATGTCTTCAGCGCGGTGTGAATCAAAACGCCGACGGTGTTTGCCGTCGTCTTCGTGATCTCCGCGATCTCCTGATAGCTGAGGTCGTTTTGAAATTTTAATTGGAGCATTTCCTGTTGCCGCGGCGGCAGCGTCGCCAGGATCTTCATCAAAAATCCGCTCGCTTCGCGCTGCTCGATTCGCTCGAACGGCATCGGCTGATCGTCCTTGCGCGATTCGATGATTTCTTCGTCGAGGTACATCATTCGCTTTTCTTTCCGGCAAACGTTGAGTGCGCCGTTGCGGCAAACCGTAAACAGCCACGTCGCGGTCTTGTTCGGAGCAACCGCACCGTTGCGCTGAAATTTGATGAAGGCCTCTTGGACCACATCGCGCGCGCGTTCGCTGTTGCCCGTGATTCGCGTTGCATATTGAAGAAGCGGGACCTCAAATCTTCGCACGACTTTCTCCACGTCTTGTTGCGCCTCTGTCATCGTCGCGATTTCAACCGCCAAATCATAACATCCCGAACTTCAGTAAGACACGCCGGTAAGCGTAAAGGTGATCGGCACATCTACATTTTCCGCGACTCCCGGTTTGAATCGCCATCGCTTCAAAGCTTCTATCGTCGCATTGTCTAAGATCGCACTACCTGTGCTTTGAGCGATGCGCGCATCAATCACGGCGCCAACGGCGGAATTGATCGTCAGTCGCGCCACGCCCGATCCGGTAGTTCCGGCTCGCCGCGCTTCGTAGGGATAATTCGGTTTCGGCGCGTAGAGCACGAGCGCTTTCACCGAGCCGGATTGAGCCTTTCCCGTTCCAATTCCAATTGAGTGAACAACCGGCGACACCGGCGCTTTCTTACGGGGTCGAACCAGCGGTGGCTTTACATTGTCCTCGATGAATTCATTTTCGTCGGTTATCGGCGGCGTGATCGTTTCTTCCTCCAGTGGCATCGGCGCCGGATTTTCGTCGATTCCGACCACTGGAGCATCGAACGAATCGGGAACTACGTTAACAACGAGGAATTTTGATTTGTTTCCCGCAATCGCGATCGCGCCGAGATGAATCGTAATCGCACAAACAAACGCAATCCAAGTCAGCCTGCGACTATTTGGCCGGTAAATCATCGCTTCGTTCATTTCTCATCCTTTCAATGAGATAGACACCGACCGGCTGAAAAACTTAACGTGCAGTCTCGTGATTGCCTCTGATACCGGATGCTCGATACTGGATTCTCGATTCTGTTATCCAGTATCAAGGATCAACCATCGAGCACCGTGAATCTAAAAACATATCTCCAATCACGCCAGAAATTGATCGATCGGGCGCTGGATGGATACTTGCCGAAAGAGAACGTGCGGCCAGCGACGATCCACAAGGCGATGCGTTACAGTTTGTTCGCCGGCGGAAAAAGATTGCGGCCAATTCTAACGCTAGCCGCGGCCGAAGCGTGCGGCGGCAAGATCGACAACGCGCTGCCGCTCGCCTGCGCGATGGAATGCATCCACACCTATTCGTTAGTCCACGACGATCTCCCGAGCATGGACAACGACGATTTCCGCCGCGGCCGTGCGACCTGTCACAGAGTTTTTGGCGAAGGCATCGCGGTCCTCGCCGGCGACGCATTGCTAACGATCGCGTTCGAAATCGTTTCCCGCGCAAAGCAGGCGCATCGTTATGATCCTTTTACTTTGCTTCGCGAAGTCGCCGTCGCGGCTGGAAGTCGCAAACTGATTGCCGGACAAGTAGCCGACCTCGAAGCCGAAGGAAAAAAAGTCGGACTGGCAGATCTTCGTTACATTCATCAGAACAAAACCGCCGCGATCTTGACGGCTTCGGTTTGCCTCGGCGCGATGAGCGCAAACGCAACGGCGAAGGAACTTGCGGCGATCACCAAATTCGGTCGTGCGCTAGGTTTGGCGTTCCAAGTGATCGACGACATTCTCGACGTGACTCAGACGAGCGAGAAACTTGGCAAGAGCGCTGGCAAAGATGTCGCCGCGCAGAAAGCGACCTATCCCGCGATCATCGGCCTAGCGAAATCACGCGCTGAAGCGAAACGTCTTACCAAACAAGCGCACACCGCATTGTCGATCTTCGGCAAGAAAGCCGACCCGCTCCACGCCCTCGCCAATTACTTACTCGAGCGCGAGTATTAGGGAGAGCGAACAACGCGCTTGAGGCCTTTGATCGCTGCGGCGCCCTCCAGTGGATCAACAATCGTCAGATAAGGACGACCGACCATCATGCCCATCTCAATTTCGCCACGGATATAGTACGTTTTTCCGGCTTCGAGCTTTAAACTCCGCTCGGCCTTCGTTTCCGTTGCCGCAGAAAAGGTGTGCGCCCCTGGGGTCGTGTCGTAAACGAAATAAGACCCATTCGGCAGCCCGCCGATTCGCGTCTCACCGTCGCGCACGTTGTAGCCGACGCCCCAGCCCGCGAACTTTTTCTCTCGATAAAAAAACACCAGTGCCCTACCCGATTTGGGCCGGTCCGGCGTTGCCGGTGCCGCCTGTCGTTGCACGTTCGCGCAAGCTCCAAGGAAAAGTATGCCCGCCAAGAGCCAGAGTATTTGAATTCTTGTTCTCATTTTCGTATCCATTTTTTAGGGGCCGAAAGCCGTCGGTCAAGCCGAATTCCTTCGGCGCTCAGCACTCGCAATGCGCCAATTCTCGGCCAACGCCAGGCTTGGGTCGATCTCTTCGGTTACGCGTGAGCTCAGCCCGCTTTGCAATTTCGACATCGCGGCAAATGCGATCATGGCCCCGTTATCCGTGCAAAGCCAAGGGTCGGCCGTTTTCAATTCAAGGCGGTGATGCCTGCAAGCTTCACCCATTTGTTTCCTCAATTCGCGATTGCAACTCACCCCACCGCTGATCGTGACCAGATCGACATCGTGCTGTTTCGCGGCGTCGATCGTTTTGGAAACAAGCACATCGACAATCGCCGCTTGAACCGAGGCGCAGACATCGGCAAGGAAATCGCCGCGCAATGTCGGCAACAAATAGCGCACGGCGGTTTTCAAACCGCTGAAGCTGAAATTTTCCGAGTCCGGCATGCTCCGCGGCAAATCGAACCGGCTTGGATCGCCGTTCGGCGCGTGTTTCTCGATCTCCGGTCCGCCTGGATAACCAAGCCCGAGAAGTTTCGCGATCTTGTCGAAAGCTTCGCCAGCCGCGTCATCCACGGTTCGGCCGATAATCTCGTAATCGCCAATGTTGCGAACGAAGGTCGACATCGTGTGTCCGCCGCTGGCCACAAGCGACACATTCGGTTTGATTTCCGCCTCGCCAA
>CAZFZG010000152.1:0-5359 GCA_964523205.1 uncultured Chthoniobacteraceae bacterium | reverse complement strand
GCCTGCTGCACCGCTTGCGGCACATCAGAGCTGTTGATGTTCTCTTCCTCGTGTTTCTTCTCTTTTGCTTGCGCAACGCCGAAGGCGAGTCCGGCGCTGATCGCAACGATTGTTAACAATTTTGGTGTCTTCATGTTGTTTAGGTTTTGACTGATCAGTTACAAAGATTGTTCGAATATCGAGATGGGGTTACGCGCAGAGAAAATTGCGCGAGGCATCTCCCGACAAGTCCCGTCCTGAGCGCAGTCGAATGGATCGGCCATCGTCACTTCGTCGTCGCCAGACGCAGGCCGAGAAAAACAAAAAGCGCGCCGGCGGTTCGATTGAGCCACTGCGAGATCGTTTCATTCGAGCGCAATCTTTCGCTGAACGCAGATGCGAACCACGCCAAAATTAGACACCAAATCGTGCCGGTGGTGACAAAAGTGAGCCCGAGCGTGATGAACGCCGCGATTTTCGCGTTCGATGCCGGATCGATGAATTGCGGCAGGAAAGCGAGAAAGAACAGCGCGACCTTCGGATTCAGGATGTTCGTCAGAATACCCTGACGAAATGCGGCCAAGCTTGTGCGCCGCCGAAAGTTGGAGGGCAAACTCAACTGTTTCCGCCGTTCGAGAACCATTTTGGTCCCGAGAAAAATCAGATAGGCGCCGCCGAGCAATTTGATGGTGCCGAACGCGAGCGCCGATGTCGCGAGAATCGCTGAAAGTCCGAGCGCCGCCGCTGTGGTGTGAAAAATACTGCCGACCGAAATTCCAAAAGCGGACGCGATCCCGGCTTCGCGGCCCTGGGCGATACTTCGCCCCAAAATGTAAACCGTGTCGGGGCCGGGCGTGAGATTCAGCAAAATACCGGCGGTGATGAATAAGGCGAAGTCGTGAATGCCGAACATCTTTTAGCTCATCGCATTTTACTCGCGATTTCAAACAAAGACGAAGTCTCTTGGCCACAGCGCCGTTTGCATTCCTGGTAAAGCGCGTCGTAGACAATAAACTCACGTTCGAGAATTTCGTGATCGGTCAAGCCGAGGACGCTGAAGCCGTGCGCGATCCATCGCAATCCTTCGCCGGCCGCGTGCGGATTCTGTGGATGCGAATCGGCCGCGCGAACAATTTCCCCGAGCAAAACGAGCGCCGGATCAGTGAGGCGATACTTTTTCAGGATCGAATTGAACGAAACGTCTTCGCCATGATGACCGAGTTCGCAGTTCGGAACGTCGAACACAGTTCCGTGGTCAATCTTCGCCCAGTCCGTATCGCCCGGCAGAAAAACAAACTCCGCGTCCGGGTCGATGAAGTTCTTGATCAGCCACGGGCAAGCCACCCGATCGACTTTAACTTTTTCGCGAGTGATCCATTTCATGAAGTCAGACTGCAAACGCGAAAGGCTGTCCAACTTTTTGCGCGCACGCCCGCTCGTAAATTAACGCCGCCGCTGCGGCGTCTTCGATAGCAACGCCGGTGCTGTCGAAAATGATGATTTCGTCATCGTTCGCGCGTCCCTGCTTTTTGCCGGCAACGATCTCGGACAGCTCTGCGTAAACATCGTCTCTCCGCATCAAGCCGCGTTCGATCGCATGATGGGTGTCGCCGATTGAACAAACTTGGTCCAAACTGTCCGCCACAACTTTCCCGGAAGCCATTAAAGCCGGGTCGATTTCCTGTTTATGAACATCATCCGCGCCCACCGCGGCGACGAAAGTTCCTGGGGCAACCTCGTCCTTACGCACGAAAAATTCCTTCGAAGGCGTACAGGTCGCGCAGATGTCGCTGTTCCGAATTGCATTTTGGGCATCGCGCACCGGTTCCACGTCGATCTTTAGTTCAGCCGAAAGATCCGCTGAAAGCTTAGCGGCCGCCTGAGCATTCAAATCGAACGCGTAAATCTTTTTCAGCGGCCGCGCCAGATGAATCGCGCGCAGTTGTGCCCGGCTCTGCTCGCCGCAACCGCAGATCGTCGCGGTGTCTGAATTCTTTCGCGCCAGAAACTTTGCCGCCACCGCGCTGGCCGCGGCGGTTCGCTTGATCGTGATGTCGATCGAATCCAGAATCGCGAGAGGAAAGCCGTTGTCCGCATCGGACAGGATGATGACACCTTGAATCGTCGGCAGTCCAACGCGCTCCCGATTGCCTGGAAAATTCGTGTTCAGTTTCGCAACCAGGTAACCTTTCGCTCCTGGGAGAAATCCGGCTTTGACGTGCAGTCCGCCAGTTGGCGTTGTTAGTCCGAGAACACCGGGTGCAGGAATTTTTCCTTCGCCTTGCAAGCGAAAAACTTCTTCCACCGCATCGATGCACTCGCGCAAACTAAGCAGTTGGTCGACATCGCTGCGATTAAGTAACAACGTCTGCTCAGTTGGCATCCGGACCTCCGACAAAATCGACAATGTCATCGCCCGGTGTCGCTTCGATGGGAGCTTCGCCGCGCCGAAAGATTCTCGCACCGGTCTCGCCTTTTAGCGTAACGGCGTTGTTTTCGCAGAGAAGCCACGCCCCTTCGCGCAAGGCGACGACGGGCGTCTCGTTCTCCTCAAGAAATTGGAGAATCCTCTCCTCCTGGGTCTCGCCCATGTGTTTGGAGTTTGGATCTGGATCTTGATAATGCGGGCTGATTTGAAATGGGACCAAGCCCAACGAGTCGAAAGAGCGCGGCTGCACGATCGGCATATCTTTGGTCGTCTTGATCGTCGGTCCGGCGACGTTCGAGCCGGCGCTGCTGCCGAGGTAAGGCGCGCCATTTTTTACCCGACGCCGGATTGGGTCGAGCAACTCGAGGTCTTGCAGCGCCTTCAGCAATCTAAACGTGTTGCCGCCGCCGATGAAGATCGTGTCGGTTTGTTCAATTGCTTTTCGCGGATCACGCGTCGCGTGGGCCGATTCCAGCACGAATCCCATCGCCCGAAACCGTTCTCGTGCTTTGGCCGCGTAGGCGTCGCGGTCGAACAGAGCGAACGGGAAGAAGAGAATTCTTTTCGCGGGGCCAAGGAACTTCTTAATTTCAGCTTCGACATGATCGAGATAGCCGCGACCGTAAACGGTCGAGTTACTGATCAAGAGAATTCGCGGCTCGGATCTCATCTTGTTATATCTATAACACTAAAGTATATGTATATCTGCATATGACAGTAAAGAAGAATCTGGGCTGGCTTTTGCTCCTGGTGCGCCTGCCCGCTACCCACACTGCCGAGCGGGTCGCGATTTGGCGCAAGCTTAAGAGATCTGGCACGGTCCAAATTCAGACTTCGGCATCTGTGCTCCCGGACGGGCCGGCCTGCTATGAAACTTTTCAATGGCTGACTCAGCAGATTCGCGATGCCGGTGGCGACGCGACTTTGGTCCGGGCCAGAGAGATCGAAGGTTTATCGAACAGAAAATTGATCGAACTATTTAACGCAGCCCGCGCGAAGGAATACGCTGCGCTCGGCGACGCTCTTCGAGCGGCCGCCCGTCGTCGAAAATTCGCGCCTGATTTAATTGAACGGGTTCGGAAACAGTTTCGGACCATTCGTCAGACCGACTTCTTCAACTGTCCCAAAGTTCAGGATGTTGAAATGCTCTTGGGCAGGCTCGAGCGGACCCGGCGCGAGCCAAGGGCGCAATCGAAAATCGATCCGCGGGATTTTCGCGGCAGAATTTGGGTTACGCGGCCTCGGCCCGAAATCGACCGAGTGGGCTCGGCCTGGCTGATCCAGAAATTCATTGATCCGAAGGCCAGGTTCATGTTTGCCGCGAAACCGCCCGCAAAAGGCCGGGTGATTTCATTCGACATGCTGAACGGAGATTTCACGCACCAAAACGATGACTGCACGTTTGAAACATTGGTGAAGCGTTTTCGAATCGAGGACAAAGCGGCCAAAAGAATCGGCGAAATGATTCATGATGCCGATCTCGATGACGAGAAGTTCGGGCGAACCGAGTGCATTGGCGTCGATCGCGTATTGAAAGGCTGGGCGCGGGAAGGAATTTCCGATCAGGAAATTTTTAGGCGCGGATGCCGATGTTTCGACGCGCTCTACGAATTTGTCCGCCACTGATGAACGCAATAGACGGAGCGCAGGATCGACAACTAACGCCACGCCGGCTCGGCGCGCCGACCTTTAGCGAAGCGTTCCGATTTTGGCTGAAGCTTGGATTTATCTCGTTCGGAGGACCGACCGGCCAGATCGCAATCATGCAAACCGAGCTCGTGGAAAAGAAAAAGTGGATCAGTCAGTCGCGTTTCTTGCACGCGCTGAATTTTTGCATGCTCCTTCCCGGTCCAGAGGCTCAACAACTCGCGATCTACATTGGTTGGCTGCTGCACAAAATCCGCGGTGGCATCGTGGCCGGCGCGTTCTTCGTCATTCCGTCGATCTTTGTTCTTTGGACGCTGAGTTACATTTATGCTGCGTATGGAAACCTCCCCTGGATCGCGGCGATCTTTTACGGATTGAAACCGGCAGTTACTGCGATTGTAGCGGTCGCCGTAATTCGCATCGGCCGCCGCGCGCTCCGAAATGAAGTAATGTGGACGCTCGCCGCAGTCGCATTTGTGGCGATCTATTTTTTTAAGGTGCCGTTCCCGGCAATTGTCGTTGGCGCCGGCGGAATTGGCTTTTTGGGCGGCATATTTTGGAAAAGTAGATTCGAAGCGGTCCCGACTCAGGGATCGGAGACCACGCTGTCGGTCATCAGCGACGAACAAGAATCGCCACCGCACACGAAGCCGAATCTGCGCCGCGCGATTTTAGTTTCGTTGATCTGCCTGACGTTGTGGCTCACGCCGACAATCTTCGTGGGCGTTCTGCGTGGTTGGGACAGCACGCTTTTCAAAGAAGGATTATTTTTTAGCAAAGCAGCCGTGGTCACCTTTGGCGGCGCTTACGCGGTACTGCCATACGTTGCCCAACAAGCGCTCTTTCATTATGGCTGGTTGAAGCCCGGCCAGATGATGGACGGTCTCGGTCTGGCTGAAACAACGCCCGGGCCGCTGATCATGGTTTTGCAATTCGTCGGGTTCATGGGCGCGTGGCAACATCCAGAAGGACTTTCGCCGATCGTTGCCGCAACTCTCGGCGCGTTGCTAACAACGTGGGCGACGTTCACACCTTGCTTTCTTTGGATTTTTGTCGGCGGTCCGCACATCGAACAACTGCGCGGCAATCAAACGCTCACCAGCGCGCTTTCGGCCGTCACGGCGGCAATTGTTGGCGTGATTTTGAATCTCGCGGTTTGGTTCGCGCTTCACGTTTTCTTTCCAACCGCCGGCGCGATCGATTGGTTCGCGATTGTTCTCTGCGCTGCTGCGTTCGTCGCGCTTCTGCGTTACAAGGTAGACATCATCCCGGTCGTGCTCGCGAGCGGCTTACTCGGACTAATTT
>CAZFZG010000151.1:0-5384 GCA_964523205.1 uncultured Chthoniobacteraceae bacterium | reverse complement strand
AAACATCTCTGAAATCTTCTGATCAGCCGCTCGTTGCCGGGAAGCGGTCAGAGATCCTTCGCTTTGCTCAGGATGACATTTCAGCTCTTGCTAGATCACCAAACAACATCTAGAACATCCGCTCAATATGACCGGCGTAAATGATCCGCTGCCATCGGCAGCGTAACGCGAACGGTTTCGGCATGCTTTTTAATTCGCTCACCTTCGTTGTTTTTTATGTCATCGTCACGACTCTGTATTGGAGTCTGCGCGGCTGGAAGCTGCGAAAGAATCTGCTGGTTGTCGCGAGCTACATTTTCTACGGCGCGTGGAATCCTCCCTTTGCCGCGTTGCTTTTTTCCACAACCGCGATGGATTTCTGGCTTGGGCGCCAGATTGGCAAAGCCCAGGATCGCCGGGCCAGGCAACGTTGGCTGATCGCGAGCGTATGCATGAACCTGAGCATGCTCGGGTTTTTCAAGTACGGAAATTTTCTCCTTCAAAACTTCCAGTGGTTGCTGGCGCGCGTCGGTATCATTTATCAACCGCCGCACCTTGACATTCTGCTTCCGGTTGGAATTTCGTTTTACACATTTCACTCGCTTTCCTACACCCTCGACATTTATCGCGGTGTCCTGAAGCCGACGCGATCGTTGCGCGATTTCATTCTCGCGGTTTCGTTTTTCCCGCAGCTTGTGGCCGGCCCAATTGTCCGGGCCGGCGATTTTCTTCCGCAGCTCGTGCATCCTCCGCGTCTTAAAACGAATCAGTTTCTCTGGGGACTCGCGTTGATGACGCTCGGCCTGTTCGAGAAAATTGTTCTGGCCGATACGTTGCTTTCTGGTTCGGCCGATCGCGTCTTCGGTTACGCTGGTCCGCTCGTCGCGCTTGATTCGTGGGCGGGCGTGCTCGCCTTCGCTGGACAAATCTTTTGCGATTTCGCGGGCTACTCGCTGACCGCGATCGGCGCCGCGCTCACGCTCGGCTTTCATCTCAAGGACAATTTTCGATTTCCCTACGCGGCGATCGGTTTCTCAGATTTCTGGCGGCGCTGGCACATTTCGCTTTCCACGTTTCTGCGCGACTACCTTTACATCCCGCTTGGTGGCAATCAGGTGAGACCATTGCGGGCTGCGGCAAATCTCGTGATCGTGATGTTTCTGGGCGGTCTCTGGCACGGCGCGGCCTGGACGTTCGTCGTCTGGGGTTTGCTGCACGGCTCTTATTTGGTGATTGAGCGGGTCTTCCGGATTTTCTTCGAACAAAAACCATGGGCAGGAACGTTGCCCGTCCGATTACTCGCCGGTTTCGCGACTTACGGCGCGGTCTGCATCGCCTGGGTCTTCTTCCGCGCATCCGATTTCACGATCGCCAGCCGAATGTTGACCGGAATGTTTGGCGGTCATGCAAACGGGGATATGATTCTGACCACGCGGGAGCTGTTGCAAATTGGAATCGTTACCGCCGGTCTCGTTTCCATGCACTGGTTGATGCGCGACGATGCTTTTGAAACTGCGGTGATGCGTCTGCCCGAGTGGGCCGTCACCGCCATCTGGTCGATAATGGCAGTCGCAATCATTTTCACTCAAGGAAGCAGCAATGCCTTCATTTATTTCCAATTTTAAACAACGGCTGCGTCTTCCGCGGATGTTTTTCCGCAGACCTTCACGTGAAGAACAAGTTCACGGCGGCCCGCCGCTGGAATTCGAGCGTCCGATTCCACCGGCACCGTGGCGTGGAATTACTGTCGTGGTCACCGTCGTCCTGATCGCCGTGACCACCGCGTGGGAATTATATTGTCGTTCGCTTGGATATGGTCCCACGCTCAACGACAACGAAGATCTTTGGACCTTGCGACGTCGCGCGGTCGAGCCCGAGTCGCTGGTCGTCGTCGGCGACTCGCGCGCGTGGTACGATGTCGATCTTGACGAGATGGAGAAAGGTTTGGGCAAACGTCCCATCCAGCTGGCCGGGCCTGGAATGTGCGGCTTTCCGGTGCTGGAAGATTTGGCTAACGACAAAAACTTTCACGGCACCATCATCTGCAGCATTGTCCCGCGAATATTTTTTGCGCCGCCAGGCACACCACCATTCGAACGCGGCGAAAAAGTAGTGAAGCGCTTCCACAATCAAACGCCGGCCCAACGCGCGAGTCAATATCTGGCGATGCCGCTTGAAGAACACGTCGCGTTTCTGAAGCAGGAAGAGCTCACGCTTGATGATTATTTGAAGAACTTGCCGATTCCGAATCGTCCCGGTGCGCAGATCCCGCCGCGCTTGCCCCCCTATTTCGGAACGGAAGATCGCGAACGCCGTTCCCGTATGGTCGAGGAATGCGCGAATCCGAATGGCGAGCTGGCCATGCGCATTCAGCAAATCTGGTTGCCGCTCTTTCAGCCTCAGCCGCCTAGTTACATCCCAAAAGATGTTTTCATGAAGCAGGTAGGCGAGGCGATTGCGAAACGTTTTCGCGACATCGTCGATGACGTGGCGAAAGTTCGCGCTCGCGGCGGCAAGATTGTTTTCGTCAGGTTTCCGCACAGCGGCAAGTTGAAACAAATTGAAGATCGCGATCAACCGCGCGCGCGAACGTGGGACCCGTTGCTGCAACAAACTGGTGCGCCCGGCATTTACTATTCTGATTTTCCGGACCTGAAAGATTTTCAGTGCCCCGAGTGGTCGCACTTGTCCGCCGGCGACTCGGTTGAATTCAGCCGCCGCCTAGTTCCGTATCTGCGTGAGGCTTTGAAGATGTAGTAATCGATCTTTCCGACGTTGAACGTTGAACGCTGAACGTTGAGAGTTGGTTCTGTTTCACAATGTCAACGCTTTCACCAACTCCAATCAGGGCCGCTTTGGACAGCAACGCCCCGATTGATTCGATCCAGGTCCAGGGCTGGGTCCGCACCCGGCGCGACTCCAAAGATTTTTCGTTCATCGAACTGAACGACGGCTCGTCGCTGAAGAATTTGCAGATCATCGCCCGAAATTCGTTGCCCAATTATGGCGAGATTCAAAAGCTGACTACCGGTGCGTCGGTTTGTGTCAGCGGCGCGTTGGTTGGGTCGCAAGGCAAAGGACAAAAATGGGAATTGACCGCGGATAAGGTCGACATCGTCGGCGCTGCGGACGATTCCTACCCGCTTCAGAAGAAAGGACACACCCCGGAGTTTCTTCGCGAGATCGCCCACCTGCGACCACGCTCGAATCTTTTCGGCTCGGTCTTCCGGGTTCGCAGCAGGCTCGCCTTCGCGATTCACAAATTTTTTCAGGAACGCGGGTTCGTTTACATCCACACGCCGATCATCACTGGCAGCGATTGCGAAGGCGCCGGAGAATTATTTCGGGTCTCGACGATCGACCCGAAGAATCCGCCGCGGAAAGGGAGCGAGATTGATTACGCCAAGGATTTTTTTGCCCGCCAGACTTATCTCACCGTCAGCGGGCAACTTGAGGCTGAAGCATTTGCCTGCGCGCTGTCGAAGGTCTACACATTTGGCCCGACATTTCGCGCCGAAAACTCCAACACGTCGCGGCACGCGAGCGAATTCTGGATGATCGAGCCAGAGATGGCGTTTTGCGATTTGAACGGCAACATGGATCTCGCGGAAGAGATCGTGAAATACCTGATTCGCGACATCCGCGAAAATTGCCCCGACGAGATGGAACTGTTTGCGAAGTTCGTCGACAAAGAATTGCTGCCCCGGCTCGATTTTGTTCTTGAGCGCCCGTTTCAACGCACAACCTACACTGAAGCTGTCGATCTCTTGAAGAAGAGCAGCGAGAAATTCGAATTTCCAATCGAGTACGGCTTAAATCTGCAATCCGAACATGAGCGCTGGCTGACCGAAAAGCATTTCAAATGTCCGGTCACGGTTTTCAATTTCCCGAAGGAGATTAAACCTTTTTACATGCGCTTGAACGACGACGGCAAGACCGTGACCGCGATGGATCTGTTAGTGCCGGGCATCGGCGAGATCGTCGGCGGAAGTCAGCGCGAGGAACGGCTCGACAGCTTGTTGGAAAACATGCGCCGTCACAAAATGGATCCGGCGGATTACAAGTGGTATCTCGATCTTCGCCGTTTTGGCACGGTACCGCATGCCGGATTCGGTCTCGGCTTTGAGCGAATGCTCATGTTCATCACCGGCGTTTCCAACATTCGCGATGTGATTCCGTTCGCACGCACGCCCGGCAGCGCCGAGTTCTAGTTAATCGCCCTGCCGAACCGCGTCAGCAAAGGCGACGTCGCCGGATTTTAAATCCAGCGCCGCCTCTGCCGGAGTTCCAAAAACACGCGCCCGCTCTTCATCAAATTCCTTTTCCCAACGCGCGACGACCACGGTCGCCAGACAATTGCCGATCACGTTCACCGCAGTGCGTCCCATGTCCATCAATTCGTCGATGCCGAAAATCACCGCGACCCCAATCGGCCCGAGCCCGGCAGGAACAAACGAATTCAAGGTGGCGAGCAAGATGACGAGAGCGGCCCGCGGCACACCGGCTACGCCTTTTGAAGTAAGCATCAATGTCAGCATCATGATGATTTGCTGACCGAAACTCATGTGCCAGCCGGTAGCTGTTGTCTCGGCCGCCTGCGCCACAAACACCGATGCCATCCCCAGATACAAAATCGAGCCGGTGAGATTAAACGAATACCCGGTTGGCATTACAAAGCCGACGATCGATGGCGGGACCCCGAACCGTTCCATCGCTTGCATCGCTTTGGGCAACGCCGACTCGCTGCTGGTTGTGGCAAACGCCAGCGCGGCTGGTTCCCGGACTGCTCGGAAGAATTGCCAAAGCGGAACCCGCGCGAGCCGGATCACGATTCCAAATACGATCACGACGAAAATGATCAGTGCGATGTAGAGCGAAAGAATCAGTTTGCCGAGATTCAACAGGACGCCAGGGCCTTGCGTTCCAATCGTATGGGCCATCGCCGCGCCGACGCCCACTGGCGCGAACATCATCACGTAATTCGTAAACTTGAACATGATCTGCGCGAGACTGTCCATCGCGCGAACGATCGGTTGGCCTTTTTCACCGACGGCCGAAACCGCGAGCGCAAACAAAACGCTGAAGGCGACAATTTGCAGAACGTCGCCGCGCACCATCGCATCGATGACGCTCGACGGAAAAACATGCACGATAATGTCGGTCAGGCTTTGGGCGTGGGTTTGCCCAATCGTTTTGGCGATCTCGATGTTGCCAGCCGCGAGTTTCACCCCGGCTCCCGGTTTGGTCAGATTGACAATCGCCAGGCCGATAAAAAGCGCTGCGGTCGTAGCAATCTCAAAGAAGATCAGCGCCTTGATTCCGATCCGGCCGACCTTTTTCAACGCGCCGGCCCCAGCGATACCAACCACGATGGTCGAGAAAACGAGCGGCGCGATGATCGACTT
>CAZFZG010000150.1:3385-5416 GCA_964523205.1 uncultured Chthoniobacteraceae bacterium | reverse complement strand
CGGACCTCGGTGCGTTCCATTCCAAAGGCGCGGTCGGTTTTTTCAGCCACGTTGTTTTTGTCGATCGGTTTGGTGAAACTGGGCCACCCGGTGCCGCTGTCGAATTTATCCAGCGAAGTAAAGAGTGGTTCTCCACTAACAACATCGACATAAATGCCGGCCCGATGATTGTCCCAATACTCGTTCCGGAACGGCGGCTCGGTGCCGCATTGCTGAGTCACGTGATACTGCTCGGGAGTCAGTTTCTTTTTCAGTTCGTCGGCGGACGGTTTTGTTTGGTTGGTGGATGATGGAGTTGTCATAGAGGTCGATTGAGGAGCGATTTCGCCCGCTTTCTGGGCGCGAGCGCGATTGAGGAAAATCAAAACGGCGAGCAGAGCCACGAACACGACCGAGCAAAAAATCAACATCCCGCGCGACGACGGTGGCGGCCGTTTCGGTAATTGGATCATGACAGTGGCATTAGACAGTAATTCGCCTCGTTTGTTTAATCCTGCCGTCCAGCTTCAGGGACCTGGATGTAACGACGGAAGACAATCAAACCGATCGGCGCAATCGAGGCTGCCAGCGCAAAGATTAACCAAAGCATTGCCGGCCGACATTCGCCGTGCTCAGGGCAGAACGCCGCCAGCACCCAGCCACTGGTTCCGATCAAGAGTTTGCCGACAAGGAACGGAATGTAGGCGAGCGCTCCATACGATGCTTCCTGGCCCGGCGGCGCAATCGACGCGGCGTATTCGTAGACGCGCGGGGAGTAAAACGCTTCGCCGACCGAAAAAACGGTGAGGTAAAACGCGGACATGATGTAGTAGGGATGGACTGAGCCGGTCAATTGGAGATAACCATGCCCGAGTGCGTGTCCGATCGCGCTGTTTGCCGCCGGCACAAACCACTCCGTTGGCAGCGCCATGATGAAAACTCCGGCCGCGCAAATCACGCTGCCAATGATCACCATTCGATAGGACGCGATCCGCTGGGTGAGTGCACCGACAAGCGGAGCTAGGACAATGATCAAAATGGCGTTGATTCCGGCGAGCTTGCCAACGGGTGCGTGCAATCCCATCTCGCGATCGCCAAACTTGGGAAAGACGTAATCCATTTGCAGGAAAATCGCTTTCAGAAATCCAATGAAGAGGAAAAACACCAACAGTCGATAGAACCCGGATTGGCCGACGAGCCGTCGGAAAAGAACACCGGTATCGATCGCACTGTGTCGCACCGTTGGCCCAATGCGTGTCCAGAAACCGGATCGACTCGGCTCCTGAATGCTTGCGTCAGAGATGGTGGCAGTCCGGCTCGGACCGAAGGAGGTTCGCATCTTCGCTTCCCGTCGCAAAAAGTAGATCGTTGGGAAAAGCAAGATCTCGAGCGCCAGACTGACGCCGAAAAGTTGCTGATGCGGCGTTGGCTGAAATCCCGCGATGTTCAGGTGGAGATCAAGCGAGCGAATAAAATCGAAAACATAACCGGCAACGAAGTAGCCAACGTTCATCAGCGCGTAGAGGATCGAGAATGCGATCGAACGCTGCGCGGTTGTAGAATATACGCGTGTTGCGGCCAGCAATACCGGCGTGCCGAGGGCTTCGCCAATCGCCAACGGCAGCAAACCGCAGACGAGAGCCAACGTCGGATTCATCGTCAGCACCATCACGCTCCGGGCAAAGGTGCAGATGGCGACGCCGAGGAAAAAAGTTCGGCGCAAGCCAATCGCGTCGGTGAGCGAGCCGGCCAGCAGCGTGAAGATGGTCATCGCCGGCGCCCAGACCCAGCCGACCAAGGCGCCGGCCGCTTGATCGCTGAAACCGAGATCTTTCGACAGCCATAGGATCATCGTCTTGTTGGTGATCGAGTAGGCCGTGTAGATCAGGAACTTGATCAGGAAGGTGAGCCAAAGCTCGCGTCGCGCGCTCTTGAGGACGGTGAACTTCGCGACGAAACCGCGGATTGCTCCGGGCGCGATCGGCTCTTTGATTCCTTCTGCCACGATGTCGATCCTAGAACATCTCGGCTACAAATTTGCGCGCGTCGAAC
>CAZFZG010000150.1:1486-3285 GCA_964523205.1 uncultured Chthoniobacteraceae bacterium | reverse complement strand
TTGGCGACTGAGGTTGTCTTGCCCGTACCGTTCACACCGACAATGAGAATTACGTTCGGTTTTCCGGACAGCGGTTGAATTGGTTTTGTTTCGTTCGGAAGAATCTTGGCAATTTCTTCGCGCGCGACCTTGATCACATCGCTGATTCCCAAGAGCGACCAGGCTTCGCGCTCCTGAAGTTGTTTTAGAATTCGGGTCGTGATTGCGACTCCAAGATCTGCCCGGACAAGCGCGTGCTCGAGTTCGTCCCAATCAATCGGCTTGCCGGCAAACTGTTGGGCGAGGGCTTCGAGAAATTTCATACCTGTTCTAACCACGAATTAACGCGAATTCACACGAATGATTCACAGACGTAAGCAGGTGGAAAAACTCGAAATCCGAATGTCGAATATCGAGCTAAATTCGAATGACGAAATTGCAAACTTAGGCAAACCACTGAGGTTTTTTCGGCTTTTCGCTATTTGAAAATTGTTTCGGGTTTCGGATTTCGCGTTTCACGCCCGAGATATCTTACCTGCGCTCGACACGGCAAGAATCAGCAGGCGATTGTGCTCAATCGCCCGTACCTCTCACCACCGGTTCCCGCGCGGGGCGGTCCAAGTCTTTCCGGACGCGGTCGAGAATTCCGTTTACGAACCTTCCGGACTCGGCGCCGCCGAAAGTCTTGGCCAGCTCGATTGCCTCGTTGATCGAAACCACAGGCGGAATGTCGTCGCGGTAGAGCATTTCGTAGATGGCGAGCCGCAACACGTTTCGATCGACCGCGGAGATGCGATTGAGGTTGTAGTTCTCGCAATATTTGCGAATGCGTTCGTCGAGTTCGTCGCGGTGGGCAACCATTCCTTCGATGAGCGGCTGAGCAAACTCACGGACTCGGTCGGTAGCCGGGCAAAATTCCCAGAAATCCTCGATGCGCTCGGGAGTTTCGCCGTGCTGGAGGTCGCGCCAAAAGTGATATTGAATCACTGCTTCGCGCGCCCGATGCCGTTTACCCATACGACTACTTGTTGTTGCGCAGCTTCGACATGACGCTAGAAATCTCGACCGCGGCCCGGGCCGCTTCGGTGCCTCGGTTGATTTTGTCTTCGAGACAGCGCTCGCGGGCCTGCGCTTCAGTGTCGAAAGTGAGAACGACGTTGACGACAGGAACGCCGTCACTAATGGCGATGCGTTGCAACGCTTCGGTCACGGAGCGGCTCAAATTGTCGGCATGATTGGTTTCGCCTTTCAAGATCACGCCGATGGCGATGATGGCGTCACTGCGTTTTTGCGAGGCGAGCTCGCGCACGACCACTGGAATTTCGAACGATCCGGGTACTTGATGAAGGGCCACCGTGGCGGCAGGAGCTAGGCCGCGTAGTTCGGCAGTAAAATGATCGACTAATCCCCGCACGTAGACCTGGTTGAATTGACTGGCGACGATAGGGAAATGCCGTTTGGCCGCGCCGATGGTGCGCGGGCGAGGGGAGATCAGCTTCGACATTGCATTTAATGCTCCAACATGCCGGTCTCGGCAAGGGTTCGATCCCCGATCTCACCGTCCCGGCTTACGCCCTGGCTAGCGCATCAACACAATTTACAAACGAGAAAGAGCTTTGGCTGCGAGCTTCTTTACTCTCTCGATTTTTTCCTCTTCAGTATCCGGACCGCCGACGCTGATGCGAAGGAAGGCATTGTTTTTCAAGACGTAAATCGCACCGCCCACCCGGTTGGACGTCCACCAAGCGGAATCGCCAACGCCTTCGATTTTTTTCGGCGGCCGGCCGCGGCCCTCTGTTTCCTGCTCGTTCAAACTCCGT
>CAZFZG010000150.1:0-1386 GCA_964523205.1 uncultured Chthoniobacteraceae bacterium | reverse complement strand
CTTGCACTTCGGCATTGGTAATCAGACTACAGACATCGGCATCGCCTCTGGTTTTCTGGGCGGCCGGAGTGGTTTTTGATTTTTCGCAGCCGGTCACGGCAAGGAGCAAAGCAATTGTGAATAGGAAGTGGCGATTCATAAATTCTTCTGGGACGTGGTCGGCCGGGCAACTACCAGGCCTGTTAGCAGAAAAACAAGGGCCGCGGAAAACAAACAGTATCGGCAGAAAGCATGCAACCGGTAGGCCTGGACAAAGAGCAGCCAAAGCGTAACCGCGAACATTGCAACCACCGCCCAGGTGAAAAACTTCCGGGCACGGGCATAGTCGAAAGCGGCGAAGGTGGCGAATGTGAAAACGCTGAAATAAGCAAGCGCGCCCAGACCAGCCACCGGAATGCCGGCAACCTTCGCGTAACCACTTCCGAGCACCTTAAAACAGTCAGCCGATTCTCCGCAGACCGCGGTTTCTCCGGTCAGAAATATCACGGTGAGATAAGTTGCTTCAGTGAGACCAATCAGCGCGATCAAAGCGGCAGCGGTGTAAAAAATTATCTCCGCGCGCGAGCGTGTCGTTGTCGATGTTGTTTCTTTCTTCATCTTCTAGGACGAAGGCTTGGGGCTTTTCATCGCGGCCTCCACGGCTGCGGCGAGGCTCTCGGGATTCAACTGCGCTGGAGGGACGGCTTGATTATTAAGGAAAATCGTCGGCGTGTTTGTTACCCCGATGACCGTGCCGCGCTGTTTATCGGCATCGACCTGGCGCTGGATTTCCCCGCTCTCCATGTCCTGTTTGAACCGACCAAGGTCCAATTGAAGCATTCCGGCGTAGGCGTTGAAAAGCGTGCGCGCGTCGGGCGACTTACTCCAGACAGCCTGTTCCCGAAAAAGTAGATCGTGCATTTGCCAAAAACGTCCCTGCCGTCCAGCCGCTTCAGCAGCATACGCTGCTTCCTTCGCGTGCTCGTGGACTGGCAATGGAAAGTTGCGGTAAATTAAGCGGAGGTTGTACTGCTTTTGCAGCTGACTGATCGGTTCGGAAAGTCTGCCGCAGGGCGGACATTGGAAGTCTCCGAACTCTTCCATGGTCACGGCCGCGTCGGGCGGCCCGAGAACGTGAACCGATTCGGCTCCCTGCTCGCCGGCCGCCTTTGAGATTTTCAGCGGCGGATTGGCGGCGCGCTTGGCGCGATAAAGAAACGTGCCGCTACCGAGCGCGAGGGCCGCGACCAGGCCAACGATGATAAAAGGAGTGTATCGTCTCATGAGTTAAGTCGAGACATATAACCTAGGTTTGCAATCGAACAACCCACCCTCGTTGGTCGCATCATTTTCGCCGATTCAATTGGTTTTGCTGCCCCGATCGAAAATCGACAATCGAACTTACAA
>CAZFZG010000149.1:2382-5577 GCA_964523205.1 uncultured Chthoniobacteraceae bacterium | reverse complement strand
AGATGCCGCGGAACAACGATCTCAAGAAAATTTTGCTTATCGGCTCCGGTCCAATTGTGATCGGACAGGGCTGCGAATTTGATTATTCCGGCGTGCAGGCATGCAAGGCTCTGCGCGAAGAAGGTTATCAGGTGGTGCTGGTGAACTCGAACCCGGCCACCATCATGACCGATCCGGAGTTCGCGGATCGCACTTACATCGAACCGATCACCGCCGAAGTGATCGAAGCGATAATCGACCGGGAAAAACCCGATGCCATTCTGCCCACGATGGGCGGCCAGACCGCATTGAACGCGGCGATGGAACTTTATCGCAACGGTGCGCTGGCGCGGCACAAGGTGAAATTGATCGGCGCCAACGCCAAGGCGATCGCCAAAGGCGAAGATCGACAACTGTTCAAGGAGGCGATGTTGCGGATCGGGCTCGATGTCCCGCGTTCTGGTGTAGCGCGCTCGCTCGCCGACGCGGGGCGGATCGCCAAAGAGATTGGGACTTTCCCGCTGATTATTCGGCCGGCATTCACGCTCGGCGGAAGCGGGGGTGGCATTGCTTACAACCCGGACGATTTGAATGAAATCGCCGGCCGCGGCCTTGCCATGTCGCCGGTCAACGAAGTGTTGATCGAAGAATCGCTCGTGGGCTGGAAAGAATTCGAGATGGAAGTGATGCGCGACCGGATGGACAACTGCGTGGTTGTTTGTTCGATCGAAAACTTCGATCCGATGGGCGTCCACACGGGCGACTCGATCACCGTAGCACCGGTCCAAACTTTGACCGACAAGGAATATCAAATGATGCGCGACGCGGCGTTCGCGGTCATTCGCGAGATCGGGGTAGAGACTGGCGGTTCGAACATTCAATTCGCGGTTCACCCGGACAATGGACGTATGGTTGTCATCGAGATGAATCCACGCGTGTCGCGGTCGAGCGCGCTCGCGTCAAAAGCAACCGGATTTCCGATCGCGAAGATCGCGGCCAAACTGGCGGTCGGTTACACGCTGGACGAAATCAGGAACGACATAACGCGCGAAACGCCGGCCTGCTTCGAGCCGACGATTGATTATTGCGTGGTGAAAGTTCCGCGGTTCACGTTCGAAAAATTCCCGCAAGCCGATCCGACACTAACGACGCAGATGAAAAGCGTAGGTGAAGCGATGGCAATCGGTCGCACCTTCAAGGAGGCGCTGCAAAAGGCGCTGCGCTCGCTCGAGATTAAACGATTCGGCTTGATCGGCGACGGCGCGGACAAGGAGGTCGATCTTGAAACGCTCCGATTGAAGCTCGCGATCCCCAACGCAGAACGAATCTTCTACATCGGTCAGGCGTTCGCGAAAGGCGCGTCGATCGACGAGGTCTACGACCTAACCAAGATCGACAAATGGTTTTTGCGAAACGTAGCGGAGATCGTTGCGGAGTCGCAGTGTTTGAAAACCAAAACGTTGCTGCGAAGCAAAAAGCTCGGGTTCTCGGATCGACAACTCGCGACGGCGAACGGTTCCGACGAAAGGAAAGTCCGCGCCAAACGGACCGCTGAGAAAGTCACACCGACCTATCGTCTGGTCGATACCTGCGCGGCGGAGTTTGAAGCCTACACGCCCTATTATTACTCGACTTACGGCGACGAGAACGAGCGGCGGGAAAGTGGAAAACGCAAGGCGATGATTCTGGGCGGCGGTCCGAACCGTATCGGACAGGGAATTGAATTCGATTATTGCTGCGTGCACGCCGCGTTCGCACTCCGCGAGCTTGGATTCGAGACGATTATGGTCAACTCCAATCCGGAGACGGTTTCGACTGATTACGACACGAGCGACAAACTTTATTTCGAGCCGCTAACCCTGGAAGACGTTCTTAATATTTATGAGCAGGAGAAGCCCGAAGGCGTAGTGGTGCAGTTCGGCGGTCAAACTCCGCTCAATCTCGCCGATGGATTGAAAGCGGCTGGCGTTCCGATTTTCGGGACACAGCCCGAGAGCATCGAGATCGCGGAAGATCGGAAATTGTTTGCGGCAATGCTGGTCAAGCTCGGTTTGCGTCAAACACCCAGTGGTTCGGCGGTCAGCACCGATGAGGCGGTCGCGATCGCGAACAAAGTTGGTTATCCGGTCCTGGTTAGGCCGAGTTTCGTTCTGGGCGGCCGGGCGATGGAGCTAGTTTACAACGAACCTGACCTGCGCCGGTACATGGCCAGCGCGATCGAAGTGACGCCCGACCGTCCGGTGTTGGTGGACCGTTTTCTCGAAGACGCGATCGAAGTGGATGTCGATTGCATTTCGGACGGCGAAACGACCGTGATCGGGGCAATCATGGAACACATTGAGGAAGCGGGGATTCACAGCGGCGATAGTGCGTGCGTGATCCCGACCTTTTCCTTGTCGCAACACGTGCTCGATGAAATTTCGTTGGCAACAAAAGCGATGGCGCGCGAGTTGAGCGTCCGCGGACTGATGAACGTGCAGTTCGCGGTCAAAGGCGACGATGTTTACGTGCTGGAAGTGAATCCGCGGGCATCGCGGACGGTCCCGTTTGTTAGCAAAGCGATTGGTGTGCCTCTGGCGAAGTTGGCGGCGAAGATTATGGCCGGCAAAACTTTGCGCGAGCTCGGATTCACCAAGGAAATCGTACCAAAACATTTCTCGGTTAAGGAAGCCGTCTTTCCGTTCCTGCGCTATCAGGGTATGGACATCTCGCTCGGCCCCGAAATGAAATCGACCGGCGAAGTAATGGGGATGGATGTCGATCTGGGCCTGGCTTACGCAAAATCGCAGATGGCGGCGCCGCCGGCGTTGCCGAAAAAAGGCAACGTGTTCGTCAGCGTCAAGGACACGGACAAGGAAGCGGTCATTCCGCTGGCGCGCGAGTTCCTGAAGCTCGGTTTCGGGATCATCTCAACAAGCGGAACCGCGGACGCGCTGGCCCAGGCGAAGATCAAAGTGAAAAAAGTTTTCAAGTTGCATGAAGGCCGGCCCAACGTGCTCGATCGCGTAAAAAATGGCGATATTAACTTCATTATCAACACGCCGAGCGGAAAAATCCCGCGGGAGCACGAGGTGATGATCCGCAACGCCGCATTAGCGGCAAAAATCCCGATCATGACAACGGTGCGAGCGGCCCAGGCGAGCGCGAATGGAATTCGATCTTTGCAAAAAACGAAGCTGCAAGTGCGCAGTCTTCAGGAATATCATCAAAAATGAC
>CAZFZG010000149.1:0-2282 GCA_964523205.1 uncultured Chthoniobacteraceae bacterium | reverse complement strand
AAAGCAGAGAAAACGAAAATCGCACTGGTGCAGATGAAGTGCGGCGCGGACCCAGAGAGGAATTTCACGCGGGCGATCGACTTCATTCGGGACGCGGCGAAAAAGGGCGCGGCGATTGTTTGTCTGCCGGAGTTGTTTCGATCGCAGTATTTTTGCCAAACCGAAGACCACAAAAATTTCGATCTGGCCGAAGAGATTCCCGGAAAATCGACATCGGAATTGGAAAAACTCTCGGGCGAGCTCGGAGTCGTGATTATCGCGTCACTATTCGAAAGACGGCGATCGGGTGTGTATCATAACACAGCGGCAATCATTGATGCGGACGGAAAATGTCTCGGAAAATATCGCAAGATGCACATCCCCGACGATCCGTTGTATCACGAGAAATTTTATTTCACCCCGGGCGATCTTGGATTTCAGGCCTGGGAGACGAAGCGCGGCAAAGTCGGCGTCTGCATTTGCTGGGACCAATGGTATCCGGAAGCGGCTCGCCTGACGGCGTTGCGCGGCGCGGAGATTATTTTTTATCCGACGGCTATCGGCTGGCATCCCAGCGAGAAAAAGGAATTTGGGGCGGCGCAACACAACGCCTGGGAAACGATTCAACGAAGTCACGCGATCGCGAACGGTTGCTACGTCGCGGCCGCGAATCGCGTCGCCCATGAAGCACCAGCCGGCGGTGACGGAATTGAGTTCTGGGGACAAAGTTTCATCTGCGGGCCCGATGGCGAGATCATCGTCAAAGGTTCGGTCGATAAGGAGGAAATCGTGGTGGGCGAAGTCAAATGGGCGCGAGTAGATGAATTCCGCACGCACTGGCCATTTCTGCGGGACCGACGGGTGGACGCTTACTCGGGAATCGACCAGCGTCTGCTCGATTGAGAGTTTTCTTTTGCAGTAAGCAGCGGTACGTTCGCGGCATGAAAACGATTATCTGTTTAGCAATATTCTGCGCTGCGGCGACATGCTTTGCCCAGACCCCGGAACCGACCAAGGCTGCCACGCCAGTGGGACAATCTATGAGTCCGACGACGGGTTTTGGCAAAGCCACGGTAAAAATGATTGGCGCACAACTGGAACCCAAATCGGGCAGCAAAGTTACCGGCTTCATTGTATTCACAAAAGCGGGCGACGCCGTGACCGCGGCAGGCTTCATTCAAAACCTCACGCCCGGCAAACACGGTTTGCATATTCACGAAAACGGCGATTGCTCGGCGGCGGATGCGGCGTCCGCCGGCGCTCATTTCAATCCAACACACCAACACCACGGTGGACCGACAACCGCGGAACATCATGCCGGCGATCTCGGCAACATAGAGGCTGATGCTTCCGGTAACGCCCGGGTGAATTGGACAGGAAAACTCAGCCTGGACGGCGACGATTCGATCATCGGAAAATCCGTGGTCGTGCATGAAAAGGAAGACGATTTGAAAACCGATCCAGCGGGAAGTTCCGGCCCGCGAATAGCCTGCGGTGTGATCAAGCAGCAGTGAGATTTCGGATGTTTGCCGGATCGGCATGCAGTTGATAACGCTCAGTGAAATCCGCCGAGCGGCATCCCGCCCGGGCGGGAGCCCGGTGAACGCGCGCGTTCACGTGCAGGTCGAATCGGTCTCGCCGAAGTTGACTCGGGAACAAAAGCCGTATTGCGAACTCAATTTGGCGGATGCGTGCGATCGGATGACGCTGCGAGTCTGGAGCGATCATCCCGCATACAAGACCTGTAGCAGTCTCAACCGCGAGAGCTTCGTCGAGCTAACGGGCGAATTTAATTCGCATTCGCAATACGGTCTCGAAGCGCAGAAGTGGACGGTCCGCCCGCTCACATCGCAGGAAAAGAACGATCTTCTGCAAGGACCGGCCGAATTACGGGCGAAACAAAACGCAGACTGGCAATTCATTCTCGAAACAGTAGCAAAGATCAGCGATCCGAGGTTGCGCGCCTTGTCCGACGCATTCGTGAAAGAATTCAGCGAACGATTTCGTCGGACTGCTGCGGCGCGCAAAAATCATCACGCCCGCCGCGGTGGGCTGGTTGAACACACCGCACAAATGATGCGCGTGGCCGTGGCGCTCACGCCGCTTTACCCCCAGTTGAATTTCGATCTTCTGATCGCAGGAATTCTTTTTCACGATTCGGGCAAGCTTTGGGAAAATCATTACCCGGAGAGCGGTTTCGTCATGGACTACGATGAGCGGGGCGAATTGGTCGGGCACATCTCGATCGGCCTCGAGCTGGTCAATTCGCTCTGGCGAAAACTTTCCGCGGACAATGGCGAGAG
>CAZFZG010000148.1:0-5663 GCA_964523205.1 uncultured Chthoniobacteraceae bacterium | reverse complement strand
GAATTTCATTGTGAAATCGTCCCGGCGTTCCGGCAAAATAAGTCGGAAGGTTCGAGTCGAGCTCGGCAACCGCTCTGCTCAAAGCCGGGCCAAGAGTGTCAGCCCGTTGACCGGTGCGCGGACGAGCAAGGATGGTGCAAAACTGAGGAGCCGGAGATGCGCCCAGCAAGGGCATGTAAAATCCCACGCTCTCGGTTTGCTGGTCGAATGGACCTTGCATCAGCATGTCCGGCGCAACGCCGACAATCGTTCGCCACGCAGTCGGCTGACCGGGATTAAAAATCCGCACCTGATGCCCCAGCGCGCTTTGATTTCCCCAATATTTCCGCGCGAAACTCGCGTTCACAATCGCGACCGGTTGCTTGGAATCGACATCGTCAACCGTGAAATCGCGGCCTTCGAGAATTTTCAAACCGAGCGTCGAAAAATAACTGGCCGAGACCGATTCGAAATTTCCGCGCGGCCGATCCCGATCCGTGAGATAATTTTGACCGTCGACTTCATACTGCCCCTGGGCGTCAAAGGTCATGCGAAAGCGACTGCTCATCGCGGCGGAGTCGAGCTGCGGATTCGCCTGCAGCGAACGCATGGCCCGCTTGAAAAACTCGCGGCGCGCGTCCTCGTTGGGATAGGCGCCTTCCATCAAACCCATCCGCGCGGCGTAAACAGCGTTTTCGTCATAGCCGTAGTCGAGCTTCATCTGATTTCGGATTGATTTGATCTCGAGCGTGGCGGCGATCAATAGCGCTGCAGTCAGCGCGATTTGTCCGACCACGAGCACGCGCGTGATCACATTGACCAGACGACTGCTGTTTCCGCGGCCGCCCTCTTTCATGATCTCAGCGGCGTTGCCTCTGGTGCTCAGGAACGCCGGGACAAGACCGGACGCAATCGTGGCCAGCAGAGTGATTACGACGGTGAAAGCGAGCACCGATCCATCGATCGTGAATTTCCAATAATACGGCCTCGGAAAGGGCAAGGCGTTAATCGACTTAACGAAAAAATCGACGCCCCAATAGGCGATCATCACGCCCGTGATGGCTCCAAAGACCGCGACCACCAGACTTTCGGTCAACATTTGGCGCACGAGTCTCCATCGGGTCGCGCCGAGTGCGCCACGAATCGCCAGCTCCTTTGCCCGCAACGCGGCGCGCCCAAACTGCATGTTCATCACATTCACGCAGGCGATCAGCAAAACGAGGATGACCGCTGCGAGCATTGCCCAGACGGTCTGACGAAATTGGACGCCGGTGAATGTATTCAGCAGCGGCTGCACGCTTGCGGACGTGAAATTTTGATTCGTCTTCGGATTGTCCTCCGCCAAATGGCGGGCAAGTGCGATGAACTCCGCGTTCGCTTGGTCGATAGTCACACCCGACTTCAACCGGCCCATCACCGCAGGCGCGTTACTGCTCGCTCCAAGGCGCAAGTCGCCGCGCTGCTGTGGCGGAAATTCATTATATAAAGGCGTCCAGAGTTCCTCCGAAACCGGGAACTTAAAATTCGGCGGCATTACCCCGATGACGGTCGCGGCTTTGCCGTTAATTCGGACGCTTTGTCCGACGATGTTTGAGTCGGCCCCAAAATCGCGTCGCCAGATTTCGTCGCCGAGAATCGCCACTTTTTCCGCGCCCGGCTTGTTGTCTTCGGCAGTGAAATCGCGGCCAAGGACCGGCGAGACACCGATAATCCTGAAAAAATCTTCGGTTACGTAACCGCCGGTATAACGCTGCGGATTGTTCTTGTAACTAACGTTGACTGTCGATCCATTGAGATAGCCGGCCATCATCGCGAATGATTTCTGGGCCGCTTTTAGGTCCTCGTAATCCTGCGCGGTCGGGATTTGGCCGATTCCGAAATTGTTGTTTTGATCGCTGGCCTTGGGATCGATCAGGCCGACGCTCATCAATTGCTCCGGATGCGGGAAAGAGAATCCGCGCAACACGATCGCATTGACGATGGTGAATTGAGTCGTCGCGCCACCGATCCCGAGTCCGAGAACAAGCACGGCCAGAAAGCAAAACGCCTTGTCTTTGAACAACACGCGCAGCCCGACGCGCACATCCTGCTGAAACGAATCTAGAATCATATTTTTACTTCCTTGCTGGCTCGACCACCCAACCGTCGCGCAGTTGAATGGTCCGGTTCCCGTATCCTGCATTTTTTTCCGAGTGCGTGACCTGAATGATGGTCGTGCCCTCCGAGTTAAGTTTTTGAAACAGCTCCATGATCTCTTCGCCCTGGCTGGAGTGAAGATTTCCGGTCGGCTCGTCCGCTAAAATCAGCTTTGGACTGGCGATGATCGCGCGCGCGACGCCCACCAGTTGTTGCTGACCGCCGGAAAGCTGGCGTGGATACAAATCCTTCTTCGCGACGATCTGAAACTTATCGAGCGCGTCCGCCACAATCGCCGACCGCTCGTGTTTGCTGACCTTCCGATACGAAAGCGGAATCTCGAGATTTTCGTAAACCGTGAGGTCGTCGAGTAAATGATATTGCTGAAAGACGAAACCGACCTGCTCGTTACGTAACGCTGCCCGTTCTTTGGCTTTCAAATGATGGACGGCAGTGTCATTGAAAAAATATTCGCCAGTCCAGCCGTGGTCGTGCATGCCGAGGATGTGGAGCAGTGTCGATTTTCCGGCGCCCGACGGACCCATCACCGAAACAAATTCTCCTTCTGAGACTTCGATGTCGATGTCGCGCAGGACGTAGAAAAATTTTCCGTGCGGGAGCGGATAACTGCGTTCAAGATTTTGGAGACGAATCATAGGTTTACTCAGCGCGTAATGCCTGGACTGGATCGACCCGCGTTGCGCGCCTCGCCGGCAACCACGTGGCAATAAGTGCCGCGAAAGTGAGGACTAGTGGAGCCACGGTGAATGCGATCGGATCAAGCGCCCCAACTCCGTAAAGAATTCCGCTCAGGATTTTTGCGGTCGCGATGGCGAGCAGCAGACCAATGGCAACTCCACTGATGAGCATGATGGAACCTTCACGCATGATCATTCGCATGACCGCTCCGGCCTGAGCACCTAGCGCCATCCGAATACCAATCTCACGCGTGCGCCGCGCGACCGAATAAGCTTTGACTCCGTAGAGACCAACTACCGCGAGACCAAGGGCAAGTCCGCCAAAGATTGAGAACAAAGCCGCGCCCGCGCGAACCAGCCAAAGATCGAGATTTGAATCAAGATGTTGGGCGAACGTTCGTAACGACAAGATTGGAAGTGAAGGATCGACATCGCCCACGGCGCGTCGAAGCAATTCGGCCGTGACGGCTTCGCTCCCGGGAGTGAGCGAATGAAACCGAACAAAAAAGGAAATGTTACTTTGAAATCCACGCGCGAACGGCAAGTAAATCCCGCCGACCGGTTCCTCCGTTTCAAACAGCGCGTGGCGCGTTCCCGGAACGATACCGACGATTTCCATGGTCTCTTTCTCGCCGCTGCTCAAATCGGCGCTCGTTCCACCCTTTTGGTCCGCATATTGGATGCTTTGTCCAACCGCATCACCATCCGGCCAGAGTTTCTTCGCCAGGACTTCGTCAATAATCGCGACCTTTGGGCCGAGCTGAGTGGCCTCAGCTTCAGTAAACGCGCGACCCCGAGTCACCGGCAATCCAACGGTCGAAAAATAATCCGCGCCGACGCTGTTCCAAGCTACCTCGAAGGCCAGGCCTTCGGCCGGAGTGGCCGGCTTCGCGTCCGGAGCGGGATGAACACCGGCGCGTTGGACTTTTCTGCTTTGCTCGAACATTCCGAACGGAACATTTGAAGAGATGCTCGCGCGCTCCACGCCCGGCAGGGCCGCCAATTTCTCGCTCAAGCTGCGATAAAGCTCCTGCGCGCGTTTCGATTCGTAACCCGCCAGGCTGGCATCGACTTCGAGAAGGTAGCTAGCGCCGGGTTTTAATCCGGTATCAACCGACGCGGCTTTGCCAGCGCCGCGAATGAACAAGGCCGCGGCCGTAATCAGCGCAAGCGAGAAAGCGACTTGAACAACGACCAGCGGATGACGCGGGAAAAATTTCCAGCGATGATGAACGACATCTTCACCGGCATGTTCTTTCAGATCTGTGACCACTGCGCTGCGTGAAATTTTCACAGCCGGTCCGAGCGCGAACATGAGCGTGCCGAGCAGGCAAAACCCAAACGTCGCCGCCAAAATTGCGGGGTTCGGTCCGCTCAACCACACAATGTCGAGCGGCATCAGCCTTCGCATTGAGCCAACCAGCAGATCGGACGACCACAATCCGAGGATCAGTCCCCCGACGCCGCCGAGAAGGGCGAGTAGAAACCCTTCGATCAGAAGCTGACGCACGATGCGCCAGCGGCTGCCACCAAGCGCAAGACGAATTGCAATTTCTTTGCGTCGCGCGGTCCCGCGCGCGAGGAGCATGTTGGCAAGATTAAGGCACGCCACCAGCAGCACCACGACCGCCATCCCGAGCAACAGAGGAGCGATTGGTTTCATCATGTTGTCCGCGCCAGGACGATTGCTCACCGTGTTGCGCGACACTCGTTCGGCGAAGAATGTCTGGTCCTTTTGCTCGACCGGATAGGCTTTTTCAAAGTTGGCCGCGAGTCCTTCCAGCGCAGGCTTGGCTGCGGCTGCGGTCATTCCGGGCTTAAGCCGGCCCATCACCCGCAATTGGGTTCCTTTGCGATCGTCAATCGTGGTCTTGTTCGCCAATTCAGAATCGTTGGCGACCTGATCGTAAACACTCATCGGCAACCAGACTTCCGGAGACAGGATTTGCAGCGTGCCGACAAATCCCTTTGGCGTAATTCCAACGATCGTGAATGGGCGGCCGTTGATAAACACTTGCGAACCGAGCACGCTTGGATCGAGACCGTGCTTCTGCCAGTAACTGTAACTTGCGATTGCGACTGGCGCGTTGTGGCCGGGCGTCTCTTCCTCGGGCAAAAATGCGCGGCCTCGCGCCACCGGGACACCAAGCACGGAAAAATAATTTGAGCTGATGACGCCAGCGAACGTGCGACGGGTAACGCCTTTCTGACCGATACCGATCAACGCAAGATTGAAACTCATTACGTCGGTGAAGACCGTGTTCTGTTCGCGAACGTCGACATACGTGGGATAAGAAAAACCGCGGAATTTTTTCGGATCCTTCTTGTCCTGAGAAAAGAGTTGCACCATTTCGTGCGGTTTAGAGTAAGCCGGAGGCGCAAAGAAAAGAGTGTTTACCAAGCTGAAGACGGCGGTGTTCACGCCAATCCCGAGCGCGAGCACCGTTGCCGCGGCAATCGTGAAGGCGGGCGCTTTGAAGAGCTGACGAATACCAAATTTGAAATCACCAATCATGTTCATGCGTTGTGGCTGAGCGCGATCATGGGGTCAGCGCGGGTTGCGCGAAGCGCGGGAATGTAACTGGCGAGCAAGGCGATCGCCGTCAGTGCGATGGTAACGAGAATGAAAGTCGCGGCGTCAAATGCGCCGACGCTGTAAAGCAACGCCGAGAGCGTTCGTGTGGAAAAGAGAGAGAGGACCAATCCAATCGCAGTCCCGATTCCAACCAGTTTCGCCGCGTGGCCAACCACCAGCTGCAAAACATCGCGGCGCTGTGCACCCAGCGCCATCCGCACCCCGATCTCGTGGGTGCGTTGCACCACCAAATACGAAATGACTCCGTAAATTCC
>CAZFZG010000147.1:0-5746 GCA_964523205.1 uncultured Chthoniobacteraceae bacterium | reverse complement strand
AGATCGACTTCCGAGCGGCGCGACGACGCGAATCCCAGATCAAGCGGTGGTCGCGTGCAAAGAAATGGGCTTTGATCAACGGTCAGCGCGATTCGCTTCGCAAATTAAGTCGATCGCGTGACTGATGTTCGCATTAGTTCCTGAATTGGGGATTTCTCCGACTGCTCATTGCCGCAGGGCTAGGCGGGGAACAGTTGCTTCCAGCGCCGTCCCCTCAGGCGGCTGGTTGTAACACTTCGCATTACGGCTGCTCAGGCCGCAGAGGCCGACCCCTCTTTGTTTATTTTCGCCCGTTCGAGCGATTCCTGAAGCTTCTTCAATGAGTCGTAGTTCGGAGCTTTTGCACCGATAGAGACAAGGCTCCGAACAGCACTCAACAAACAGCAAGCCATGATGTAGTTATCTTCCGCTCCAACTGGTTCGTCCAACTCGCCAACAATCGCTCGCAAGGCTCCATGCGTATATCGACAGTATGTCGCATAGATTGTGTCATATACCCCACCCAGGTTAGCAGCCTCAGCGGCGTCTTTAATTGTTAACCTCTTATCTTCTAAGGTCGCGGCGGGAAACTGCGCTTGAATCTCCTTCTTGAATCCTTCCCAACGTCGATCGAAAGCAGCTTCATCGAATTGTTCATTCGCACTGGTCGCCAACGCGATCAACCATTTACGATCGTTTATTTGTGTCTCTGTGTAACCAATCCGATAGACCAGCTCTGGTTTCTCGTGTATCGCCTCCAACCTGAACATTATTTCGATAGCCGGCCGAACTAAGAATCGAGATTCAGCTAATCCACCAGCCCTCCGTAGAACTATGTACCCTTGAGAAGCGCGGCCCATATAGAATGACGCCCAAAACTTGTAGTTATCCATCATCCCACGCGCCGTTTGCTTACCGAGCGAATTTAATGCGTCGCTTAACTCTCGGTGAACATCGACAACCAAGCCTAACGATGTCGCCTCCATGATACTGAGCTAACGCAATCTATCCCGTTTCGTCAAAATCACGCCGGCTGTTCCAATCGCTCACTTGGGGAACTAGGGCGAACCGGCCGGCGGCTTCGGATGAGTCGCGATCCAGTCCGCGAGACGCTTCTCCAAAACGGCGGACTGTTCTGGAGTTGCCTTAAAGGAGATGCCGCGATTTCCATAGATCGTGTGGTACCTCTCTGCTAATTGATCCCAAAAATAAGCCTCCATGGGGTCTTTGGGCACCCCCCAGCCTTTGTCATACATCGTTCCCATCCAGGCAAGGGCTTCGGGATAAGCCTGATCGGCGGCTTTTTGAAGCCATTGCAGCGCTTGTGCGTAATCTTGTTTCGCATCCCGCCCTTGCGCATATCGCACCCCTATTTCGAACTGCGCTTCTGCGTATCCATTCTGAGCAGCTTGTCGATGCCATCTCATGGCCTCCTCAGGGTTTTTAGCAACGCCGTCGCCAAAGTCGTAAAGTATTCCAATCCGATACTTGGCCTCCGCGTTGCCATGCGCCGCGGCTTGCTGAAACAGCTTCATCGCTTTGGAGTAATTGTGTTTCAGGTGTTGATCAGAATCGTCGGCGTACATTTTGCCGAGAGTAACCTGAAAGTTCGGGTCGTCCGGCGCCAATCCCAAGGATTTGCGTAGCCAATCGATCCCTGTGGTTTCATCTTTTTTAACACCCCGGCCCCGCGTGAACATTGCGGCGATCACGCCTTGCGCATTCGTGTCGCCTTCTTCGGCCAGCTTGAGCGCTACCTTCGCTTCTTCTGCGTAGCTCTTTTGCAGAGCAACCGCGTTATCCGCGAGAGGAATCGCCGCCGACTTAAGCAATCGGTTGAGCACATCAGGTTTCCCACCAATCGATCCATCGAATGGCAAGTGCTGGTCATTCTTGAAGATCTCGAGTTGGCCGCACTTGTAGCAAATTAGGATATCACAGGCGTCGCCGCCGACTTTGAACGCAAGTGCGTGACGGGGCTCGATCAGGCAAGCCGACATGACGTCCGCATCTCCCGCTGACAACGCGGAATTCAGAGCTGCGATAGCGGTCTTCGCCTGGTCCGGTGAGAGATCCAAGCGCCCGAGAACGTGGTGCCCGTGAAAATCCCACTGAGGAATATCGGGGCCGCCCCAAGGTTGAAGGGAGTAAAGGGTAATCGACGATGAGGAGGCCAGGCCTTCACGCACTTCCTTCGGTAATTGCGGTCGCCGGCCGGGGGCACTCGAGACCGAGAGGACCGTGAAAAACAAGAGGCCCTGAATGCAAGTCAGCGTTCTCATGTTCACGTCATGTTACGCTAAACTTCGTGAAGATCACGATTGCTATATATGTCGGATGAAATCGAAACCTTCATCTGCCAGCAAAATTGCCAGCAAAAAGCAGTGAATGAGTAATCGAAAGTAGTCGCCGAGTTCGCTTGATTACCCAGGTAAATCCTGATTGTATTGGCCTAACAACCGGGGAAGACAGCGCCGAATCCTACCTCTTGAGCGCGTTACCTATCGTCGGCGGTTCTAATGGCGCATCGAGCACGGGGTCACGCCCTCGAAAATAATCCTCGTGCGTGAGGTCTACGGCTATGTTCGGGCTGTGCTCGCGTCGCGAATCGCTCGGATCGCCAAACTGCCAAAGTCGTGTTGCGATAAAAACGATGAGCTTTGAATGTGGCAGCAGGACCAGCTTCGGATCGCCGTAGTGATTCGGCCCCGCGCCCGTTGGTTCACCGACGAGAATAGTGTTTGTTCGTCTTTCTAACATGGTCGTGAAGTTCACCGCTGCGGAAAATGTGTGTCGACCGATCAGCGTGAATAGTCGGCCGCGTCTGTTCAACGACGGGTGTGCACTAAGTTCCGTAACAAAGCGACGCGGGATGGTATTGTCCCCTCCACTGTTGTCGCGCAGGTCGATAATGAAGGCTTGAACCGGGTGAGATTGAGCAAACCCAAACAAACGGTTCGTGAAATTATCAAAGCTTTCGCTACGATCTTCGCGAATCTGATTGAATTTGAAAAACAAAGTCCGAGAAGCCGGGATATAAGTAAACCAGTAGTTTTGCGTTGGATGCTGTCGACACAGAGGCGTCGCAACCTTCGGGGTGTACTTCCACTTCTGCAGCGGCTTGAAGTACCAGTAAAAGTACCGGAGCAGCGAGGTGGGTGTTAGAACCAGCGAGCGAACCTGCCCGTTAGCGTTCGTAAATGTAAACCGTGCATCTTCATTTGGCGCGACGATTCCCTGCGCCTGCAAGATTTCGCGACAGACATAGTACAATGGTGCTCTATCCTTCGCTGTCCATTCGTTGTCCGCTCCGATGTACTTTCGCAGAATGTGGTGGACTTCCTCGATGGGCGCGTCTCCGATCTTTGCCAGTCTGTAGCCAACGAGGTCTTGATATCGGAGTGCGGCTTCGGTCACGTACACGCCGTCTGAAAAATAATACAGCTGCAGTGGATACATACTGAATCCCGTCGCGGGCTGAAACGGTATGAGGTCTGTATGTCCGTCGCCGACAAAAGCGACCACCTTCGCAAAACCCATTTCGATCTCTGAGTCAGTAAGGGTTGGAATTCTTTGGTTCAGATCCCTAACGAGATTTTCGAATTCCACGCGCGAGTGGATTGAAAACGGATTGGGATGAATCTGGGTGATTCGATTCGCCAGGTATTTCAGGTCGTCCTGCCATTCGTCAGGCCGCAGCCGGTGATATAGGAAAGCGCGGTAGTTTGGAAGGATGACAACAAAAGCGAAGACGATGACGAGCAGCAAACTGCCGCTGCCGTATCCTGCAAATTTTGCCCAAAATCCGCGCGCTCGTATTAGACGGTACGCCAACAATAACCCTGCGGAGATTGCTCCGACGGCTCCAAAACCAAGACCGAGAAGAAATAGCGGGTCAAACGGATCGTCCGTAAAATAGAACAGGACTGCGCCGAAGAGCGCCACCACCATCAGCAGGCGAAACCAGAAAAACTGCATCAGATTTGTTGATTGGATGGACTGCCGCCAGGCTTTGGATTCAACATTCTGTCTGGTTTTGCGTATTCGTTTGATTTTCGAGTGCCAGCAAACTTACCAGCAAAAAGCACGGAACTAGTTCGCGCGAGCTGTCGTTGAGTTCGCTTGATTACCCAGGTAAACCGTTTCACTCCGGAAAAATACAGGCCAGGACGGCGCCGAATCCTACCTCTGGAGGCAATTTTTAACTAAACGAGCATGGCCCAAAATCCGCAACAGGGATCCTTTGTCCGGCCTTGGAACAGTAGGAATCCAGTCGAAGGAAAGTCACAGCATGATTGCACACGCTTTGTCGCCTTTTTGGCGCTATTCTCTCGACCGCTGCAGCAATACAGGACAAACTCACACAATATTGTCGTTGAATCATGCGTTGCATTGCTCTGATTGTGTTCACTGCGCTCGCCTCATCCACGTACGGAACAACCCTCCAGGTGCCAGCTGACAATCGCGTTGTCATACCAGGGCGTTGGAGGCCGTCAGGAGGTTACATGGATGTCGCTTTAAGATGCGCGGCCTGGTTCATTGAGCATCCCGACGTGTCCGATCGCTACGCTTTGAACCAAATCGCGCTGATTCGTCAGCATGCAGGAGAGTATCGAGTTCAATTCATCGGCACGTTTCGTAATGGGAACACGGTGCTTCTCTGCAATTTTTTCCCCGCTCATCTACCCGGGCAGAAAAATGACCCTTTTCCAGTTTGGCGGACCAGAAAAGTTGAAGTGAACGGCGGCGGGTTTCGGTTCTGGCGACTCGAGTTCGACAATTCGGTCGGTCGTTGCACGAATTTCTCGGTAAATGGAAACGGATAAGAGGCTGATACGAGATATTCTAAGAGCCGTTGCGGGATTTTGTGCGCTCGGTGCTACAGACACTTACGCTTCGTCAGCCGTGGTAGTGGCTACCAACCAAAATGGAGGCCTAGGTTACGGCTACGCGCACAGCCTTTACGTGACAGAAGCGGAAACTCAAAAGCGTGCGATTCAACAGTGCTCAGACTGGGCCGGCCGTAACGCAAAAGTGATCGCCTCGACTGCAAAACAGGGTTACGGGGCAGTTGTCGCATTTCAAACCGCCGACAACAAGACCAACTATACAGCTTCACTAGCCGCCACCACACAGCAACTCGCAACAAATGATGCGTTACGAAAAGCGAGTGCCGCGGGCGGTCACAATGCTAACATAGTCGCTACATGGCGTGACGGATTAGCGTCGGCAGGCGCAAAAGCCATAGCCATCTACGCACCGAAACCAGATTACCCCGCGGACGCACGCGCAAGGCACTTAACTGGCAGCGGCATCATTGAGCTGGACGTTGATGCCCCAACTGGCCAGGTAACCAACGCCCGCATGCTCAAGAGCACTGGCCACAAAATTCTTGACGATGCTGCACTGGATGCGTTTCGGAAATGGCATTTCCAACCCGGCAAGTGCGCTCCAAAAGTAAAAGTACCGATCCGGTATACGATAAACGGAAGTACGGCCTAGAGCTTCGTCATCCCTCTGTCATTTTTGCGGCTCCAGTGCTTCGCAATCGCTTTCGTCGCGGCCGAATCTTACCTCTGGAGCCATTTTTTCCTTGTTTTGATAAACGTGATTCAAAATCCAGAAAGCTGTTGTGGCGTGAAGCGCCTGATCTCATGCCTACCTATTTATTGCGGCAACGTTTGTCTTTCCCCGAAACTGAGCGATAGTAGCGCGTATTGGAATACTCTGTTTAAGTTCACTGCACGGTAGATCGTCAGGTGAGCGT
>CAZFZG010000146.1:0-5770 GCA_964523205.1 uncultured Chthoniobacteraceae bacterium | reverse complement strand
GTGGCTATGCGAACCCGACGGCGCGGATGCAATACACTGCTTCGTCATTCGCTCAACCGCTGACGGATTTATTCAAGCCGTTGCTCGGCACAAAAACGAATGTCTCGGCACCGAGCGGGTATTTTCCAGTTGATGCGGCGCTGAAAACTGAGACGCCCGACATGTTTAGCGAGAAAATATACGGTCCCGTGTTCACCCGCATCGGCTTCGGGTTGTCACGGCTGCGCTGGCTGCAACAGGGCAGCGTCCAGCTTTACGTCCTGTACATTGCGTTGACGCTCCTGGCGCTTCTGGTTTGGAGACTCCGGTAATATGCAACCAGCTCCACTCATTCATATACTCTTGGGATTGGTGTTTGCTCCGCTGTTGCTCGGCATCATCAACCGCACCAAAGCACTTTTTGCCGGGCGGCGCGGTCAACCGCTGCTGCAACTGTATTACGACGTTTGGAAACTGTTGAGAAAAGGAGCGGTTTACAGTCGCACCACAACGTGGGTCTTCCGTGCTGGGCCGATCGTGGGATTGGCCGCGGTCCTGGCCGCTATGGCTCTCGTCCCATTCGGGAAAATGCCCGCGCTCGTGGCGTTTCCGGGCGACTTGATTCTGTTCGCGTATCTGCTCGGCTTGATGCGGTTTTTTACCGTGATCGCCGCGCTCGACACGGGTTCGAGTTTTGAAGGAATGGGAGCGAGCCGCGAAGTGCAGTTCTCTGCACTCGCCGAACCTGCGTTGTTCCTTGGTTTGGTTGCAATCGCGCGTCGCACCGGAAGCATCTCGCTCTCCGGCATGTTCGACAAAATTTCGGTTGACGTCTGGCAAACGGCTGGACTGTCGCTCGCTCTGGTGGCCGCAGCTTTGCTGGTAGTTCTTCTTTGCGAGAACGCGCGGATTCCGGTGGACGATCCAGACACGCATCTCGAGTTAACAATGATTCACGAGGTGATGGTGCTCGATCATGGTGGGCCGGATTTCGCATTTATTGTGTATGGCGTCGCTCTCAAAGTGTGGGTGCTTGGCGCGCTGCTGATTGGGATTGCCGTCCCGATTCATAGCGGAAACGCTTGGATCGATATCTCGAGTTTGATCGGCGGGATGCTCGCGCTCGCTATTGTTATTGGAATCATCGAATCCACGATGGCACGGTTGCGACTCGTGCGCGTGCCGCAACTGCTCGTCGGCGCAGGCGTGCTAGCGACGCTCGCGTTGATTTTAGTCCTGCGATGAACTGTGAACGTTGATCTCATATTAATTTTGGTAGTTCTCACCAATCTGCGCTTGCTCGGATCGAGCCGGCTCGGCGCGTCAATTCGCACGGTGGCGGTCCAGGGATTTCTTATTGGATTACTGCCATTGCTCGCACCCGACCATGGTGTGCTGTGGCATGTTCTCGTTCTGTCCATCGGAAGCGTGGCACTCAAGGGTGTCGTGTTTCCGAGATTACTGCTTCGCGCTTTGCGCGAGGCCGATGTGCGCCGTGAAGTCGAACCGTTCGTGGGCAACATTGTGTCGTTGCTCGTCGGAATCGTGGCGTTAGGCGCTTCATTCTGGATCGGTCAACGCCTTCCGTTGCCGAACCCGCTGACTTCGACCCTCCTTGTTCCGGTCGCGCTGTCGTCGATCCTGATTGGTCTGTTTCTCATTGTTAGCCGTAAGAAAGCGGTGAGTCAGGTGCTGGGATTTTTGGTGATGGAAAATGGCATCTTCACTTTCGGCGTTGGACTCGTGCGGGAATTGTCATTGCTGGTCGAGCTCGGCGTTCTCCTCGATGTCTTCGTTGCGGTGTTTGTGATGGGAATCATGATTTTCCACATTAGCCGCGAGTTCGACCATCTGGATACGAATCGGCTCTCAACACTCAAGGATTGAAGTGCTGATTTTTGCTCTGGTTCTAGCGCCGACGTTTGCTGGCATCGCCGCTTTCGCGGTGCAAACGGATACTCTTCGTCGCGCGCTGCTGGTAATAACTTCGGTTGCGCACACAGGAATGACAGCGGCTTGCTGGGTGGTGCGTCCTTCTCCGGTTTTTAACGGTTCGCTCGCGCTCGACGCTCCAGGCTTATTGTTCTTGAGTATCACGACAGCCCTTTTTCTCGCAGCAGCGACTTACGGACTCGGCTACTTGAGGCACGAGAAACACGCGCCAGAAAAAGACTTTGAAGAAGGTTTCCTTTTCACGAATGCGCCGGAGCCAATCTTCACTGGATGCTTACTGCTCTTTCTCGCAGCAATGACGCTCGTCACGATCAGCCAGCATTTCGGTTTGCTGTGGGTGGCGGTGGAAGCAACCACTCTGGCGAGCGCGCCGCTGATTTATTTCCATCGACATCATCGCTCGCTCGAAGCGACTTGGAAATATCTGCTGACTTGTTCGGTCGGAATCGGGCTGGCGTTGCTCGGCAACTTTTTGCTCGCCGTGTCCACCTCGAGCTCCGGTCATGAATCGACTCCGCTGTTGCTCGGTGAATTGGTGCGAAACGCTCCGCAATTCCGCGTCCCTCTGCTGAAGGCGGCATTTTTGTTTCTGCTCGTCGGCTACGGCACGAAAATGGGACTCGCGCCGCTTCACACCTGGTTGCCCGATGCACACAGCGAATCGCCTTCGATGATTTCCGCGTTGCTTTCGGGCGCGCTGCTGAACTGTGCGTTCCTTGCAATTCTCCGCGCTTTGCAAGTTTGCACCGCGGCAGGACAAGCGGCGTTCTGTCAGGAACTCTTCGTCTGGTTCGGTCTGGTGTCGATGGCAGTCGCGGCAGTCTTTATTGTCGGTCAGTCCGATTACAAACGGATGCTGGCCTACTCAAGCGTTGAACACGTTGGCATTCTCGCGTTGGGCATCGGGCTGGGAGGTGCGGCGACTTTTGGCGCGATGCTCCACGCTGTAAATCATTCGCTGACAAAGGCCTCGTTGTTTCTCGTCGCCGGCAACATTCTTGCAGCCTACCAAACGAAATCCACGGCCGAGGTCCGTGGTGTATTTCGTGTTCTCCCTGCGTCGGGACTGTTGTGGATCGCGGGATTTTTTGCAGTGACCGGATCGCCGCCGTTCGGCCCGTTCCTGAGCGAGTTCACGATTTTAAAAGCAGCGTTGGATCAAGGCCACGGCGTGATTGTTATCGTCTATCTCGCCCTGCTGGCGTTGATTTTCATCGGGATGGCGGGCGTTGTTTTGCGTATGGCGCAAGGCAAACCATCGAGCGAAATGAAAACCGCCACGTCGAGTGAAGCCATGCTAGCGGTCGTGCCACCGGCTTTACTCGCGGCAACGATTTTAGTTCTTGGAGTTTACATTCCGCCTTTCATCAGCACCGCGCTGCACGATGCCGCACGAACTTTGGGAGGGTTTTGATGCCAGCCTTTATTTCAATTCACACGAGCAACGGCGAGCGGATTGCACTCCAAACATTGCCGCGATTGTCGATGGAAGATTTTCGCGATGTTGTCATCGACGGCGTTCGCGACGGAGCGCGCATCGCGGCGTTGTTCGGCCAGCCCCAGAACGAACACACCGTGCGTTTGTTCGCGGTGTTGGCGGATGGAAATAAGGGGATGCTGTCCTTATCGTCATCGGAGGTCAGGGATAAATATCCGTCGCTGACGTCGGAATGTCCGCAGGCGCACTGGTTCGAGCGCGAGATTGCGGAGCAATGCGGTCTGATCCCGGAAGGACATGCCTGGCTGAAACCAATTCGGCCTCACTCACCGCTAGCACCGAGCGCAGCGAATTTCTTCCGAGTCGAGGGCGAAGAAATTCACGAAGTCGCGGTTGGACCGGTCCATGCGGGTATTATCGAGCCTGGTCATTTCCGTTTCCAATGTCACGGCGAAGACGTGCTGCATTTAGAGATGGCCCTCGGCTATCAGCATCGCGGTGTCGAACGAGCGTTAATCGGTGGACCGAACAAGCGGACAATTCATTATATGGAAACGCTCGCGGGCGACACTACGATTGGCCACGCCACTGCGTATTGTCAGGCGGTGGAAGCGCTCGCGAATTGCCAGGCGCCTGCACGGGCGCAAGCGTTGCGCGCGGTCGCGCTCGAACTAGAACGGCTCGCCAATCATACGGGAGATCTCGGCGCATTGGCCGGCGATGTTGGTTATCTGCCCACCGCTTCCTATTGCGGACGGATTCGCGGCGATTTCCTTAACCTGACTGCGTTATTGTGCGGCAGTCGTTTCGGACGCGGATTCATTAGGCCCGGCGGTATTGGCTTCGATCTGGATGACGCGCGTGTGGCACAACTGTTGGAGAGGATCGAGCAGGCGCTGCACGATGTAACGGTGTCGACAAATCTGTTGTGGAGCACTTCATCGGTGCGCGCACGATTCGAAAACGCGGGACCGGTTTCGCGAAAAACCTGCAGCGACTTGGGATTGGTCGGACCCGTCGCGCGCGCCTGCGGCGTGGAGCAGGATGTCCGGCACGAATTCCCGTTTGGTATCTATAGATTTTTCCAAGTCCCCGTCTCAACTTTTCATACGGGCGATGTGTTTGCGCGCGCTTATGTTCGCTGGCTCGAAATTCAGAGATCGGTCAATTTCATTCGAGACCAACTCCAGACCTTGCCGGCCGGTTCGATTCGAGCGGAAACGAAATCTCTGGCGGCGGATGCAATAGTCGTGTCGCTCGTGGAAGGTTGGCGCGGTGAAATTTGTCACGTCGCGATGACCAATGAACAGGGGAAATTTAATCGCTACAAAATTGTTGATCCTTCATTCCATAACTGGATGGGGCTGGCGATGGCGATGCGCGACCAACAAATCTCCGACTTTCCCCTGTGCAACAAGAGCTTCAACCTTTCCTACTGCGGCCATGACTTGTGAGCTAACACGATGCTGAAAGCTAATCTCGCGCGATTTCAACAAGGATATCGGACCTTTCCGTTCCCAAAAATTGAGGCCGCGATGGCGGACCGTTTTCGTGGCCGGCCCGTTATCGACCGCGAGAAATGCCCGGTCGGATGCCGCGATTGTGCCGAGGCATGTCCGACTGAGGCAATCATGATCGCCAATCAAAGTCTCCGCCTCGATTTGGGACGCTGCTTGTTTTGCACCGATTGCGTCGAGGCGTGTCCAGAGCAGGCCATCCGTTACACGCAGGAATTTCGATTGGCAGCGAACCGGCGCGAAGATTTGGTAATGACGGGACAAACGCTGGAACTGGCGAAAGCGCTGGAAGATAAAACGCGACGATTGCTTGGCCGCTCGCTCAAATTGCGTCAGGTCAGCGCGGGCGGATGCAACGGATGCGAGTCCGATGTGAACGTTCTTAACACGATCGTCTTCGATCTTGGCCGGTTCGGAATTCAGTTCGTCGCCTCACCCCGTCACGCCGACGGCCTGCTCGTCACAGGGCCGGTGACTGAAAACATGAAGTCGGCTCTAAAAGATACATACGACGCGGTCCCCTCGCCCAAGATCGTGATCGCCGTGGGTGCATGTGCGATTGCGGGCGGTCCCTACATCGATCATCCCGAAGTTCACAATGGTGCGGATAGCGTTGTGCCCGTCGACCTGTATGTGCCCGGTTGTCCGCCGCACCCGTTGACGATTCTTGATGGTCTGCTGCGCCTTTTAGGGAGAATCGAAGATCCACGTGCGTCCTAGTTTTGGACGCAGTGTCAAAAGGGTATCAAACGAGGGTCCGTAACCCCGCAGAATTGCTCAAATTCGTTGGTTCTCGCCTGACATTTGAGGTCAGTGTCAAAAAGGTTCCAAATGCTCGGGTTCAGGGGCTCGACCCAGGAGAAATCTCAGAACGTATGAGACG
>CAZFZG010000145.1:1758-5799 GCA_964523205.1 uncultured Chthoniobacteraceae bacterium | reverse complement strand
ATCTCAACGCTCTTAACGCCTTGTTGCACGGCGAATTTCTGGGCGAGCTTCAGCCGATCGGCTCCGTTGCCGTTTCCCTGCTGGCGGCATTGATTGGTGCGATGCTTTCGCTCGGCATCCGTTCACCCTGGATCCGGTTCGGCGCTCTTGGCGCAATTGATCTCGCGGGCCCGTTCGTCGCGCTGAGCTTTTACAATTACGCATCGCTTTATCTTCCCTACGTCACCCCCTTCGTTGCTCTCAACGCGACCGTGCTTTTCTGTCTCGTCTCTGATTTCACTTTCGAGCGCGTCGAGCGGCGCAAATTGAGATCCACCTTGAAAGCGCGCGATGAACTCACCCAGATGATCGTGCATGATCTGCGCTCGCCGCTCACAGTCGTCAGCGGATACATCGAAGCTTTGGAGCACGCCGCCTCCCGGAAGCTCACCCCAACCGAGGCCAAATTCGTTGCTGAAGCGCACCGCGGTGCCGACAAAATGAGCGACATGATCAGCACCTTGCTCGACCTCAATCGGCTCGAAGCTGGGCAGATGCCGTTGCGGTTGCGACCAAACGACGTCGGTCAAATCGCGCGTCAGGCGGCCAGCCATTTCGGGCCCGTCTTGAGAGGCCGACATCTTGATTGCGACGCTCCGCCCGAACCGATCGTCGTGAACTGCGACGCCGATATTATTCGTCGTGTGCTCGAGAACCTGATCAACAACGCGATCAAGTTCACCAAAACGGATGGAACGATTCGCGTCACCGTGGAATCGGGCGACCACGGCGCCACCATTTCGGTGAGCGACAACGGCGCCGGCATTCCGCCCGATCAACACAAACGCATCTTCGAAAAATTCGGCCAGACTGAGGCCGGCGCTGCGAAACAACATTCCACGGGCATCGGTCTCGCCTTCTGCCGCCTCGCCATCGAAGCCCACGGCGGCAAGATCGGCGTGCAAAGCGAAGCGGGAAAGGGCAGCACCTTTTACTTCACCTTCCCTGTCGCCTCGGCCGAAAAGATCGACAATCGTCGAACGGCCGCGCCCGCCAGGTAGGGGCGATTGACCTCAATCGCCCGCTCTGTCTCAACGTCTCAGCACCTCACCTTCTCTAGCTCCGCCCCGCCTTTTTCCATTCCAATTCACCGAGTTTAGAATCGCTTTTTAAATTCTCGTAGATTCAACTGTTGAAGTGAAGCTGGCAGGAGGGGCTGCTCTTTGTGTCTGTTTTTTTGCCGGCTGTACGCCACTTGCCTCAGTAAAACAGACGTCGGTCCAGTATGTCGTAACCGGAAGGCAGGAACTCGCCCCTGCCGAAAAAGAATTAGCCGACGCAAGTAAGATTGAACGCCGACAACCGCAGATCGCCTTGGGCAAGGATATTGCCGCCGCGAAGATTGCGACGGATGCATTGGATCGCGACCACAACGACACCGACGCGGAGAAGCTTTATAACTTTGCGGTGGCGCGCAGCGTCGAAAATGTGCAGCGTGCTCGACTCGAGCCGTGGCGTCGGCCGATAAGAGTTTCAGGATCAAGCGAGCAATGTGTTCTGACCACTCCGCAGCCGATCGACGCGCAGCACGATCCCTCCAACTACGATTTGTTCTTGACCGACGCGCTCCGGTTGGGCGGGCAATATTTCAAGACGCGATCCAGTCCCGAGGGCATTGGTGCACCGCTCGTCGCGATCGAACGTGGAAAGAACGCTCAATCTCGCCAGCGTTACGAGCTTCCGCGTGTTTACGCGCCGGCCACCGCCGTCATGAAGTTCCAAGGGCAGCGGGCGCAATTGGAATTTATCGAGCCGTTTGCCCGTCGACGCATTACCATCGACAACTACTCGTTTCCGCTCGCGGCCGCCTACGACGCGCCCATGGCCATGCTTCTAAAGCGGGAACGGCCCGACAAACTCGGCCTCATCGGGTTGTTGCGTCCGGAAAAGTACGCCGACACCGCTCGCTTGATTCGCCTCCAGCCTTTCGATCCGCAGCGGACACCGGTGATCTTTGTGCACGGATTGCGAGACACACCGGTCAGCTTTGTTCCAATGCTCAATGCACTCCGCAAAGACCCGGAGATTCAACGCCGCTATCAGTTCTGGGTTTTCAGTTATCCAAGCGGCTACCCCTATCCGTATTCAGCCACGCTGCTTCGCGGCGAATTGAATGGAATCGCGAAAACATTTCCAAATCGCAAGCCAATCGTTCTCGTCGGCCACAGCATGGGCGGAATGATCTGCCGCCTCATGGTGACCGACGCCGGCGATACCATCTGGCGGGATCTTTTCGGAAAATCACCGGCCGAGACGCAGATGTCTGGCCCCACCCGTGACCTTTTGCAGCCGGCGCTTGTTTTTAACCATCGACCAGAAGTGAAACGCGTCATTTTCATTTCTACGCCGCACCGTGGCTCAGGGCTCGCCACCGACTGGATTGGCCGAACGGTGAGACGACTGGTCAAAGCGCCGGCGTTGTTCGCTGACGTCCGCGATGAAATTGTCGCGATCGCCCAAGACGACGACGCGAAAAGGGAGTTCCAGCACATCCCCAACAGCGTCGACACGCTCAGTCCCAAAAATCGCTTCGTCCAAAAAGTGGATAAGCTGCCGATCACGCCCGGCATCCCATACAACTCGATCATCGGCGATCGCGGCAGGGGCGATACCCCGAACAGCAGCGACGGGGTCGTCCCCTACTGGAGCTCGCATTTGGACGGCGCGCAGTCGGAATTGATCGTCCCGAGCAATCACACCGCTGAAGTCACCCCTCAAGCGATCGCTGAAGTAGAGCGAATATTAAGCCGCTCACGCTGACTTCCGCGCAATCCCGCGGTTCGGATGTAATGGCACTACTGATGACACGGATGTCCAGCATTTCTATTTCATCCTATCAAAAGCCTTAGGCTGTCGCCGCGTGATTCGCTGAAACGTTGAATCGTTAAACCGGCCCGAGCTCATTTCATGCGATCGAAGGTGCGCTGGAGAATCTCTACGTCGCTAGCTCCTCCGAGTTTCTCACGGCTCTGTTCGATCCAATTAAAAAAAGTGACGAGTGACATGGGACCAGTGACAAGCGATCACTTCATGCGGTCGAAAGTGCGCTGGAGAACCTCCACATCGGTGGCTTTGCCTACCTTTTCGCGACTCTGCTCAATCCAGCGTTTCTCCAAAGCGTTTTTGGTTGGTCTTTCGTTCTGGTAGAAGACGCCGAAGACGCCGGGGAATGGAAGTTGGGCGAGTTTGTAGGCGGCGAGCTCGTCGGTGACGTCATGGCGGAGTTCGTCCTCGGGAGTGTTGTCCCATTTCTTTTCCTGGATCAGCTCGAAGCTGCCGCCTTTGCGCGGATCGGCCGGATCAAAGACGTCGGGGAAAAATTCAACGCATTCAGATAAGCATTCGATGACGCTGAAGCCCTGGTGATCCATCGCGCGCTCGATCATTTCCATCATGTGTTTGACCTGGGTGGCGTGAGTGCGCGCGATGAACGTGGCCCCGGCCGAGATCAGTTTTTTCATCGGGTTAACCGGCTGATCGATCGCGCCGGTGGGATCGGTCTTGCTCTTGAATCCGATGGGCGAGGTAGGCGAGGTCTGTTTTTTGGTCAGGCCATAGACGAAGTTGTCCATGATGAAATAGGTCATGTTGATGTTCTTGCGCGCGCCATGATCGAGATGGTTGCCACCGATGGAGAACCCGTCGCCGTCGCCGCCGAACAAAAAGACGTGGAGATCGGGCCGGGCGAGACTGATACCGCTGGCGAGCGGAACGGCGCGGCCGTGAATGAAGTGGGCGCCGTGGCCGTTGACGAAATAAGGAAAGCGCGACGAGCAACCGATGCCGGCGAGGGTGACGATCTTTTCGTGATCGATATTGCGTTTCTCCAGAACTTTGTAGAACGAAGCGAGCACGGCGAAATCGCCGCAGCCCGGACACCAGGTCGGGTGATCGGCAGTGATCGCCTTCTTGGTGAGTTTCTCGCGTGGTGCGTCAACTGTCGCGGCCGACACGGCCGCCCCTACACCTTCAGAACCGTTTGGTTTTGTTTCGTCACTCATA
>CAZFZG010000145.1:0-1658 GCA_964523205.1 uncultured Chthoniobacteraceae bacterium | reverse complement strand
GGCGCGGTGTCGTGGTGAACGACGGGCGCGCCTTCGCGCGGAATGTGTCGCGCGGCGAACGATTTCCCTTGAAACACGCGTTCGAGAATTTCCCTGACGCGGAAGGTTAAGCCATCCGTCTTGGTCACGCTCTCGATCTTCGGTTCGCAATAGCGCGCCCGTAGAATCGTGCCGAGCTGGCCGAATCCGTAGACGCCCTGGTCGTTCATCTCGACGGTGACGATGCGGTTGAAGTTCTTAAAGATTTTTTCGAGCCCGTTAGGTAACGGATGAAGATGGCGCAGGTGCAGGGCGCCGGCTTTTTCTCCGCTTTCGCGAGCGAATTTCACGGCGTCATGGATTGGGCCGTAAGTTGAGCCCCAGCCAACCAGAAGCGTGTCGCCCTTTTGATCGCCATAAACTTCCGGCACTGGAATTTCCTCGGCGAGCTTGCGCAATTTGTTGCGACGCTTTGCGGTCATGGCCATGTGCAGCTTCGGGCTGCCGGTGGGATGACCCATCTCGTCGTGTTCGAGTCCGGACATGAGCGGATATTTTCCGTCGAGAATGCGAGTCCCGGGCGGAACGTGTTGCGTGATTTGATCGATCGGATACGGGGTGTGGGTTTGCCGCGGCCTCAGGTCCGGTTTTGGATCGACCATTAACTTCGACAAATCGGGTTCGTCGAACGCTTCAATGCGCGTTGCCAGCGAGGTGTCGCTCAAAATAAAAACTGGCGTGGAATATTTGCGCGCGATCCGCGCGGCTTCGATCGCGATGTAGAAACAATCTTCCACGGTCGAGGCGGCGAGCACGACTCGCGGACTGTCACCGTGGCTGCCGAAGATCGCCTGATGCAAATCGCTTTGCTCGACGTTGGTCGGCAACCCGGTGCTCGGGCCGCCGCGTTGAATGTTACAAATGACGAGCGGAATCTCGGCCATCGATGCCCAGCCGATGGCTTCCGTCTTGAGTGAGATGCCGGGACCGGCGCTGCCGGTGCAGGCCAGCCAACCCGAATACGAACAGCCGAGCGCAATTGAAACGGAGGCGAGCTCGTCTTCGGCCTGAACAAAAATCCCGCCGTATTTCGGGAGTTCGCGCCGCAATACTTCCATCACCGACGACCAGGGGGTAATCGGATAACCGGCGCCGAAGCGCACGCCGCCGGCGATCAATCCGTAAGCGAGCGCTTGATTGCCATCCATAGTGATCTGGGCGCGCCCGCTCGTTTTCGGGATGTGCTCGAAGCGATAATGTTTCGAGAGGACATTGCCGACCGGATAAGCGTAACCGGCCTGAAACGCCATCAGTGCGGTGTTGACGACACTTTCATCTTTGCCCGCGAATTTTTCGGTAATGATTCTTTTCAGCTTCTCGGCATCGAGACTGAAAATTTTCGTGATCAATCCGAGAACGAAAATGTTTTTGCCTTTGTCCTTAGCAGTGCCGCCGAGCGCTTCCACCGTCAATCCGGTGATGGGCACGCCGACATACATGAAGCGTTTGTCGTCGAGGTTCGGCTCGACGTTGTCGGAATCGTAAAGGAGGACTCCGCCTTCCTTGAGGAAGCCGAGGTGGTCCTGATAACTGTGCTGATAGAACGCGACCAGAAAGTCGGCTTCGTCACCGGCCGATAACACTTCGCCCGAACCGATGCGGACCTGGAAGATCGACGG
>CAZFZG010000144.1:0-5799 GCA_964523205.1 uncultured Chthoniobacteraceae bacterium | reverse complement strand
CGAAAAACTTCCGCTCTTCGCGCTTTCGGTTGCTAGTTCAATTGGAACCTACGTCTTGCAAGAGCAATCAGCGGGGTCGATCGCGCAGTTGCCTTTCGTCTGGAGGCTAGAGAACGCCGTTGTCAGCTACGTCTGCTACCTCGGTCAAATTTTCTGGCCGGTAGATCTCGCAGTCTTCTACCCGCATCCAGAAGACACTCTTCCAATATGGCAGGTGGCGCTCGCCGGGGCGTTTTTAATCGGTGGGACGTGGATTGTTTATGCTCTGCGCCGAACCCGGCCCTACCTTCTGGTCGGCTGGCTCTGGTATCTGGTGATGCTGCTGCCGGTAATTGGCATCATCGAAGTCGGCCTGCACGGTCACGCTGATCGTTACACTTACTTGCCGCATATTGGGATTTTCATCGCGCTTACTTGGCTGGTGGTAGATTTCGCGATCTCGCAGCGCGTGCCAAAAGAAATTCTCGGAGCTTCCGGCGCCATCGTTCTGCTGGCATTGAGCGTGTGCGCGGGCAAACAAACAACTTACTGGCGCAACAGCGCAACGCTCTGGACGCACACCTTGGCGGTTACAGAGAACAACGACGTGGCACTGACGAATTTTGCCAACTGGTTCGTGGAGCGCGGGGAATTAGACGATGCCCTGTCGTATTTTCAACGCGCTCTTGCTGTGCATTCTCATATGAGCGGACATCAACATTACAATCTTACCCTCGCTGCCATTCATAGCAGCGTCGGCGCCGTGCTTGTTCAGAAAGACCGGGTCGAGGAAGCGATGGTCCACTTTCAACGAGCAATTGAATTGCGACCCGATTATCCAGACGCACACTACAATCTCGGAATAATCCTTGGTCGAAGGAACGATGTTGATGGCGCAATTGCCCAATTTCGAGCCACCTTGTCGTTTCATCCAAACGATCCCAATTCGAACACGGCCTTAGCCGACGGTCTCGTCCAAAAAGGTTTGTTTGGTGAGGCCATCGTGCACTATGAAATTGCCTTGAAGTCCGCACCGGATTTTGCCTTCGCCCTAAATAATCTGTCTTGGCTTCTTTCAACCAACCCGGATGATTCAGTGAGAAATGGCCCTAGAGCGCTCGAATTGGCGCTCAGATTGAATCGAATCGCAAATCAAGCCAGCCCGACTATCCTACGAACTCTGGCCGCGGCTTACGCTGAAGCAGGTCAGTTTGAGAAAGCGACCGAGACGGCTCGCGCCGGGTCCGAACTCGCGCACATTCAAAGTCAGCACTCCCTTGCCGCCAGACTCGAGCGAGAAACTGGTCTCTATCGTAGGCACATTCCTTTGCGCGATCGTGAAACTCCCTCCGATTAAGTCCAGCCTTTCACCGGGTTGGCTTCTGCTTGCCCTTAGCGCGGTGATTGTCGCGATCACGTGGGCGGTGTTCGGCCAAACGCTCGGGCACCAGTTCGTCAATTACGATGATCCTTTTTACGTCAGTGAAAATCCGCAGATCGAGGCGGGGCTGAACTGGCAGAACATTCTTTGGGCGTTTACTCACGTTCATTCCAACAACTGGCATCCGTTCACAACGATGTCGCACATGCTCGACTGGCAACTCTTCGGTTCCAACCCGGGCCGTCATCATCTGGTGAACGTGTTTCTCCACAGCCTAAACGCGGTTCTGCTTTTTCTTTTGCTGGCCCAGATGACTTCACGGATTTGGGCAAGTGGGTTCGTCGCCGCCATTTTTGCCATTCATCCGTTGCACGTCGAATCGGTCGCCTGGGTTTCGGAGCGGAAAGATGTTCTGAGCGGCTTCTTCTTCATGCTGACGCTGCTCGCCTATGTTCATTACTCTCGAAAACCGACGGTCGGTCGCTACCTGACGATGTCGACCTTGTTCGTGTGCGGATTGTTGACCAAACCGATGGTGGTGACCCTGCCGGTTATTCTGCTCCTGCTGGATTATTGGCCTTTGCAAAGATTTTCAAATACGAGCACGCGACGATTGATTGCGGAAAAAATTCCGTTATTCGCCCTGGCAGCAGGCTCAGTAATCGCAACGTTGATCGCGCAACGTGGTGCCATCGTGGAGATCGAGCTTGTGCCCTTGAGTTGGCGGGTGGGGAACGCACTCTCGGCCTATTTGGTTTACATTTGGCAAACGATCTGGCCGGCGAATCTCGCGTTGGCTTATCCGCATCCGGGTCGTTTGCCGCTTTGGGAAACCGCCGGCGCCGGTGCAATTCTGATTCTGGTTACCGCCGGTGTATTTGTCCTGCGGCGATGCGCTCCGTATCTCCTTACAGGCTGGGGTTGGTATTTGACCATGCTCTTGCCGGTGATTGGTCTAATCCAGGTTGGCAGCCAGGCCCACGCCGATCGTTACAGTTATTTGCCACAGATCGGAATCTGCATCGCAGCGACATGGGCAACTGTCGATCTTACCTGTCGATTTCGATGGAGTCGGGAATTTTTTGCGGTTGTCGTACCAATCATCGTTGCCGCTTTTGGTTGGCGGGCATGGGTTCAGACTTCCTATTGGCACGACACCGAGCGGCTTTGGAACCGCACCCTGGCGGTGACAAATCGGAACGACTATGCTCATTTCGCCATTGGCCAATTTTTCCTCAAGGCCCATCGACTCGATGAGGCGATCACTGAATTCCAGATTACGCTCGACGCTCACCCGAACAATCCGGATGTACATTTCCAACTCGGCTCGGCTTTCATGGAGAAAGGCGAGCTCGACTTGGCGATTCGCCATTTTCAAAGGACGCTGCAACTGCTGCCGGAGGATCCCCAGGCGGAGACAAACCTTGGGAACGTTCTGTTGGGGGCTGGACGGATCGAGGAAGCGGTTGAGCATTATCGGACCGTGGTGGGGCATGAGCCGCGCAGCGCGCTGGCGCATTATAATCTGGCGGTTGGGCTGCACCGGCAGGGACGGCTCAGTGAAGCCATCGTCCATTATAAAGAGGCGCTCGCGATCCAGCCCGGCTATCCAGATGCCGATTATTTTCTAGGCGAGGCGTTACTGCAGAACGGCCAGCCGGATGAAGCAAAGATCCATTTGGAGAAACATTGAGGCTGCTCTGAATTGCCGATGGTGAATAACAAAAGAGCGCGGTTGGAGGTCGCCGGCGTTGGCATTTTCTTGGTCGTGCTCACGTGGGCGGTCTTTGGGCAGACGGCTCACCATCAGTTCATCAATTACGACGATCCATTATACGTGCTCGACAACGCGCACGTGCGAGCCGGCCTCACCTGGCCGGGGATCGTCTGGGCTTTTACGCATGTTCATTCCCAGAACTGGCACCCGCTCACAACAATTTCGCACATGCTCGATTGCCAGCTGTTCGGACTGCATCCGGGTGCGCATCATGCGGTGAATGTCTTGTGGCACAGCATCGTTGCGGTAATGCTTTTTGTTTTCTTGCGGCGCGCCACCGGCAGTCTGTGGCGAAGCGCATTTGTTGCCGCGATTTTCGCGGTTCATCCGTTGCGAGTCGAATCGGTGGCGTGGATTGCCGAACGTAAAGACGTGCTCAGCGGCGTGTTCTTTGTCCTGACGCTAGTCGCCTACGTCGCTTACACACGGAAACAAACGCTCGGGCGTTATGTGACGATGTCGATCTTGTTCGCCTGCGGTCTGATGTCGAAACCGATGCTGGTTACGATGCCGCTCATCCTTCTATTGCTCGACTATTGGCCGCTTGGCCGATTTGAAAAATCGAAAGTAACGAAACTCGCGATCGAAAAGATTCCGCTGTTTGCGTTGTCGGCTGGATCGATTGGGGCGACTTTGTGGGCACAAAACTTCGCCCTCGGGTCGACTGAGTTTCTGCCGCTGAAGTGGCGAATCATCAACGCGCTCTTCAGTTACTTCGAATATGTCCGCCAACTGTTTTGGCCGATCGACCTCATTCCGTTTTACGTGCATCCGGAGAATCGGCTCGAAACGTGGCGACTCGTTCTCGCGGTCGTCATCTTGATTTGTGTGACTGCAATCGCAATTGTCCGCCGCCACAAAAATCCGTACCTGATCGTCGGCTGGCTTTGGTACTTGATCATGTTGGTTCCGGTGATCGGGATCGTGCAGGTCGGTCTCCAAGGCCACGCGGACCGCTACACCTACCTGCCGCACATAGGACTGTATATCGCGCTGGTCTGGTTGATTTGGGATCTGACGAAATGCTTGGCGCCCCGTAGCGACTCCGCGAGGGCGGAGCGTGCGCAAAAAATTCTCTTAAGCGGCGCTGGGGCGCTAATTGTTGGAACGTTTTCGATCTTGTCGTGGAAACAGACGACTCTTTGGCGTGACACCGAAACTCTCTGGCGACACACCCTGACGGTGACTCCTGATAGCGATGTGGCGCACGCCGGGTTAGGTGGAATTTTGTTTGTGCGCGGACAAATCGACGAATCGATCGACCATTACGAGAGTGCGCTGCGTCTGCGCGACGGCAACATGGCAGCGCATTTTGGTTTGGGTCGCGCGCTGGCGGCCAAACAAAGAACCGACGCGGCCATTTTGCATTTCCAAAAAGCGCTCACTATTCAGCCCGATTTTGTTGCGGCAAGCAACGATCTCGGCGTTCTGTTCGCCAGCAAAGGTGAAATTAAAAATGCGATTGCGGCTTGGCGACAGACCCTTTCGGTTGACCCGGACAATGCCGATGCCTTGAACAACATCGCGTGGATGCGAGCGACCGCGGCTGATGCCGAGTTGCGCGACGGCAGGGAAGCGCTGGATCTGGCCCAACGCGCGATTCGAAGCGGTGGCGAAAATCCAGTGGTGTTGCGAACTTTGGCGGCGGCACAGGCCGAGGTCGGTCAATTCGGAGACGCGGTCGCCACAGCCGAGCGAGCCGAAGGATTGGCCCAAACAAGCGGCGATGGTGCAATGCAGGAGAATTTGCGGGGGTGCATCGAGCTGTTTCGCCGCAGCGAAGCATTGCGGGGCACTCAGGTTTCGCATTGAAACCGCGCCGAAAGGCGCGGAGATCGCGGTCAGACCAGCCGGCCGGTTTGGGGCGCTAAAAGGCCCCTTCCTTAGGGCCAAAAATTCTTGAATTTTTTTCTAGGCAGCCGCCTCGAAATCCGATAGAACGGCCGAAAACGGGGTCGGTCCAGACAATGGGCCGGTTTTGCCCGTTCAAAAAAATTTCAAAAAACTGAAAAAAAACCTTGTCAGGCTACAGACTTTTCAATAATCCCTAGCCAAACCTAACCAAACCCATGGAGAAACCAATGAGTAGAAACGTGCAAAAAACGTTGGGAATTCGCGTCGCCCTTGCAGCCGCCGTCGTATTTCCATTAATCATCGCGACGAGCGTGCGCGCTCAAGACGCAGCCGCGCCCACAGGGGCGGGAGCACCGACGACCGGATCGAACATCGCTCCGGCCGGCGCAGGCGCTACCGAGGCTACGGCCGAGCGCGTTATCGTGACCGGTTCAAACATTCCGACCGCCGAAGAAGTGGGTCCGAATCCGGTCGATACTTATCGCCGTGACGACATCACTCGGTTGGGTGTGCGCACGCCGACCGACCTAGTGTTGAGAATTCCAGCCGCAACTGGATCGAACACTACGGAAAACAACACCAATGGTGGTGACGGCAGCACGCGTATCAGTCTCCGTGGTATCGATCCGAAGGAAACCCTCGTTTTGCAGGACGGCCGCCGTCTTGCCTACGCGGGCACGGCTTCAATTGACTTTAACCGGTTTCCGCTTGGGTTGATCGATCACATCGACATTCTGAAGGACGGTGCTTCACCGATTTACGGCACCGAGGCTGTGGCTGGGGTGGTGAACGTGTTTTTGATTCACCG
>CAZFZG010000143.1:3501-5805 GCA_964523205.1 uncultured Chthoniobacteraceae bacterium | reverse complement strand
TCAGCGTTATCCGTGTCATCCGTGGTTGCCTTACAGCACGCCCACGGCGCGGGAGATGAGGAGAATAACGATGCTGAGTGAAATGAAAATCTGGATCATGGCCAGGACCTTGGTCCAGCGCGCGAGGAGGGGTGCATCGGTCGGACCGAAGGTCGAGCTTTGAGTGAACGCGACGAATAAATAATCGATGAAGCGCGGCCGCCAATGCGCACACGCAAATTGCTCTCGCTCGTCGTGCGGGATTTGCATTTGCGGAAAAAGAAAACTGGTGCTGCCGAATTCTTTTCGCTCGTGTCGCACTGCCGGCCCGCCGCCGTCCAATCGCCAATACCACAACGCGAAGACGATGACGTTGGTCAACCAAAGCACCCCTCCGGAGCGCAAAAGCTCGAGTGCCGATTCTTTATGAGAGGGAAGAGCTCGTACCAGAAGCAGCACCGAGCCGATCAACGCCAAGGTAATAATCCCGTTAATGACAATTCCGAGAAGGCGATTGAGCGAGCGTTTGCCCATGCGGTGACTAACAACCGTTGGAATGAGCAGAGCGACGATGATCGTAGGCAAAAGCCAGACTGGGCCAAGGACCAGATCGTGCGGCAGGGCAAGGTAAATTGCCCCGACCGCAAGAACCGCCAACAGCGCCTGCCAGCGCGGCTCCGGTTTATCGATATGGCTATGTTGATCGGTCACGGTGGCCGTTATATCAAAAGCCAAGCCATCGCGGGAACACTGGAAAGCCGAAACCGCGGATTACGTGGATGAGTCAAAAGAGTGAGATATCACGGATATTCAACATTGCTCTTTCATCCGTTTGAATCCGTGTAATCCGCGGTTCAGTTAGAAAATGGTCGTGACAAATCCGTCCCGCCGTGAAAGATCGGCATCGTCACCTAACGAAAGGCTCACCATGAACTTTACCAAAAACATCGGTATGCTGTTGTTGGCGATCTATTTGATCCTCGCGGGATTGGGATTGTTGATTTCGTTTGCTATCCCGCCGGTACTTATGGGAATCCTGGCGGTCGCCGCCGGAGTTTTTATCCTAATCGGAAAATAGAGGATCGGTTGTAGCGGCTGCCGTATCGGCGGCGATCGCAGAATTCCGCTGAGAACAACGGACAGCTACCTGACCGGTTCGGTGTCGTGGAGGCGGCGGTAATCGACCGTCAACTGGCGGCGCTTGCCTTCGCTCTCTTTGTAAATTTCAACGAAACGATGGCCGAACTGCAGGTCGCGCCAGCTGTAGTCTTGTTGGGTTTGAACTTCGGCCGCAATCACCGGATCGATCCCGACTACTGAAACAATGAAGAGCGCTCGCTCGGCTTCGAGCGATTCGATGGTCTTGCCATGAAGTGGGCTTTTCTCATCGATTTCGTGGCGAATAGTCAACGCTGCTGGAAAGACGGTTAACTGAGCGAAGTGCAATTTCAGATCGTGGAAGTATCTGAAATCGCCGCCTTCCTTTAATTTTTGATCGCGCGAATACATGACCCGAAACTTCGCTTCGACCAAGCTGTGGTGATTTTCATTGCCGACGCGCACCATCAAAGTGGGTGTTCCATTCAAAGGGCCAATGACCATCGTTCGACTGAACACGACGCGCCCGACCGGGCGCGAGAAACGGACAAAGATCAAACCGGTCATGACGGCGAGCAAAAACACGCCGGTCATGATCTCGACGGTGCTGACGATGTGGCCATAAAGAGTTTGCGGATACATGTGGCCGTAACCGACGGTGGCCAGCGTTTGCACACTGAAGAAGAAACAATCGACAAACCACATCGAAGTTGTAGCACCGGCGATACTGCCCTGTTGCAAGCTGTAAAAGAACGCGAAGAAAAGATTCAGCGCTACGTAAGTGACCGCGACAAAGCCGGCGAACTGCGGCCAGCTCAAGCCTAGCAACCAGCGGTAGATATCGCGCCACTTCCATCTCTCGGCACCAACCTTGACGAATTCGACCTGGCCGGCGCGGACCGAAACCTCATTGCGTCTGCGTCTGGGTTGGCGAATTCTATCGTGCACCGAGACAATCATAACCCAATGTGGCCGTTCAAAAAGACGCAATTAGCCGGGCCAGAGGAGTTCCCAGCCGTTATCGATGCGCTTGGTGAGCAGCTGCGCAGCGCAGGGTTCGTTGTGGAGGCAGATCGGTTTCACTACTTGGTACACGAATTTGTCGCCACGACTTCGACCGAACTCTATGGCGAGCTGCATCTGGCACTGAAAAAGTTGGATTATGAGCACCGCGCTCTGCCGCGGGATATTGCGGTCGAGATTCGCCGGCTGCTCAAAAGCATCGAT
>CAZFZG010000143.1:0-3401 GCA_964523205.1 uncultured Chthoniobacteraceae bacterium | reverse complement strand
GAAGTCATTTTCAGCGAGCCAGAATTGCTGACCCAGCTCGGACTGGTCGAACAATTTGGGATCACCAGCCACAACGGCAAGTTGAGTGACGAATCGCCCGCCCATCAGCAAAAGGTTTTCGATCGCTGGAAGAAAGACCTCAACCAGCTTCACGAGTATCCGTTAGATCGACAATCGCCCTCCCAGAAACTTTCCACCCATATCCTCGACTGGTTCTTGAAGGACCAGGTCGAGGGCGAGAAGTGGCAGGATTACAATTATCCCGTCAATCAGCTGTTCGGCATCCAGAACCAATACCCGTCGTTCATGGCCAATTTGCACCCGCTGCACACTCAGAAGGATTGCGAGTATTACATCATGCGGCTCGACGCGTTGCCGACAAAGTTCGATCAAACACTGGAAGGCGTAAAAAAACGCGAGCAGGAAAAAATCGTCCCACCGCGCTTTGTTGTTGAGGAAGTGCTTAAGGAAATGACCGACTTTGTCGGCAAGCCGGCCGCCGAAAATGTTCTCGCCACTTCGTTCAAGGCCCGCGCCGGCAAGATCGACAAACTGACCGATCAACAGCGCACCGATTTCCAGAAGCGGGTTGAAAATGAAATCACCACCCAAGTCTATCCCGCGTATCACAAACTGATCGCCTACTTCCAGGAGTTGCTTCCGAAAACGACAACAGATGATGGCGTTTGGAAACTTCCGGACGGCGCCGCGTTCTACGCCTACAGCCTTCGTTCGAATACGACTACCAATACACCGCCCAATGAAGTGCACGAGCTCGGTCTCCGCGAAGTCGCGCGGATCGAGGCGGAGATGAGCGCCATTCTCGATGCCAACGGTTTTGCCGGTCAACCAATCGGCGCTTCGATGGACAAGCTCGGCAAAGATCCGCGCTTTCTTTACTCAAACGACGACAAAGGCCGTGCCGAAGCCCTCGCCGAATATAAGCGTTTGATCGACAACGCGGTCGCCGAGTCCAAAGCCCATCTCTTCACAATTGCGCCGAAAGCGCAGATCGACATTCGGCGGGTCGAACCATTCAAGGAAGCGACCGCGCCAGGCGCGTACTATCAGGGCGGCGCGATGGACGGGTCGCGCCCCGGAATCTTCTACGCGAACCTACGCGACATGAACGAAGTGCCAAAGTGGGGGATGCCTACGCTCGCCTATCACGAAGGCGTGCCAGGTCATCACTGGCAAATCTCAATCGCGCAGGAACTCACTGGTCTTCCGCAATTTAGGAAAGTAATTCCGTTTACCGCTTACGCCGAAGGCTGGGCGCTTTACTGCGAATGGCTGGCCAAACAAGTCGGTTGGTACGACAAGGATCCGTTCGGTGATCTTGGCCGGTTACAGGCAGAGCTTTTCCGCGCGGTGAGATTGGTCGTCGATACCGGAATTCACGCTAAGCATTGGACTCGCGAGCAAGCCATCGCCTACATGCGCGACAAGACGGGCATGGGTGAGAAGGAAGTGAAGGCGGAAATCGAACGTTACATCGTCAATCCTGGCCAAGCCTGCGCCTACAAGGTTGGAATGATGAAGATCCAGGAACTGCGCGCGCGCGCACAACAAGCGCTTGGCGACAAATTCGATCAGCGCGAGTTTCACGACACGGTTCTCAACAACGGGTCGTTACCACTGGAAATCCTAGAAGAACAGGTCAACGATTATATCCGGAAAAAGAAGAGTTAACCGCGGCCATGGGTCGCTCTCAGTTGTAGCCACGGCCCTGTGGGCCGTCCGACCCTGATTTCAAAATTCTACCCGATCCAGAATCACGATTTCGCCCTGATATGGCCAATCTTCCGCGCGCTTGACCAATCCAGCACGGACTGGATTCTGAAGCAGATATTCCCATTTTTCGCTCATGCTCTCGTCGTTGCGCAGAATGTGATCGAAGAAACTTTCCTGCCAGATCTGGCCATCGCTTCTCGACCAGCGATTCTCGCGCGCCAAGCTTTGTTTTAGCGAGGGAATCCAACGACTGAGAACGAACTCGTCGTCGCCGCAAACAAACAAATGCACGTGATCAGGCATAATGACATAGCGCCCAACCGCGATATTGAATTCGGAAGCGCGGCGCGCAAACTCGATAAAAGCCCGATGTGTTAACTCCGACGCCAGGATTTTTTTGCGCTGACGTGTGCAAAACGTAACGAAATAGACTGGCGAATCGTATCTCTGGAAGATTTCATCGAGTCGCGGCGGGCGATGACCAAATTTTCTGGAGGGCACTAGGACATTGTAAATCTGAATTCCGATCCTTTACAATCCACAAACTAGACGGCGCACAGCGCCGTGGCTACACCGTCATGCGCAAGGTTCTGACCATTTTACTCATCGTCATCCTGCTAGCCGCGCTCTGGCTTTGGCGCGGTCGTGATTTGACACTGCTCGTCGATCGATCCCACTGGATTGAGACAAGCTCGCGTCCGGTCCAAACAATTGCATACGAAGGAAGCGGAACCGGCGGACTTCTTCATGCAAACGGTCTGGCGCTCAGCTTGAACGAAGTCAAACTGGGCGGAGCGCAACCAAACGTTGGCACCACGAAAGATGGACAGCTCGCTTTGTCGTTCCGCGGAAAAGTTTTCCCGTTTGGACCGGCGCTTTCGGCAGATGACCAGCTTTCGGCAAATGTGGATAGCGGCGACACCGCAACGATTTCGATCAAGCATAGCGCGCTGGCGTGGCCAAACTTTTTCGATTTCAATTTCATGACGGGGAAATCGCCAACTTGGAAACGGCACACTTATCAGAGGATCAATTGGCAAAAGGCGAACGGCGCAAAACTCGAAATGCTCTGGCGTTACGAGCAATATTTTTATTCGGACGATGGGTGGACTGACGCACTCATGACGCGACCAGGAGCAACGGGGTTGATTCGCGTTGAAATTTCGGATGCGTCTCGATAAATCGAGGACGATGCACCGCGATTTTGTAGGGCAGGCGCTTAATGCCAGTCCGGCTCGGACCCTGCCGTTTCTTTGCAAAGGCGGGCGACGCGCTTGCCCTGCAATGTTTCTTTGTCTCGTAGCTGCCGCTGTCCTCAGCGGTAGTGTCGCCTCTGCTACCGATTCGGCGAAGATCGACATCGCGAAACAGCAGGTCCCGACTTGGTCGAAAGATGATCTGAATTTCTTTCTCCACGGCTCGATGAGCACCGAGGTTGTACCGGAATCCGTCCTCCGCGCGTTCATCAAGACTTATCCCGATTTATTTCCCAGCTCGGATTTGAGCCATCTCGGATTGATTCCAGACAAGGATTTCGCCTGGCCGATCGGTTTCTCGCGAAAAAATGTTCAGCATCTCGCTGGGATGTCGTCGATCGGGATCAACTGCGCTTCCTGCCACGTCGCCCAGATCACCTCGACGAGGCAGAGCGAGCCGATTCGAATCCT
>CAZFZG010000142.1:4687-5826 GCA_964523205.1 uncultured Chthoniobacteraceae bacterium | reverse complement strand
GCGCGCGCCCGGGGTGACTCGAACACCCGACCTACGGATTAGAAATCCGTTGCTCTATCCTGCTGAGCTACAGGCGCAAAATGGCCAGAGACATATACCAATTTTCTTCCTGAATGAAAGCCGACGTAATGACCAAGCACCAATGACGAGTGTCGAACTAAGCTCGAATGACTGAATGACTAAAGAAAATCAGCATCCGATTCCTGATCTTTTGGATTTCGTCATTCCTTCGCCCGGAATCCAGCGGCAATTGGTGTTACAACGAGCAGTCCAAGATGGGGGCTGGCTTTGTCCGGCGCTGCTAAAATACTTCCCGATTCGCGCCGCGAGAGATTTTCGCCAAGGTCGAGCCAAAGAACTAGGTTGCGAGCAACACCTAATCGCGATCGTGAATCCGGTGTTTGAGTTCCCAAACCCGAAGCGCAGCGAGTAACAAAGCCTTGGTGCGGGTAAGAGTGCCGGCGGCGGCCATGGTCGTGGCGGGGTCGGTTTTGGTCTCAGCATTTTGACCACCTTTACCGTTTCGGCCGCGATTGCGAGACCGCGCTTTCGTCCTCGGTTTTTTGACGCGACGGCTGGCTGACTCGCTTACCGATGCATGCTCGCTACTACTCATAAAGTCCCTGATATCCCAAGCAGCTTCCAGACCAGCTACACTACTGCGCAGCCGGCCCGGCCACCGCGCGTAAGTGACATTGCTTTGGCGCCGAAAACCGCTTGTGCCGGCTCCGGTTCTCCGCCAGTTTGAGCCCACACAATGGCTGATCGCAAACTCGGTTGTCTCAGTATCTTTTTGTTCGTCGCGCTTTGTGCCAGCGTTTTCATCAATTTCGTGCTGGCGATTGCCGCTTTCCGCGGATTTGCCGCCGGCGTGCGGGTGGAAGAACCGGTCCCGCGGTTCCGCGAGATCATCGTCCAAAGGGGGACCCGCCTTGTTTCCGATCGCATCGCCTTGATCAGCCTGCGCGGTCTGATCAGCAGCTCGATTCCCGGCAGCGTTAGCGAATCGATGGTGGAAGATATGCGGCTGGCGTTGCAGCAGGCCCGCGACGACAACCGGGTCAAAGCCATTGTGCTCGAGATTGATTCGCCCGGCGGCGAAGTCACAGCTGCCGACCAAATTTACAACGCCGTGGCCA
>CAZFZG010000142.1:2103-4587 GCA_964523205.1 uncultured Chthoniobacteraceae bacterium | reverse complement strand
CCCGGAAGAGCGCGAACTGATCCAGAGCTTCGTCATGCAGAGCTACGACAAGTTTCTTGGCATCGTCGCCCGGGAGCGTGGTTTGTCGGCTGAGACACTGCGTAACACCGTGGCCGACGGCCGGATTCTTTCCGGCAAGGACGCTTTGAGCGACAAGCTGATCGATGGTCTCGGTCAGATTGAAGACGCCTACGCCAAAGCAAAACAGCTCGGGAGCGCGCCCGAAGCCACGGTGGTGAAATACGGACCGCCGTTTAGTTTTGCTCGATTGTTTCGGGCTTTCGGCGAGTTCGGCGGCGATTCGAAACTCCAGCTCGAGTTGCCGAAACAACTGGTGCCGCAGCTCGAAACCGGCCGCGCCTATTTTCTGCCGAGCTTCTACGCTCCCTAGCCCGCACCGAAGCAAATGTTTGCCGGTGCTTTCTCCAGCGCGCTAGCAAATCTTATCATTGCCTTGCTCGTTCTCGCGGGTCTCGCGATTTATCTGACCCTGATCCGCCAAATCAACGCCCGACGATCGAGAACGGAGCCCGCCACGGCGCCGGTCCGAACCTTTGGATTACCGGAGATGTTCCTGGCCGCCGCCTTGATCTTGCTTGTTCTGACGAACATCACTGCTGCCGTCGGGCGCTCGCCGATTCAATTAACCGGTCGTGACCTGATTGCGAACTTGCTCTTCACTCTGTTCGTCGTCCTTTTCGTCGCCGCGTTCTTGAAACTGCGCGGGATCGACATCGATGCGTTGGGTGGATTTTCCCGGACCAGTCTGAAACGCGCAGTCAGCACCGGCATCGTCCTTTTGCTGGCCGCTGCGCCGCTGATTGCGGTGGCGGAAGGCATCACTCAAACCATCTTTGGCGGTGGCTCGAGCAAGCAGGAGATTGTCGATCTTTTCAACAGCTCGCGATCGATTCAGCAACGCGTTACCATCATCGTTCTGGCGGTAGTGATCGCCCCGATCTCCGAAGAGTTCATTTTTCGCTTTTTTATCTACGGCGTGCTCCGTCGCTATTTCGGCATCGCCATTGGACTTGTCCTTAATGCGCTGCTTTTCGCCGCCGCCCACACCCATTTGCCCTCGGCCCTGCCGCTGTTCGTCCTCGGGGTTTGTTTCACTCTTGCCTACGAATGGAGCGGATCGATCCTTGTTTCCATGGCGATGCACGCTTTCTTCAATTCCACTCAGCTCATTCTCCTCGCTTTTCCCGACTCGATTCAGCAATGAAACTGCGGCGCATCGGTGAAGATGCGTTGCTCGCATCTTTGATGCGACAATTGCCGAAGTCCCGACAGTTCATCGGCGACGACTGCGCCGTGGTTGAGTTCCCTGGCGCGAAAGATTTGCTCGTCCTCAAGACCGATTGCGTCGTCGAAAAAATCCATTTCGAGCCACCGGCAAAACCGCAGCTGATTGGTTGGAAAGCGATGATGCGGCCGTTGAGTGATTTCGCTGCGGTCTCGGCGGTTCCGCAGTTTGCGCTCATCACTCTGATCGCGTCCCCGACAAGATCGACATCGTGGGTCAAGAGACTTTATCGCGGCCTGAAACGAGCGGCCGCGCGGTTCGACGTTGCGATCGTTGGCGGCGAAACCAGCGCCACACCTGGGCCGGTCGCAATTTCCGTGAGCATATCCGGTTTCGTCGAGAGAGATCGCTGGGTGTCGCGCGCTCGCGGACAAAAAGGTGACGATCTTTTCGTTACCGGCCGGCTCGGCGGATCGTTGCGCGGCAAACATCTTCGCTTCGTTCCGCGTATCGAAGAATCGCGCTGGTTAACGAAACATTTTCGTATTCATGCGATGATGGACTTGAGCGACGGCCTCGGTGCCGATCTCCCGCGTCTTGCGAAAGCGAGCAAGCTCGGGTTCAAGATCGAGAAAAACTCATTGCCGCTCGCGCCGGGCGCCAAGATCGACAACGCTATTTCCGACGGCGAGGATTACGAACTCCTCTTCGCCATCTCCCCGCGCGATCGCCTCCGCCTGGAGCGTGAATGGCGCAAGAAATTTCCGAAACTCCCGCTCACACGAATCGGCCTTCTTACTCAACGTCTCAACAAATCAACCTCTCAACTTCTTCCCGGTGGCTACGTTCATTTCCAATAGCCCGGGCGAAACCGAATCGTTCGGCCAGCAGTTTGCCGGCACCATCAAGCCCGGCGACGTGCTCGCGTTAACCGGTGAGCTCGGCACCGGCAAAACCCAATTCGTGAAAGGTCTCACCGCGGCCATCGGCGCGCCCACATCCGCGACCAGCCCGACGTTCACGTTGCTTCATGAATATTCCGGCGGCTTGCTGCCCATTTATCATTTCGATTTTTTCCGGGTTGAGGATCAGGACTCAGCCGAACGACTCGGGCTCGATGATTATTTCTTTGGCGACGGCGTCTCGGTTATCGAATGGGCCGATCGCTTTCCCGAATTGATTCCGGAAAATGCGCGCTGGATCTCTTTTGAAACGAAATCGGAAACCCAGCGCGCGAT
>CAZFZG010000142.1:0-2003 GCA_964523205.1 uncultured Chthoniobacteraceae bacterium | reverse complement strand
ATGAGCGAAGCTGAATTGCGAGAAAAGTTGGCTAAGCTCGATAAGAAGATGCCGATCTTGGCTACCGAGAAACTTCCGCAATTTGAGCGCGCTGAGCTTCGTTATCCTTCGGCACAGCTGCTGGCAAAGTTGGCGACCGATTCGAAAAAGAGTTTCGCCCAACCGCCGCTCGAGCCGATGTATTTGCGCGAGCCACACATCACCATTCCGAAGAAATGACGCAGAATTATCGTTGTTGGGCTGAGATCGATCGCGCGGCGTTGCATCACAACGCCAAGGTCGTGCGCGAGCGAATCGGCAAAGCCGAAATGCTCGCGGTCGTCAAAGCCAACGCCTATGGCCATGGGTTAATGGGTGTCGCGGAAACGCTGGCCGATGATGTGCAGTTATTTGGCGTTGCTAATTTGGAAGAAGCGATTGCTCTTCGCGAAAGATTTCATCTGCCGGTGATCATTCTCGGTCCGTCGCTTCCAGAAGAAATGCCAACGATTATCGAGCGCGGTTTCATTCCCACGATTTCGACCTTCGACGAAGCACAGGCGTTCGATCGAGTCGGCAAGACGTCGATCAATTTCAAGGTCGATACCGGAATGGGCCGAATGGGCGCGGTGGAAAGCGAAGCGGTGGAAATCTTTAAGCGCGTCGCTGGGTTGCCTAAGATCGACATCCACAGCGTTTCTACGCACCTGCCGGTCTCCGATGTCGATGCTGAATACACCAAAGATCAGCTGGTGCGTTTTCGGAGAGTGGTTAAGCAGCTGCGAGAAAATATTCCCGGCGCTTACAAGGCACACGTGCTGCAAAGCGCAGGCACCCTGGCGTTCAACGAAACAGTGGATGGAATTGTTCGTGCGGGGATCATCCTCTTTGGGATTTCTCCCCTGCCGGAATTTCAGAAGCTCCTGAAGCCGGCGATGACCTGGAAAACGCGAATCGGTCTTGTTCGCGACGTGCCGAAAGGAGCATCGATCAGTTACGGGCGGACGTTCATCGCACCGAAACCGATGCGGGTGGCGACGTTAACCGCAGGTTACGCCGACGGTTATCCGCGGCATCTTTCGAATGTGGGCGCGGAAATGTTGGTGCGCGGGAAACGTTGCCCGTTGCTCGGTCGCGTCACGATGGATTTAATGGTGATCGACGTGTCGCACATTCCAGATGTCGAAGTTGGTGATGAAGTCGTATTGATGGGTCGACAGGGCGACGCGGAAATTCCATGCGTGGAATTGTCCGACAAAGCTGGCACGATCACGTGGGAAATCACAACTCGTATTGGGCAACGAGTGAAGCGTGTGTTTGTTTGATTTAGCTTTTCCTTATTGTCATGTTGAGCAGAGCGAAACATCTCTGAGTCCTCCCTGGGAATGCGCGATCACGACTATTGGGTTTACATTCTAACCAATAAGCACGGCACAACTTTGTACATCGGTGTGACGAATGACTTGGAGCTTCGATTGTGGCAGCACAAATGGGGAGAAACGGCGGGCTTCACGAAACGCTATCACCTAAATCGACTGGTTTGGTTTGAACACTTTCGCGATGTGAACGATGCAATCGCGTGCGAGAAGCGATTGAAAGGTTGGCTTCGCAAGCGGAAAATTGAGCTGATCGAGAAAACAAATCCGAATTGGCTGGATCTGAGCGCTGATTGGGACGATGAGCCAAAGCCGGATTTCGTACCCTGGGACATTGAAGAAATGGTCAGGGATTCTTCGCTCCGCTCAGAATGACAATTTAAAAAGGATGTTCCAGATCATTTTCAACGAGCTGAGCGCGGCCGAGATGTCGGCCCTGCCGAAGAAAATGCAGCTCGATCTGCTTGGGCAATTTCACATTTTTCCGGAAGATCTCGATCGACTCGATTCGAAACATTTCGGCGTGATCGCGCGGGAAGGAAAAAAGTTATACCGCTACCGCGCCAAGGATTACCGGATCTATTTCGAGCAAACGCCGGAAGGGATCACCATCCACCGCGTTCTGCACAAGAACACGTTTCGCGATTT
>CAZFZG010000141.1:0-6113 GCA_964523205.1 uncultured Chthoniobacteraceae bacterium | reverse complement strand
TCAGCCCAACCAACAGCGCGACCACGATCAGGGTCGGTACCGCGAGCGCGACTGCCAGGCTGCCGGAATGTTTTGGCCCGAAATAATTGATCAGCGCCATGATCAACAGCACGACGATGGTTGTGAGCGCGATGTGATCGCGAACGAACTTGATGGCGGCGATGTGTTCGGCGCCGGAAGTGATGTAGCTCAACGCCGACCAGCCGCTCAGCGCGGCCGTCACCGTCAAGTCGGCCAGCAAAAGCAGCGCTCCGATGACTGCGAGTAAACGACCCTGTGACTTTGCCGCCGAATAAACGCCGCCCCCATCCGGGAAATGGCGGCAGATGACGATGTAATTGATCCCGACCAAGCCGGTCAGTGCGCAAACTGCGAGAATGATGGGCAGCGACGAGAACGCGGCCGCTAAAAACGCCAGGCCGATGACGTAGGCTTTGCTCGTGCCCCAATCGCCGTAAAGCAGCGCGGCGGCGCGTTTCCAATCGACGTTGCGCGGCCGATGGACCGCGCCGCTCTCGGTAATAATCAAATCAGCCATTCAGCGTGAATTTGGAACTGTCGATCAGGGGTTCTGCCGGTGACAAGCGGTTTCTTACCTCGTCAATTTTAACGATGTTTTAACGAACTTTGACCGTCGTTTAATTAACGCCACCACCGCGGCGCATTGCAGAGTTAAGCATGCACGCGCGAGACTTCGTCCAGTTGGCATTGTTCATCGCGGGATTGATTGCGATCACGCCTTTACTCGGGCGCTTTCTCGTGCGCGTGTTTGCCGGCGAACGCCATTTCCTCTCCCGGCCGCTCGGGCGGATCGAGCGCGGCATTTACAAGCTCTCCGGCATCGATCCCGCGGAAGAAATGTCGTGGAAATCGTACGCAATCGCGATGCTGATATTCAATGTCGTCGGCGCGCTCGTCCTGCTTGCAATCGAGCTGACGCAACAGTGGCTGCCTTTGAATCCGCAACACTTGCCGAACGTTCCGTTTGGCCTCGCCTTGAGCACCGCGGTCAGTTTCATGACCAACACCAATTGGCAGGCGTATTCCGGCGAGAACACGATGAGTTACTTCACCCAAATGGCCGGTCTCGCGGTCCACAATTTCGTCAGCGCTGCGACTGGTATCGCCATTGCGGTTGCACTGGCGCGCGGATTGGTTCGCAAAGAAGCGAATGCGATCGGAAATTTCTGGACCGACCTCACCCGTTGCACCCTCTACGTCTTATTGCCGCTGTCGATCTTGATTGCGCTCGTGCTCGCGCAGCAAGGTGTAGTCCAAACTTTTGCTGGCTATCCCACCGCCACAACGATCGAAGGCGCATCGCAGCAGATTCCGCTCGGGCCGGTCGCCTCGCAGATTGCGATTAAACAACTCGGAACAAATGGCGGCGGATTTTTCGGACAGAACAGCGCGCATCCATTCGAAAATCCGACGCCGCTGACAAACTTCGTCGAAGTTTTCGTTATCTTCTGGCTCGGCTCGGCGCTTGTTTACATGTTCGGCTCAATGGCCGGCGATCGTCGTCAGGGCTGGGCGATCTGGGCAGCGATGTTCGCTCTCTTTCTCGCGGGATTCGCGACTCTTTGGTGGGCCGAACTGCAACCGAATCCCGCGGTTGGTCTGGCGACGCCCTCGCTTGAGGGCAAAGAAGTTCGCTTCGGCCAATTCAATTCGGCCTTGTTCGCAACCGTGACAACCGATGCGTCATGCGGCGCGGTTAACACGATGCACGATTCGCTTACCCCGCTCGGCGGTTTGGTCCCCTTTGTTAACATGATGTTGGGCGAAGTGATCTTCGGCGGCGTTGGGGCCGGTTTTTATGGAATGCTGATGTTCGCTTTGCTCACGGTCTTCATCGCCGGCCTGATGGTTGGGCGCACACCGGAATATCTCGGGAAGAAAATCGAAGCGCGCGAAGTAACTTGGGCGGTTATCGCTGTCCTCGTTCCGGCGGTGGTGATTTTGTGCGGCAGCGCGGCGACCATGCTATATCCGGCGGCGCTCAACAGTCTGAACAACAACGGTCCGCATGGACTGAGCGAAGTGGTTTATGCCTTCACAACCGCCGCCGCAAACAACGGCAGCGCCTTCGCGGGGATTAACGCCAACACCGATTGGTATAACTACATGCTCGCGCTCAACATGTTCGTTGGGCGTTTCGGAATTATTGTGCCGGTGCTTGCCATCGCCGGCAGTCTCGCGCGAAAGAAAGCATCGCCGCCATCTAGCGGTACGTTTCCAACCAACGGCGCGGTTTTCACCATCCTGCTGATTTGCGTTGTGCTGATCGTCGGCGCCCTCACATTTTTCCCGGTCCTGTCGCTCGGTCCAATCGTTGAGCACTTTCTAATGAACGCAGGCCGAACTTTCTAGTTATGGCCGCAAGATCGACATCTTCCATTTTTGATCCGGCGCTGATTCGTCCGGCGATTCTGGATTCGTTTAAAAAACTCGATCCGCGGGTGCAATGGCGAAGCCCGGTCATGTTCGTTGTCCTGATCGGCGCGGTTTGGACGTCGATCATCACGATTTTCCATTTCAGCAGCTTCAACTTTCAAATCTCGCTCTGGCTTTGGTTCACGCTCCTCTTTGCGAATTTTGCGGAGGCGATGGCGGAAGGTCGCGGTAAGGCGCAGGCGGCGGCCTTGCGTCGCATGCGGACGACGACAATGGCGCGGCGATTGAAAAATGGGCGCGAAGAGAAAATTGCCGCCAGCGATTTAAACAAGGGGGACATCGTCGTGTGCGAAGCGAATGACATTATTCCCGGCGACGGCGAAGTAATCGAAGGCATCGCGAGCGTCGATGAGTCCGCGATTACTGGCGAATCAGCGCCCGTCATTCGCGAGAGCGGCGGCGATCGCAGCGCGGTGACGGGCGGCACGCGCGTTTTGAGCGATCGAATCGTTATTCGAATCACGAGCGAGCAGGGGAACACCTTCATCGATCGCATGATCAGTCTGGTCGAAGGCGCGCGCCGCCAAAAGACGCCGAACGAAATCGCGCTCAGTATTCTGCTCGTCAGCCTGACCGCGCTCTTCATCTTAGCCGTCTTCACTTTGCCCGCCTTCGCGCACTACAGCGAAAAAGCGGCCGGTCACCAAGGCGCGGTCAACGTGAGCATTCCGGTGCTCGTTTCGCTGCTGGTTTGTTTAATTCCGACGACGATTGGCGGATTGCTTAGTGCGATCGGCATCAGCGGCATCGATCGCCTTGTTCGACAAAATGTCCTCGCAACCAGCGGACGTGCGGTGGAAGCGGCCGGCGACATCGATGTTCTCCTTCTCGATAAAACTGGAACGATCACCATGGGCAATCGAATGGCGGTGGCGTTTCACGCCGCGCCCGGCGTGGAAGAAAGTTATCTCGCCGGCGCATCGCAGCTGAGCTCGCTGGCCGACGAAACTCCCGAAGGCCGCAGCATTGTCGTGTTGGCCAAAGAGAAATTCGGATTGCGCGCGCGAGAGATGCACGAGCTCGAAGCGACGTTCGTTCCATTCACCGCGCAGACGCGAATGAGTGGAGTCGATCTGCATGCAAATGGCGCGGAGCCGACCATTCATATCCGCAAGGGCGCAACTGACGCAGTTCGAAACTTTGTTGAATCAAACGGCGGCGCGTTTCCGCAGAGCCTGCAAAAGGCGGTGGAAGAAATCTCACGGCGCGGCGCGACTCCGCTCGTCGTCGCCGAAGATCGACAAACACTAGGCGTGATCGAGCTGAAAGATATCGTCAAAGGCGGGATCAAGGACCGCTTCGCGCAATTGCGGAAAATGGGAATTCGCACGGTGATGATCACTGGGGACAATCCGCTGACTGCGGCGGCGATCGCCGCCGAATCCGGCGTGGACGATTTCATGGCGCAGGCAACTCCGGAAGACAAGCTCAAGCGGATCCGTTGCGAACAAGCCGAAGGCCGATTGATTGCGATGACCGGCGACGGAACGAACGACGCGCCTGCGCTGGCGCAAGCTGATGTGGGCGTTGCCATGAACACTGGCACGCAGGCGGCGCGCGAAGCCGGGAACATGGTCGATCTCGATAGTAACCCGACGAAATTGATTCAGATCGTCGAGATTGGAAAGCAACTCTTAATGACGCGCGGCGCGCTGACCACGTTCAGCATCGCCAACGACGTGGCGAAATACTTCGCCATTTTGCCCGCGATGTTCGCGGCGCTTTATGCTCTGCCAGGTTCGAACGTCGGACCACTGGCCGCGCTCAACGTGATGCGATTGCATTCGCCGGAGAGCGCCATTCTCAGTGCCGTTATCTTCAACGCCCTCATCATTATCGCGCTGGTTCCGCTCGCACTCGCGGGGGTTAAGTATCGCGCGGTCGGCGCGGCTCAGATTTTAGTTCGCAACCTTCTGATCTACGGCGTCGGCGGAATCATCGCGCCATTTATCGGAATCAAACTGATCGACCTCGCGCTGGTCGCTGTGCACTTGGCCTGACCAATGAGAACTTACGTCTTTGTCTTCGTTCCGGTCGTCGAACTTGTCGAAGTTCGGATTTTCCAGGCACCCGTCGTCGTCGCGCCGGAAAGCCGACCTCAAGATCGACCGCCGGTAAGTGTTCGCCCCCTTTTTTGGACGTGGTTCGTCGACAAATCCCAACCGGTCTCATTCGTCGTGAAATGAAAGTTACGCTTCAATCGCTTCGCATTTATGTGGTCCTGACATTGCTGACGGGAATCGTCTATCCGCTCCTGATTACTGCAATCACACAGCTGGCATTTCCAAAGCAAGCCAACGGATCGCGCGCCACTCAGAACAATGCGCTCGTCGGTTCCGATCTGCTCGCGCAAAAATTCGAATCGCCGCGGTATTTTTGGCCGCGACCATCGGGAGCTGATTTTGCCACCCTTCCCTCGGGCGCCAGCAACAAAGGCCCGACCAGCGCGGATCTGAAGAAAGCGATTGATGAGCGGCGCACAAAATTTGGCGCTGCCGCGGCGGTTGATTTGCTGACGGCGTCCGGCAGCGGACTCGATCCGCATATTTCGCCGGAAGCTGCGAAGTCGCAGATTCCGCGAGTCGCCGCGGCACGGAGTATTTCGATCGAAAAAATCACATCGCTTGTCGATCAAACAGTCGAGCTGCCGCAACTGGGATTTCTCGGTGAGCCGCGAGTGAACGTTTTACGACTTAACCTTGCGCTCGACCAACTGCATGGAGCTTTCCATTCAGTAACCAAGGAGAAGAATTGAAAACCAAATGTTTGCTCGCGATGATGTGCGCATTGTTCGTCGTTTCCGCGGCGTATTCGCAGGAGGCGTCGAGCCCGACCCTTCGAATCAAAGAGAAAACCAAAGCCAAGGCAAAGCCGAAGCAGACCACCGAAGAACAGGCGAAAGCGGCACGCACCGAGAAAAAATTACACGAACCGTTCTTGAAACGTCTCGATGAAGCGTTTCTGGAACAACTCGGCACGCCAGCTTACGCGCCTCCCGATCCGAACGCGCCGAACACGCGGCGGATTCCGCTTGCGCCGTTTGATTCGCCACCATTTCCAAGCGGCGACTGGCAGATCAACGGAACGCCGATCATCGGTGATCCTGGCGAGCTTGCGCCTTATCCATTGATGCAGGCGATATATGACGGACCGGGCGGCGACGCGTGCAAGCAAAGCAAGTTCCAAATTTACGGCTGGGTAAATTTCTCGGGAAACATCAGCACATCCCATCCGTCGAAGACAAGTGAGAACGGAAATTTCCCGCTGATTTACGATCTGCGCCCGAACCGAATGGAGTTGAATCAGATTGTTCTCTATCTCGAGCGCCTGCCGGATGAAAACCAAACCGATCACATCGATTGGGGCTTTCGTATTTCAGGTGTCTATGGACTCGACTATCGCTTCATGATCTCGCGCGGCCTATTTAGCGATCAGCTCCTGAAGCACAACAGCTACTATGGCTATGACATGCCGATGGTTTATTTCGATCTCTACGTGCCAAATTTCTTTCAAGGAATGAACATTCGAGTCGGCCGGATCATTTCCGAGCCAGACATCGAAGCCCAGCTTGCGCCGAACAATTTGATGGCAACGCACTCGATCGTTTACGGGTTCGACAATTACACCCAGACCGGAATCTTCACGACCACCAAGAT
>CAZFZG010000140.1:0-6145 GCA_964523205.1 uncultured Chthoniobacteraceae bacterium | reverse complement strand
TCGCCATCGCGGATTTCGTAATCTTTGCCTTCAAGCCGAAGCCTTCCCGATTCGCGCGCCTTCGCGAAAGATCCAGCGGTGATGAGATCATCGTAGGCAATCGTTTCGGCCGCGATAAAGCCGCGCTCGAAATCGGAATGAATCGCACCCGCCGCGGTCGGCGCCTTGTCGCCAGCATGGATGGTCCAAGCGCGGGTTTCTTTTTCCCCGGTCGTGAAGAACGTGCGCAAACCTAGCAAATGGTAAACCGCGCGAATGAGCGCGTGGACGCCGCTATCCTCCACGCCAATGCCGCGCAAGTATTCGAGTCCTTCTTCCTCGCTAAGATCGACCAGCTCGCTTTCGATCTGCGCGCTGATCACAAATGCCTCGGTTCCGAAATGATGCTGTGCGTAATCCTGAACGAGCGCGACAAACTTGGCGGCCGCATTTGATTTATCCCCTTTGGAAATTGTCACGAGATCGGATTCGGCGACGTTACAGGCGAAGATGGTTGGTTTGGAAGTGAGGAGAAAAAAGTTGCGGGCGATTGTCTTCTCTTCGGGCGAAAGCGCCAGTGTCAATGCGCGCCTTCCCTTGTTCAAATGCGGCAGCAGCTTGTCGATTATTGCGTCTTCGATCTTCGCGGTCTTCGACCCTGCCCTCACCTCCTTTTGCAGACGATCCTTGCGTTTCTGAAGCGCGGCCGAGTCAGCCAACAGGAGTTCAGTATTAATGACTTCAATGTCGCGAGTGGGGTCGATCGTCGAGCTGACATGGTGAATGTCCGCATTTTCGAAGCAACGGACTACTTCGACAATTGCATCCACTTCGCGGATGTGACTCAGGAATTGATTCCCCAATCCTTCGCCGGTGCTCGCACCTTTGACCAAGCCGGCGATGTCGACAAATTCAATCGCCGTCGACGTAATTTTTTTCGAATTCGAAATCGTCGCGATCTTTCCTAATCGCTGGTCAGGCACTGTAACGACGCCGACGTTGGGATCGATCGTGCAGAAAGGGTAATTCTCGGCCGGCGCTTTATGAGTTCGCGTGACGGCATTGAACAAGGTCGATTTGCCGACATTAGGCAGTCCAACGATTCCGGCACTGAGCATTTCTTTCTGTAGCGGCGGTCGAGGACGGTCGCAAGATTCCCCGAGGAAGTACGAGTCGAGACCACACCAGCGCGACGCGGTGCTTCGGTATTCTACAGCCCGAACGAGTTCAACACATTTCGACCGGAGCCTGTTTTGTAGTAACGCTCTTTGGTAACGGCGTCGGTCTTACTAGAAAAGACTTCACTCCACACCATTATCCAGGGAACGCCGTGGCGTGTCGCGCTCGAGTGACCGGCGTTGTGCCATTTAAGGCCATCCTCGAGGTTCTCACAGGAGCCAACGTACCGGTTTCCGGTTTTGCTGCTCCGGAGAACGTAGACGTAAAAGCTCTTAGGGGCCTTTGATTGCGCGGGTCTTGTCGGGTGGTGCATTCGCGGTTGACAGACTCAAGCGAATCTCATGCCGCGCGGCGGCACTAACTCGAGCTGGAAGATTGGAGCTAACCACCGCTCGCCTGGTCGATATTTCGCCGTTTCAATTCGCGATTTCTTTTCGATTGGTGAATAGTTCGCCTCGCAAAATCGGGCTGTAGTTCAGCTTGGTAGAACGCTTGAATGGGGTTCAAGAGGTCGTGGGTTCAAATCCCGCCAGCCCGAGATGTTACAGACCCCCTTATGAACAAATACTTAACTGTCAGCGCAATATTCGCTGCTCTTATCGCCTGCATTCAGCCAGTTGGCGCCGAAGAAAAACCATCGATCACGCTTAATCCTGTCGCATTCGAATTCGCCCGCCAGCTGATCAGAGAAGGACGCATTATCGGAGACAAGAGAGGAGCGTGGCAAGGAGACAAGCCGTCAAGGGCGCGCGAGAACGAGTTTGTTCGTGAGTCTGGACTCGAAGAATATGGCAAATGGCATCTCGGGATCGATAATCGACACTCTGCTCACGGCAAAGCGCATTACAAATTTCCATTCGGCGATTTCAGTGCGCTGCATCGTTGCGGGTTGCTGGCAGTCAAAGCACGCGCACATGAATTCGGTTATCCCGACATCGAAGTTGCGGCAGATCAATTGCTGGCCCAGATGCAAATCAACCGTCCCAGGCGCTAAGAAAGGCGTCGATTAATTCGGGCAAATCGTCGCTGTAACCACCTTCAAGAATCGCGCCTACCGGGATGTCGATCTTGCGCAACCATTCACCGAATTTCTCGAAGTCTTCCTGTTCAAGGGTCATTTGAACAAGTGGATCGCGCGCGTAAGCGTCAAATCCCGCGGAGACAAGAATCAAGCCGGGTTTGAAACCGAGCAATTTGTCCAGCGCGTGTTTGCAAACATCGACGTGCTCCCCGCGCGGCGTTTGTGGTCCGACCGGATAGTTCCCGATGTTGGCGAATGATTTTGCGCCTGTCCCGGGGTAGGCCGGGAACTGATGAATCGAAGCGAAGCGAATTCGGTCGTTGTGGGCGACGATTGCCTCGGTGCCGTTACCGTGGTGGGCGTCGAAGTCCCAGATTGCGACACGCTCAGCGCCGTGTTCGAGCGCATCGAGCGCCGCAATCGCGATGTTACTGAAATAGCAAAACCCCATCGCGCGATCGCGCGTGGCGTGATGTCCCGGCGGTCGCATTAGACTAAATGCAGGCGCGCCATTAAGCGCCGAGCGTGCGACTTCAATTCCCGCGCCGGCGGATTTCAGGCCGTAGTTGTAAATATTCACGTAGGCCGGTGTATCGAGATCGAAGTCGCCTGGCGGGTGCTTGATAGCCGCAATGTGATCTGTCGTATGCGCTCGCAGCAGCTCTTTATCACTCGCCGTTCTTGGGACGCGCCACTCCCAGGCTGGATGTCGACTTTTTAGAAGCGGCACGGTAGGAGTGATGCGCTCCGGTCGCTCCGGGTGACCAGGACTGGAATATTCAACGCAGCGCGGGTCGTGAAAAATGATCATTGAGGTTGCACCTTAGACTCGAATGGGTATTCGACTAGACCAATGTTAAGCGGCCAAAAGATCGTGGTCGTGATGCCGGCCTATAACGCCGCGCGCACGTTGCAGCGGACTTACGACGAAGTCATGCAGCAAGGAATTGTCGATCTTGTCATCGTGGTGGACGACGCCAGTCATGATGAAACCGTCGCCATCGCGCGCACGTTGCCGAACGTGCAGGTGGAAGTGCATCCGGAAAATCGCGGTTACGGTGGCAACCAGAAAACGTGTTACCGGCTCGCCCTAGCAGCCGGCGCCGACATCGTGGTGATGATTCATCCCGATTACCAATACACACCGCAACTTCTTCCGGCGATGGCGTCGCTGGTGGCAAGTGGGCTTTATCCATGCGTGCTCGGTTCGCGCATTCTCGGCGGGGGCGCGCTCGATGGCGGGATGCCGTGGTGGAAATACATCGCCAACCGTTTCCTCACCGCGGCCGAAAATTTCATGATCGGGGCCAAGCTTTCCGAGTATCACACCGGCTATCGCGCGTTCGCGCGAAGTCTGCTGGAGCGCGTCCCAATTGAAAGAAACTCGGATGATTTCGTGTTCGACAATCAAATGCTCGCCCAGATTGTCTGGCTCGGCTGCAAAATTGGCGAAGTCACCTGTCCGGCCAAATACTTGCCAGAAGGATCTTCGATTAACTTTCGCCGCAGCGTGCGTTACGGGCTCGGTTGTCTTGGAACGGCGTTGCGTTTTCGTCTCGCCTGCTGGCGGCTGGCTCCTTCGCCGGTCTAAAGATGCCGACAGCGCCGGAGCTGACGAGCCAGCGTCAAAATAGCCGAGTCAGGCTCGCCGTTTGTATTTTTCTTACGGTGATCGTCTGGCTGGTGTTCGCCCAAACTCTCGGACACGAGTTCGTAAATTTCGACGACGACCGGTACGTCTACGAAAATGGCGAGGTCAGTCGCGGTTTAACGCTCGACGGATTCAAATGGGTGGTGACTCATAGCCACGCAAGTCTGTGGCATCCGCTCACAACCTTGAGCCACATGATCGATTGCCAGATTTTCGGACTGCGGCCCGCTGGTCATCATTTTATCAACGTTCTCCTGCACAACATCGGAAGTGTGCTGCTCTTCTTGGTTCTCGCTCAAATGACGGGGCGCATTTGGCCGAGCGCTTTTGTCGCCGCGATTTTCGCGATTGACCCGATGCGGGTTGAGTCGGTCGCATGGGTTGCCGAGCGCAAGGATGTACTGAGTGGCGTTTTTTTCATGCTTACTTTGGGCGCTTATTCACGTTACACGCGGGCTCCAGGCCTCGCACGCTACGTCGCGATGTCGATCTTCGTCGCCTGCGGATTGATGTCGAAAGCTACATTTGTGACGGTGCCGCTGGTGCTGTTGTTGCTGGATTACTGGCCGCTCAATAGAGGTCAGAGGTCGGAGGTCACAGATCAGGAATCAAAGGTTCGCATTTGGTTGAGGCTGATCGCCGAGAAAATTCCGCTGCTGATTCTTTCAACCGCCGCCTCGGTCGCAACCATCGTCGCTCAGACCGTCACAATGGCTTCGCTTGAACAACTGCCACTCTTACCGCGCCTGAAAAACGCGGCGGTGAGCTTGATCGTTTATCTCCGCCAGATGTTTTGGCCAACCGACTTGGCAGTTTTTTATCCGCATCCGCATGATCGACTAAATGTCTGGCTCGTTGTTGTCTCGGCGTTGTTGATCGCTGCAATGACACTGCTGGCGATTCTTCTGCGACGGAAACGCCCTTACATTTTCGTCGGCTGGTTCTGGTACTTGGTGTTACTCGCTCCGGTGCTGGGCGTCTTTCAGGCTGGACTACAAGGTCGGGCAGACCGTTTCACCTATCTGCCGCACATTGGAATAACAATCGCGCTTACCTGGACGGTAGTGGATCTGGCACAGCGTTGGCGCTATCACCGCATGATCCTGACTTCGTTCGCCAGCTGTGTGATTGTCGTTTTGATCGTTTGCGCGTGGAAACAAACCGCTTACTGGCGCGACAGTATTTCGCTCTGGGAACATACCCTGGCCGTGACCTCAAATAATCAAACCGCGCACCGAAATCTGGCGGCTGCTTTGTGGACACATGGTCGAATCGCGGAATCGCGCATTCACTCGAGGTCGGCGGACATAATTCACGCGAAGGCAATCCTCGAAGATCAGCCATTCGATGTTTCGACGCGAGATGATCTCGGGGTTCTTCTCATCCGGGCGGGCGACGCAGCCGGTGCCGTCCAACAGTGGGAAACGAGTCTCCAAATCGACCCGAGCGATGGCAACGCGCTAAACAATCTAGCCTGGGTCCTTGCGACTTATCCTGCGGACAACATTCGAAACGGAACACGCGCGGTCGAGCTGGCGGAAAAAGCTCTCACTCTCCCGGGTGGCGACTCGCCGATAGTCTTGCGCACATTGGCGGCAGCTTATGCAGAAGCCGAAGCTTTCCCGAAGGCGGCGGAGACGGCCCGGCGCGCGATCGAATTGGCGACTGGGAAACAGGACATCTCACTGGTCGAGACTCTGCGCCATGAGCTATCTCTTTACGAGACGGACAAGCCTCATCGTGAAACGCCCTCCGACTAAGCAGGAAACATCGTCCCGTTGGGTCCGCTTTTGGATTTGCGCGGTAATTGTAGCGCTCATCTGGATTGTGTTCGGCCAAACCCTCCGACACGACTTCGTCAATTACGACGACAAGACCTATGTATACGGTAATTCATTGGTCAGTGCCGGTCTGAGCTTGAGCGGTTTAGCCAAGGCGTTTGTCGACGTTCAAACCAACAACTGGCACCCGCTCACGATCATCTCCCATATGATCGATTGTCAGCTTTTCGATCTGAAAGCGGGCGGTCATCATTTCACCAATGTCCTGTTGCATAGCATCGCGGCGGTCTTGCTTTTCGTTTGGCTCAGCGGGGTGAGCGGCAGGATCTGGCCAAGCGGGTTCGTGACGGCTCTTTTCGCAATCCATCCTTTGCGGGTTGAATCGGTAGCGTGGGTTGCTGAGCGCAAGGACGTTCTGAGCGCTGTTTTCTTTTTCTTAACCTTGCTGGCGTATGGGCGCTACGTCCGAGGGCGCTCGATTGGCCGTTACCTGACGATGTCGATCTTGTTCGCGTGCGGCTTGATGTCGAAGCC